>CAYLRE010000223.1:0-8036 GCA_964385715.1 uncultured Planctomycetaceae bacterium
CAGCGATCTTTTTGACTCCGTCCCGCCCGGCGAGCCGTACGATGTCATTCTCAGCAATCCGCCATATATCGCGGAGAATGAGGTGGACATGATGGCGGCCGAAACGCGAGACTACGAGCCGCGGCTGGCCCTGTTCGCAGGGGAATCCGGCACCGAAGTGATCGAGCGACTCGTTCCCCAAGCGGCCGAGCGACTCGCTCCCGGCGGTTCGCTGCTTATGGAGATCAGTCCCATGATCGAAGAACGTGTGGTTGGCCTGTTCGAGGGGCAGGCGACGTGGGAGCTGCTGCCGGTGGTCAAGGATCTCGCCGGGCTGTCGCGAGTCGTGCATGCTCGCAAGGTCGGCTAGTCGATCGACACGCAGCGGCCAAGTTTAAGGATAAGTCGGGCACGCGCTTCGCGGTTCAAGGAAAGCGACTGCATGGATGCCTATCGAATCATTGGAGGGCGACCGCTTTGTGGTACGGCCAGGGTCGCGGGAGCCAAGAATGCGGCGCTTCCGATTCTTGCGGCTTCGCTGCTGGCAGATGGTCCGGTGGAGCTGACGAACGTCCCGCAAGTAACGGACGTCAATACGCTCTGTAGCGTGCTCAGGGCATTGGGCGTCTCCGTCCAGCGAGACGAGACGAATGCGAGAGACGGCACGCCAGGTCGTGTGCAGCTATTGGCGGATCACACGGCCGCCTGTTTGGCGCCGGAACACTTGGTCTCAAGAATGCGGGCCAGCTTCTGTGTCTTGGGGCCGCTGCTAGCTCGCCGAGGTCGTGCGGTGGTTTCGCTGCCCGGGGGGTGCAATCTTGGTGATCGGCCGGTCGACCTTCACTTGAAAGGACTGGCCGCTTTGGGAGCCGATATTCGTATCCAAAAGGGATACGTGGTTGCTGAAGCGAATCGCCTGCAAGGTGCGGAAATCGACATGCACGGCCCGCGTGGTCCGACCGTAACTGGAACCGCCAACGTGATGATGGCCGCGGCGTTGGCTGCAGGCGTAACTCGAATTCGTGGTGCCGCGAGAGAGCCGGAGATTGTCGACCTAGGCCGATTCCTCAATCGCATGGGTGCGGACATCGAAGGGCTCGGTGAATCGACCGTGACCATTCGCGGCGTGTCGCGGCTTGCTGGCTGTTCTCACAGGATCATTCCCGATCGTATCGAAGCGGCGACCATGTTGCTGGCGGCAGCGATTACCGGCGGTGAGGTGACGCTCGAGGGCGTCTGTGCCGATCATATCACGGCTGTGTCGGAGCTGCTGCAATCGGCCGGAGCCACGATAACCCGAGAGCAGGATTTGCTCATGCTGCGTGCTGCGGATCCGCTGGCGGCGATTCAGTTCGCGGCCCGCCCTTTTCCACACATGCCGACCGATCTTCAACCGCAGCTGATGGCCCTGTCGTGTGTCTCACGTGGTACCAGTCGAGTTGAAGACCGAGTGTTTCCTGCTCGTTGGCGCCATGCGGCCGAACTGCGCCGCATGGGCGCTCAAATTGAGGTCGGGCAATGCCGTGACGTCTCCGCAGGCGAAGCCGGCTATGGCGTGGCCAGCGTGGTTGGCGTTGAGTGGCTTCTCGGGGCTCGCGTGCAGGCGAGCGATCTTAGAGCGGGAGTCGCGCTGGTGCTGGCGGGATTGGCCGCCCAGGGTGAAACAATCGTTACGGGCACTCATCATATCGATCGCGGTTACCAGCGGCTCGAGCAGAAGCTGTGCTCGCTTGGCGCCGATATCGAACGGGTTGAAGTACCTGATTCAGGCGCCGATACGAGTGACGGGATGCGCCGTCGTTCGCGCCACCCGCATGCCGCCTAGGTTGTTTTGGCCGGCGGCAGTCCTCGAAAAATTCGCTGCCGCAACACGTTCTTCGCTGACGTGAACGGTTCGTCGCCCGCGTCTTCTGCCAAAGCGCGATAGACCATGTGGAACTTGGCGTCGAGATCGTCGGCGTAGTGGACGATCGTTGCTTCGGGTGTCATCGGCGGCTTAGGCGATCCCCATTCTGGGAGACGTTGATGGGCCACGACGATGTGTTCGAGTCGCAGCAGTGTTTCTTCAGCGATCGGGATCTCGGCCGCGGCTTCACGAATCAGATCACGTCCTTGCAGGATGTGGCCGACGAGGTGACCGGCCGGCCCATACTCGGCTCCTTCTGGGCGAAGGTCATACTCGCGTAGCTTGCCGATGTCGTGCAGGATTGCTCCCGCCACGACAAGATCTTTGGATAGCGGCGGTCGCATATCCTCATAGTAGTCTTGGTACTTTTCCGACAGGTGAACGGCGGTTCGTGTAACGCTGAGCGTGTGTTCAAGGAGGCCTCCGGCGTAGGCGTGGTGATTCTGCCTGGCCGCAGGGAATCTGCAAAAGTCATTCCGGTTTTCGGTCAGCAGGTGGGAAACGAGCGCGGCCAGCGGTTCTTCCGCCACGTGCTCTTCGACGATGTCGAGCAGTTCGTCGAACATGGCGTCCGGACAGAATCGTGACTGAGGTTGGCACATCAGCGAATCAAAGCCGGCTTCCGCGTCGGCATCGCAAACGGGACGAATCTTGTAGATGTCGAGTTGTGGACCGTAGTTCGTTTCGCGGTAGACGGCCCGCAGTTTGTAGAACTCACCGGGCGTCCATTCTTCTTGGCAGGCTCGAGAATGGGCGGTGTCTTGCCAGATTGGAAAGCGAACTTCTCGCCCCGCATCGCGAAACCCGACCTTGTGGTATGGCTTGCCATCGCGGGTTTTCAACTCTTCCTTGCTTGTCATCAGAGCGAAGAAGTCGCCCTCGTCGCCGTCGCCCATGTCGGCCAGGAGTACGGTTGTTGTCCGTTGCGTTGTCATCTCGCCAGCCCTCCACGAAGAACTCATGAAGCGTAAGATTGCCCGGTTGTCGCCTCTTTCGTTTCACTCGCGAGTGGCGGATGGAACGAGGCGATTCTTCCAGGCTAGCGGCACAATGACGTGGTTGCTAGTGATTTCTGCCTAAATGGCGGTGGCCCGCATGTTTTGTTTGATGCGGAATAAGAGACTGCCGCCTCTGGGCAGCTAGCCGCCGCTTCGTCCCAGACGGGCAGCCAGGCGTTCCAGTTGGCGATCAAACAGCGGAGCGATATGTTGGGCGAGATAGGCGATCAGTAGTGCCGTAGCAATGCCCGCATAGACGTCGACTGCCCAGTGAGCTCGCAGAACGACGACCGCCGCGATCTGGAATAGACCCGTCATCAAGCCGAGCAGCAGATACCCGAGTCGTCCGAGCCGGGCCAATTCCACGGCCCCATAGACCGCGATGGCCGTGTGCCCGGAGAAGAAGAAGTCGTTGCCGACCTTGTAAGTCACCAGCAGTCCTGGCGGTTCCCAGCCGCCGAGTGTTGGTTGATGCCAGATCATCTCCGGCGGAGCCGGGAGTGCCGACATGCCTTGGCAGATCTGCCGTAGAGCGAACAGGATTAGTAGCCCTAAGAAGGGGCGTGTACTGCTGCCGAAGATGGCTCGGGCAAACAGGTAGATCGCTAGCACGTTGATTAGCAGGGAGCTGACGATCAGCAAGTAGTCGGCAACTCGCTCGTTATTGTTCAGGTAGGTATTGACCGGCTCCGTCAACTTGAGCAGTCCGTCGCCGCTCAACATTCCTTTGGCAACGGCGGGATCGAATTGGATGTCGCGGGCTCCGATCAGTCCTTGGGTCCAGAACCATAATCCAAGTCCGACGGCGATCAGCAGCACGCGGAGCGCGATCAGCGCCGGCGTTAGCGGGGCCGGTTCGCCCGCCAGAGGAGGGGTCGATGCAGACGTGGTTTGAGCGTTAGACAACTCGAAGTCCTCTTGTCGGTTCAGGAGGATTGTTGATGACGTCGACTAGGTTGGCCGCCATCTGTTCGCCAAGTTCGGCCATCACCGGGTCGCCGTCTTGGTTACGTTCCCTTTTGGCTGGCACTTCGATCGCATCGCCGATCTGAATCACCAGATCGAGCGGCCCCTGCGGCGTGGCTACATCGAAGAGATCCTCTTCAACGCTCTCGACCAGCTCCAGCAGTCGCTCAGGTGAACCATCGCCAACCTGATAGCCGGGCGGGTAACAGCCGAGCTGCTGCGCGTAGTAGCAGTCGGCCAGCTGTTTCCATCGCCGTTGTCGCTCTTCTTCTGTGACTTTCTTGGCGACCATGTCGGGCAAGATTCGCGTCCGCAATCGCTGCACACGTTGGTAATCGCTGCGAAGTAGCGGCTCGTCGTCAGCCCATTCGGCTTCGAGCGGGTCGAGAATCTGGTCAATCAAATAACGAATGCGTTCATCAGGATCGCCCGAGCGAGCTTCTCCAAGAAACTCCGTCTCTCGCCGCGCGATGAGGCCTGCGAACGCGCGTTCGGCCCGCTGTTGGAAAGAGAGGCTTGCGTCTTGCGCTAGGCCGAGTTCGCTTTCGACTTTGTTCAGAACCGGTGGCAGTGTCTTGTTAAGATCGCCTCGAAAGAAATACTTAAAGACGACCCCGTGCAGAACCACCTTGCCTGGCGGCTTGAGTTTGGCTCGTCGCTTGGCAGCCATGCGGGCGATGAGTGCTGAGCCGTCTAGGAGCGGGGCGATCTGGTCGTTGTGTCGGGTGACGAGTCCTTCGGCAAAGATAATGATCGGGCGGTCGGCGGTGGCGATCGCTTCCACACAGAAGCTAAGCGAGGCGTGGTCGGAGCCTTCGCGATTGATGCTGAATGCGCCGCACCGGCGCATAAGGAAAATTTGAATCGCCGAGCCGAAGAACGTGTGTCGGCTGGCCATGCAATAAAACGGATGCTTGACCGCGTGGGTTATCCAACTGGCCGCCATCGGGTCGCACGGCCGAGGGTGGTTGCTGGTGACGACGATGCCGTGTCCGGCGTCGAGCGATGCTCGCATCTTCTCGGCACCACGTACCTCGCAGCCGCGAACCTGGTAGTTTTTCTTAACGTACCGTCCGCCCAGCAGGCGGGTCACCAGCCAGGGCGACCAACGTCCGCGATGTGGCGAGATGAACTCGTAGGGATCTTCGACGACGACAGTTTGCATAGCGGTCACGCAATGGAGGAAGCGGCCGCCATGAAGTCAGCGGTGCTCGGTTGAGTGCGAATGTAGCGGGATTGCGGCTTCGGCGCCAATGCGGCATCCGTAATCGGTATATCTTCTCGCTTTGCAGGCCGTTGCCGGCAGTTCGCGTGAAGTGAGCCGTGCCGGCAGGCCGAAGCAATTCTAAGGCAGTTTCCCTATTTCTGGTCCTCGTATTATCGGCCATGTCTCCGCTGCGTCGTAAACCTCGTCCCAAGAAACTCACGAAGCCCGATCCGTCTGGCAAGCGGTTCCTGGGGCCGTTTTTGGATTATGCGCGGACGGAGTGCCATTTGTCTGAGAATACGGTCGCCGCATACCGTCGCGATTTGACCCGCTTCTTCCGTTGGCTGGGCAAACGAGATCTGCTGAAGCTCGATATTCGCACGCTGGCCGACTACCCGGCCTGGCTCCGGAATGAGGAGTTGGCGCCCGCCAGTTCAGCGCGACATATCGTGGCGCTTCGAGTCTTCTTTCGGTATCTACAACTCGAAGGGGTTATGACCGACAACCTGGCTGAGCTGCTGGGCACGCAAAAACTTTGGCAACGCGTGCCGGAAGTGCTCTCCGCTAAAGAGGTCGATCGACTGTTGGCCAGCCCCGATCACAACGATCCGCACTGGCGACGTGATCGTGCCATGTTGGAGTTGCTCTACGCGACCGGGTGCCGGGCTTCGGAGCTGACCGGATTGAAGGTGGCCGATGTTCATCTCAATGACGGCTACTGCATTTGTCACGGCAAAGGGGACAAGCAGCGCATCGTGCCTCTGGGGCGGCGTTCGCGTGAAGCGGTCGAGTCGTACTTAGAGAGCGACCGCAAGAAGCTGGCCCAGAGGCAAACACCGGAACAGCCTTGGTTGCTACTTTCTGTACGCGGCAAGGCACTGCGGCGAGAGCGTATTTGGGAACTGCTCAAGAAGTATGCCGCCCGCGAGGGACTGTCGGCCGCGGCCAGTCCGCATACGCTCCGCCACAGCTTCGCCACGCACTTGCTCTCAGGCGGAGCCGACATGCGACAGGTACAAGAGATGCTAGGGCATGCGAGCATCGCCACCACGCAGATCTACACACACGTCGATGTGTCCCGGCTTCGTCAGGTTCACCAGCAGTACCATCCGCGTGGGTAGCTGCTCCTAGTCTCTCGCTTTCTAGTAGTTTCTAGTCGATGGTGACGGTGACCGGGACTGGCTTCGCGAAGCGAATCTTATCGATCAGCGTGACAATGTTTTGTTCGTCGCTACCTGGCACGCGATAACCATTGACCGCGCCTATGGCGCGGATCACATTTTCGTATCGCAGGGCATGATCGCACTTGATGATGACTTCATGGTCAGCTGAATCTTCGAGAGCGGCCGAGTGAGTGACCAGATCACGCACTCGCCGGTGAAGATCCGCAAATGGGGCGGCATCAGCGGTTCCGAGCTGTTCTTCGTTGAGGGTGAGTGTAGTCAGGTTCCCTTGGGAGTCACTTGTCATGCGGACTCGGAGTGTTCGAGGTGGCACTTGATCAATTCGAGTCCCCTCGGCCGGTTGGCCCGGCATGAGGAGACTGAAAGCTCCCTCTGCTTGCACGACGTTAAAGGTCATGATGAAGAAGACGAGCAACTGAAAGACAATGTCGATCATGGCGGTCATCTGTAGGTGGATGCCAGTCTCCTGGCGACGTGACGTGCGGATTTGCATGATGGATACCTCCTTCACTGTCCGGATAGTAGTAAGCGGTCGCTGTCTGGTTGGCTGACGTTCGCGTTCGTTAAGCGCGCAGCAGAAAGCCATGATGCGTTGCCTGACGCAACGAAGGTGCCTGTCCCTTATAAAGAATGCCCTGTTGGACGAGTTGCCCAGTGCTCGTCCGGCGTGCCCTTTGATTCGTCTATTTCACGGGGGCCGCGAATCGAATCTTGTCGATCAAAGTGACGATGTCTTCTTCATCTCCGCCCGGCGGACGGTAACCGTTGACCGCGTTGATTGCCTTGATGACGTTCTCGTACTTCAGCCCGTAATCACACTTGATCTCGATTTCGTAGTCGGCATCGGAAGCAGGTCCGGAGCCGTTTGGCAGTTTGCCACGAATATCCTGGTGCAGTGCCTGGAAGGGATCGCCACCGGCCATCGAGACATCGTTGAGCGTCATGGAAGCGAGCGAGCCGTCGCCGGCTGCGGTCATGCGTAGCTGCAGTTTGGTCGGAGCGACCTCGGTAAGCGTGGCGTCGGCCGGCTTGCCCGGCATGAGGATGTTGAAGTCACCCTCTTTTTTGACCACGTTGAAGGTCATGATGAAGAACACAAGCAGCTGGAACACGATGTCGATCATCGGTGTCATCTGCAATTCGATCTTGTCGTTCTTGTCGCGGCTGCGAACCTTCATCGATTATTGACTCTCACCGGTTGAAAGGAGGCCGATTGCCGAGCGATCGGCGCGCAATGGCGCTATTTGATTTTTGCGCGCAACCGAAATAGCTGGAAACTCTTCGATTGACACTTGGTAATTAATTCCTGGATGTCACCAGTCTTGGCGTTCATGTGACCGCGCACCACGACAGGTACGTTAGCGGCTTCGCCCCAAATGGCACCCAGGCGTCGCGACTCGCGGAATAGACGACTGTCGAACTCCTGGCTCTCGACCGCCATGGTGTCGCCGGCCAAGATAACCTGACCATCTTCGGTCATTTGTAGCATCAAGGGTTGTTTGTCCGACTTGCCCGGCGGCTTGGCGATGGAACTGACGGGTAGATCGACTCGATTGTCGGCATCGATCTTGGTGAAGTTGACCAGCACCATGAAAAAGGCAATCAGCTGGAAGACGATATCGATCATCGGAGTCATGTCCGGTTCGAACTCTTCCGACTTCTTCTCTTTATGTAGTCGCATGGAAATGCTCTGCTGCTGTGGTCGTTCAACCGACGTCTAGTTCCGGCAAGTGTCGATTCAAGGAGGGACGAAAAGGTGCGCGTCCCACTTGTCACTATTTCTTGTCTTTGCCGAC
>CAYLRE010000224.1:0-8032 GCA_964385715.1 uncultured Planctomycetaceae bacterium
AGGCCGTTGTCGTGGGCCCACTGACAAATTGCCTCGACATTCTCATACGGCTGAATTCGTCCGGCACCGCGGTTGTGGGTGTTCTCCAGTGTCACCACGCGGGTGCGAACCAGGTGGTCATTGTCGGCTCGCACTAAGCCGTGCAGTTGCTCTGGTTCCAGCACGCCACAGTCGCCTTGCACGGTTCGGGCGACCACGCCGGAGAGCTGCGCGAAGGCTGCCTGCTCGTAATTGTAGATGTGGCAGTCCGCCTCGCAGATCATCTCGTCGCCCGGTTGGCAGTGGACGCGAATCGCCACCTGATTCGACATCGAGCCGGAGGGGAAGAAGAGGGCCGCTTCTTTGCCGAGCAATTCCGCCACGTGCTCCTGGAGGCGGTGGATGGACGGGTCTTCGTCAAAGACATCGTCGCCGACTTCGGCTTCGGCCATCACGGCTCGCATGGCGGCGGTCGGCTTGGTGAATGTGTCGCTGCGGTAGTCGAGCGGTTGGCTAGCGGTCATGGTTATTCGTGATTCTCTCGATTGAGATTGGCGGGTGGTCTGAAGTTGTGTCTTATGGGGCGTCTGAGCGGCTGGCTCTCAGCGGTCAGGCGAAGTCATTCGCGGGTCTATCTTTGATCGCCGCTAGGTGTCAAAATACTCCGTTCGCCGCTGCCGCACGGCCTTAGTTAACAGCCGCGGGGCGGCCCTATTAATAAGTCTACACCTTTGGCGGCGGTTGCAGCCAGTATCGCCATTATTCTGTGGGTTTGTTCAATCTAGCACGCACGACATGGCTCCTGAACTGAATATTGATCGCTTTGACTACCGACGTGACGACCTCGACGCGGCTTTGCGAGATCTTCGCGCCCGCTTGAGCCCTGAGGGGAACGTTACGAGCGAGGCGGCCCGTCAACGAACGATCGACGTGTTTGGCGAGCCGCTCACGCCGCAACAGGTGGTCGAGCGAATCTGTCAGGATGTTCGACGTGATGGTCTCTCGGCGGTGCTCGATTACACCGCCAAGATCGATCGGGCTGACGTGACCGCAGAGACAGTACGCGTGCCGGCGGAGTCGCTTGCCGCTGCTCACGAAGCGGCTGACGCGGAGTTCTTAGCGACGGTGCGTCGGGTTCGCGAGCGAGTACTCAAGTTCCAGAGTGCGATTCTGAATCAAGATGTGCGGCTCGAGCTTGAGCATGGTGGTTCGCTTCAGCACCGCTATCGTCCGCTTCGCCGCGTGGCGCTTTGCGTGCCAGGTGGAGCGGCGGCCTATCCTTCGACCGTCTTGATGACCGCCGTTCCGGCGCAGGCGGCCGGTGTCGAGCAGTTGGCGGTGATCGTTCCGCCCACCGAGTTCGGTGCCAAGAATGTCGACATCCTGGCCACCTGCCACGAGTTGGGCATTCGCGAGGTCTACCAGATTGGCGGTGCCCAAGGCGTCGCTGCCCTGGCCTACGGGGTTGAAGGAATCGAGCAGGTCGACAAGGTCGTCGGGCCTGGCAATCTCTTTGTCGCGCTGGCCAAGCGACAGGTGTTTGGTGACGTCGATATCGATTCGATCGCCGGGCCAAGCGAGGTCGTTGTGCTAGCCGATGCTTCCGCTCAAGCGGAGCACGTTGCGGCTGACCTGATCGCCCAGGCGGAGCATTCGCCCGGTGCCAGCGTGCTGATCACCTGGAACGAGGCGTTGTTCGACGCGGTGCCAGCGGAGCTATCTCGCCAGCTGGCGACCATTGATCGTGGTGACCTGGCGACGGAGAGCCTGAATGCCTTCGGGGCGATGCTGCTGGTGGCCGATGCCGAGGCGGCTCTCAAGATCACCGAAGCGATTGCTCCCGAGCACCTGCATATTGCAACCAGCGATGCCGCGGAGCTTGCCGCCCGCGTTCGCAATGCCGGAGCCACGTTTGTCGGGCATCACGCACCGGTTGCCGTGGGCGATTACACTGCTGGCCCGTCGCATGTTTTGCCCACCGGAGGAACCGCGCGGTTTGCTAGCGGTCTGTCGTCGAATGACTTTCTGCGTTCTTCGAGTGTGATTCAATACGAAGCGGGCGATTTGGCGGAAGTCGGCGACGACGTTTGCCGATTGGCTGATAAGGAGCATCTCGTTGCCCATCGCGAGAGTGTCCGTCGCCGCCTCGCGCGCGGCGACGATGCCGGCCGCTAGCAGTTCATTCGCCCGCCGCGCACCTTCATTCAGTTCGTGCCTGCGGCAGCCCCCAACGAAAGTTCGGCCCCTATGAGTTTCTTCCGTGATAACATCGAGGCGATGTCCGCCTATCAGCCGGGCGAGCAGCCGCGCGTGGCGAAGTTCATCAAGCTCAACACCAATGAGAATCCTTACCCCGCGTCGGCGGCTGTGAATCGTGCCGTCGAGTCGACGCTCGCCGGCGGCCTGGCTCGTTACCCTGATCCGACTGCCGAGGCCTTTCGTCAGCGGGCCGGCCAGCTTCATGGCGTCGATCCCGACTGGATCCTCTGCGGCAATGGCAGCGATGATATCCTTACCGTCGTCACCCGGGCTCTGGTGGGCGAAGGGCAGCGGATGCGGATGCCGTACCCGACCTATGTGCTCTACGAGACGCTGGCCAATATTCAGGGCGCGGTCTACGACCCGATTCCTTACGAGGAAGATTGGTCGCTGGGCGATGCTTTCACTGCCGGTACCGATGACCTGAAGTTCGCCGTGATTGCCAACCCCAACAGTCCCTCCGGAACGGTCCTATCGCCGGGCGAGATCGTTCGCATCGCCGACCGACTCCCCTGCCCGCTGTTGGTTGACGAGGCCTACGCCGATTTCTCCGAGACCAACTGCCTGTCGCTGGTCGCCGAGAATGACAAGATCATGGTCTCCCGCACCATGAGCAAAGGTTACTCCCTGGCCGGGATCCGATTTGGCTATCTCGTGGCCCAGCCTCACATGATCCACCACTTCAATAAGGTCAAGGATTCCTATAACTGCAACGCCCTGGCGATCGCCGCCGCTACGGCCGCCATCGACGACCAAGCCTGGCTTGCTGAAACCCGTGGCAAGATCTTCGCTACGCGCGAGCGGCTCACTGGCCGGCTTCGCGAGATGGGCTTCGACGTGACCGACTCTCAGGCCAACTTCGTGTGGGCGACCCACGCCGAGGCCGATCTCGGCAGCGTCTACGAGCAGCTCAAGAGCCTGCAGATTCTGGTCCGCTATATGGGCTACCCCGGCTGGAATGAGGGCCTGCGGGTTACGGTCGGTACCGACGACCAGGTCGATGCGTTCCTAACCGCCATGACGACGTTGATGGCGTGAGCTAAGATTAAGAGATACTTTCGATCGCTGGCCAATTACGCCGGCCTTAAGGAAACCACGCATGGCACGCACCGCAAAGATTGACCGCAAGACGGCCGAGACCGATATCCAGCTGTCGCTCAACCTCGACGGCACCGGCAACTCGAAGATCGAGACCGGCGTCGGCTTCTTCGACCACATGCTCACGCTGCTCGCCAAGCATGGGGCTCTTGATCTTGAGATCAAAGCAGTCGGCGATCTCCATGTCGACCAGCACCACACCGTCGAGGATGTCGGCATCTGCTTGGGCCAGGCGATTAAGGAAGCCCTTGGCGACAAGGCAGGCATCCGCCGCTACGGTCATTTCACGTTGCCGATGGAGGAGACGCTGGCCACGGTGGCAATCGACCTGGGCGGCCGCTTCACGCTGGCCTTCAATGCCGAGTTTCCCAACGCCAAGATTGGCGACTTCGATTCGGCCCTGGTCGAAGAGTTCTGTCAGGCGATGGCCGGCAACGCCCTCTGCAACCTGCATGTGCTGGTCCACTACGGCCGCAACGGTCACCACGTGGCCGAGGCAATCTTTAAGGCCATGGCCCGCGCCCTGCGAATGGCGGTCGAGTCGGATGACCGCATGACCGGCGTGCCGAGCACCAAAGGGACGCTCTAGTCGGCGTTGGGGCTTTGGCTTTTGGGTGTCAGTCTTCTCCGGTTGTGGCATGGTCTCCTGACCGTGCCACCATGTCGGGTGCTATTTATTGGGAGGGCGGGGCTCGCGCGCGACCTCGTCCTCCAGGTCCCGTAAATCCCGTCGATGTACTTGGCAGGAAACCAATGGTGCGACGCTTGTGCGTCGCCGAAGTCTCTAGGTTCCCTCGCTCACGCTTCGGGCTGCGTTTGAGGATGGAGCCCTTCACTCCCACACCCTGGTTTCCACCACAGGGCCAGGCAGCCGGGGAGCAGTAGCAGGTCGCCGACGAGGGCGGCGGCGATGGTCACCGCCGTTAGTTCCGCGAAGCGTTGTGTGGGGACGAAGCTGCTGGTCGAAAGGACTGCTAGGCCGATCAGGATTAGGACGCTGGTCACCACGATCGCCCGGCCGGCACCTTGGAGCGTGCGGCGGATGGCCGCGGCCACATCGCCGTCGACGAGTACCTCCGCGCGGAAGCGGGCCAGGAAGTGAATCGTGTCATCGACCGCGATACCGAGACTGATAGCGAACACGATCACGTTGCTAGTGTTCATGTCGTAGCCGCGGAGCTGCATGTAGCCGAGCGTGACGAACAGCGGTGTCAGGTTGGGGATGCCGGCGATCAGGCCGATGCGAAGCGAACGGAACAGCAAGGCGATGATGCCGAACATCGTGACCGCGGCCATCAACAGCGACGTGAATAGGTCGCGGACGAAACGGTCCATGCGGCGGGCGTTGAGGTAACTGTCGCCCGTGACGCGGCAGACCACCCCGCTCTGCTCTGGAAACAGCTCGGCCAGCTTCGCTTCCAACAGGTCGATCAATTCCCCTGTTCGCTTGGTGCCGACTTCCTTGAGCCGGAGCAGGATGCGGGCTTCGCTGGCGTCCTCGGTGAGGAACGCTTGGTAATGAAGCGAGCCGGCGAACTTTTCCAGCAGCTCGTGCGACTTTTGCAGCCGCCGCTGGCCGGCTTCATTGTCCGCCGGTAAATCCTCACGCAATTGCGGATCGTGTTTACGCCGGGCGTACAGTTCCTGATGCAGGTCGACATACGAACGGGCGAAGAGCACCTCTGGCTGCTCGGCCGCGAATTTTGTGATGGCGGCGACCTTAGCGTAGACGGCCGGATCGAGCAGTCGGCCTGGTTCGTTTCCCGCGATGCTGATCTCCAGCGGCAGCACGCCACCCAGGTGTTCGTCGACCACGTGCAGCGTTTCCATCATTGGGTGATCGGCCTCGTACGTCTCCACATGGTACGAGTCGACCGTCATGTTGCGCCCCAGCCAAAGCGAGGTGGCAATGATTGCCAGGCTGCCGGCCACCACCAGTCGCGGATGACGGGCGACAAAGTAACCGGCGGCTGCCACGACCGGGGCGATGGGCGAACGACGCACGCTGACTGCTGGTGCGCGGAACAGCGGCATGAGCGTGGCATGAACGCCGAGCGTTGCCACGTAGAGCAGGCCCATGCCTGCCGCTGCTTGCCAACCGAAGCTGCTCAGCACATCCGATTGCGCGGCGGCCAGGCTGGCGAAACCAATCGCCGTGGTCGCGTACGTCAGCATGCAGGCCGGGGCCATGTGGGCGATGGTGGCCCGCGTGGCAGCGGCTCGATCGCCGTGATGCCGCTCGAATTCTTCCGCATAGCGGCAAAGGACATGGATGCAGTTGGCAGCCCCGATGATGATCATCAACAGCGGTAGCACATTGCTAATGATGTTGAGGTGCTCGCCGGCGACGACGATCAGTCCCATCATCCAAGCGACCGCCATGCCGACGGTGGTGAGCGAAAGCACGAGCCCGGCGGTGCGGCGGAACATGATCAGAATCGCCACGCAAAGCACGCCGGCGGCCAGCGGAACCGACCGCAACAGATCGGCCTGAAGATTGTTGACGATGTCGAGTCGCAGCGCCGCCAGCCCAGCCAGGCGGATGCGATAGCCGGTGGGTGGAGGATTCTCGGCCAGAATGGTTTCGATGTTCGTCACGACCGAACGAAGCGTGTCGATCTGACGAGCCTCCGGATCGATCGTGACGACGAGGGTGCCGAATCGTTTGTCGCGGCTGACGAAGGTGCCCTGCAGCAAGTCGCTCTCGGCGACGATTTCCCGCAGCTGACGTTCGTTCTCATCGGTGACCGGGAGGCGACGCACCTGACGCTTCAGCACGAGGCCGCCGGGGCTGGTGATGCTGATGACTGGCAGCTTGATGATCGGCAGCGCGAGGACTTCGGTCACGTGGTCGAGTTTGTCGAAGTCGAGTGCCCGACGGACCTGCCAGTCGAGTAAGTCGCGGCTGAGGATGTCGTGGCTCTTGCCAGCAGCCCCATTAACGGCATCGACGTCGGTCGCCTCCATGACGATGGCCAGTACCGCGTCTTCGTAGCCGAAGGTCTTCTTGAACCGCTCGCTAAACTCGACCGCATCGTCGCCGGCGGCAAAAACGACCTGTGGCGTGAAGTCGAATTTGACCTGCGTCGCGAGGGCCACGGCAGCGGCGGTGGCCAGCAGGAGCAGACCCAGAATCAGCCAGCGGCGACGGAGCAGGATACTGGCGATACGTGAGCCCATGGCGGTGGTGTTTCAGCGGAGGTGATTCCGCGGAAGTGTTTGAGTGCAGTTGTTGGTGGAGTGGTCTCTGGTTTGCTATCGCTGCTGGCTCGGCCAATGCGTCTTGAAGCCGCAAATCTTACTCAAGCCGCAAAGTTTGCCCAACCGATACCTGCAGAAGAGTGTCGATTCCGCGCCGGCTTGGTCCTGCGCGGTGCCACGGGATGTGGCTCATTGCTGTCTGCATTTGTACTAGCTTAACCGGTCGCCAACTCGAGGGTTAACTACCGATGTCGAGTCTACGATTTTCGCTGAGCCTGTTGTCGTTGTTCCTGACCGCGTTTGTGGTGAGTCCCGTCGCTGCTCAGTGGGCTGGTCAGCCAGCAGCGGGACCTGCCGGCTACGACGGTCCGGCCAATCGCTTGCAGCAGCTCGAGGCTGAGCTCGCTTCGCTACACGCCAGGCTCGATCAAATGGCCGTCCGTCCAGTCGTGGCCTATGGCCCCGGGAGCAGCTGTGACAGCGGTTGCGGCGGCCGGTGTGATGCTGGCGGGGGTGATGGTGGATGTGGCGGCTGCTGTGAGGTCGACTGCTGTGGCTGCGAGTCGTACGACAGCGGGCTTTACTTCGGAGCCGAGGTCGTGTTCGCTAAGCCGCACTACAAGGAATCGTATCAGACGACGCTACTGGATCCCGGCACCAGTGCGACCACGCTGTTGCCGTTTAACTTTGATCACGACGCCACACCGCGGGTATGGCTGGGCTTTGTCGATAGCGAAGGACGCGGGGCACGGGTTCGCTTCTGGCAGCTCGATCAGGATGTAACCGAGCCGACACAGATACTCAGCGGTTCTTCCGTGCCGACCGCCAGCGTGGTGACGGTCATCTTGCCGGCCTCAATTACCGCCGGATTCAATGGTGCTGGCGCGGTGCTGCAAGTGAACCACGGGCTGGAGTATCGCACGTTCGATTTGGAAGGAACGCAAGAGCTGCGAGTTGGGGCGACCGAGTTGACCATGGGCGCCGGCATTCGCTACGCCAAGGTCGATCAGACCTTTAACGCGGTTGTGTCGGGCGGTGCTGCAACACAACTTACGTGGCAAAGGCGCTTCGAAGGTGTCGGTGTTACACTTTCGGCGGATGGCCGCCGTCCACTCGGCGACCGGGGATTCGCGGCCGTGGGAAGCTTTCGTGGCGCCCTGCTGTTTGGACGCAAAGACATGGACCGTACGGTGGTGAATAATTCCGCGCCGAGCGGAACCGACGGAAGCGTCACGCTCGACAACGGGGACGACGTCTTTGGCGGCGGTGAGCTTGGCTTGGGCCTGGAATGGCGACGGGAGATTGGGTGCCGGACGTTCTTCGCCCGCGGTATGTACGAGGGGCAGCTCTGGACCGACGGCGGAGCCCCCACGCTGACCTTCCTAGGCTTTGAAGGCTTTGCTCTCGCAGCAGGGGTGCATTTTTAGTCGTAGGGCACCCTGGGCATGCCGGAGCGAATGCTGGCGGAGCCCTGATTCTGTCAGGCACAGCCTGA
>CAYLRE010000225.1:0-8018 GCA_964385715.1 uncultured Planctomycetaceae bacterium
GTGATACTTGCCCTCGGTAGCGTTAAGCGAGATGTTACGGCCCTGCTCTCAAACCGGTAGTGCGACATGCCCCGTGTGCGTGGCGAGCGAGCACAAACGGATGACGACATGACCAAGCCGAGACTAACAAGTCAAGCGGCACAAGCCAGATGGATGGCGCGAACCAGGCGTACGGCGGTCGGTGCGTCCGGCGTCGGGCTTGCGGCCCTGTTCGCCTTGCCACGCGCGTGTTTCGGCTGCGGGTTGTTGTCGGGATTAACCCCGGGAGAGGACGCCGGCTTCTTCTTGCGGATGCTCGTGCCTCTGTTGCTTGTCAGCGGGCTTGCAGCTTTATTCTTCTGGCTGATGCGTGGGGAGTAGCGGGGCACTTACTGAAAATATTCTTTGAGCCCTTCCAGAACATTGGCCGCGGCGATCGAAGCAAGGATTAAGCCCATCACGCGGCTGACGATGCTGGCCCCTCCGGAACCAATGATTCGTGAGATGGGGCCCGCGGCAAGCATCAGCCCTAGTGCTGTGGCAACGACGACGAGCATAACGGCGGCCGTGGCGACCTGGTCCAGCAACGTGTGCGTCTGGTTCTCGGTCAGCAGCACCACGGCCATCATCGCACCGGGCGAGGCGATCGACGGCGTGGCCAGCGGAAACACGGCCGTATCAGTCACACTACGGAGGAGTTTTTCTTCGCCTTCCGGTTTGCTCTCGCCAAAGATCATGGACAAGGCGAACAGGAATAGCACGATCCCACCGGCGATTTGAAACGCCAGCAGTGGAATACCCATCGCCAGCAACAGCGGTTCACCCACGGCGATGAAGAACAACAGAATGCCCGCGGCGGCAAAGGCGGCAACGAATGCAATTCGCCTCTTCTCGGTCGCAGTGCGTTCTGCGGTTGCCGATATGAAAACTGGGATCGTCCCGACGGGATCGATCACCGCCCACAGCAACACGAACTTGCTAATCAAATCCTGGGCGCTATCCACGGCGGCCGTCACCTATTGGCAGTTGGTCACTTCTTGTAACGTCGACAAGGTAGGGTACGACTAACGCGGGCGCTGACGAGTTAGCGACGACCGCTGCTCACTCAGTTCCCGTACACACTCGTCTCGGTTTGAGCCACGATCGAAGTGGTCTCGCGTTCGCTGGAGACGAAAGCCTCGACGATCTGATTCTCGCCCGCCTGAGCGGCGCGAAGCACAAAGCGAATCGAATCAAATTCTTCGCCGGCTCGCAGTTCCTGAATCGGTTCGAAGCGAATCTCGTTTCCCGCGATCGTTCCCCGCAGCTCGGAATTGGCCGGCACTTCCACCGCCGTAAATCCAGCCGGCACTCGAATCACGACTGAGACCTTACGGTCCGACACGGTGCCAGGGTTCTTGATCCGCACTTCGTAAGGAACATCGGTCCCCACAGCGACCTGATCTTTGAAGTCGTCGATTTGCACGACCAGACCTGACTCGGCCGGCACGACCGGCGGATCTTCTGCCAAGGGGGCCGCCGCCTCGATGCGAATGCAGGCCGCATCCCCGACGATACGATTGGGATTGGCACGCACGGTTATATTCAAACAAGCGTTGTCGTTGACCTCGCGACAGACCGCTTCCACTTCTCGTAGGATGCTCTGGCCGACGTCCAAACGATCGAGCGTCCAGTGGATCTGGCTGCCTTCGCGAACGAAGCCAGGCGTGGCCGCGCCGTCGTTGAGCCCCTGCACGAACGTGGCCTCGATCTTTAGGTCAGTGAGCACGACGTTGCCCGTGTTGGTGATCGTCGACTGGAAGCGGGCCTTCTCTCCCACCTGACGCATCTGCGGGCCGATCGTCTCGACCGACAGCCCGGCCGACTCGACCTCCGGCACGGCGGCTGTCTCGCTTACCGTGACACACTTCTTCGCTTCGGCGGTGGCTCCTGTTTCTGCACGCACCGTGACCGTGTGGCAGAGAGTGCCGGCCTTCGTTACGCGGAACGTGACTTTCAGGTCGTCGTTCACTTCGCCAGCACTCAATCCGCCGGGGCGGCCGGTGATGGTCTGCTTACCTGGCCCGGCGTCGATACTTTCCAGCCCAACGTCGAACACGTCCGACAGTTCCAGGTCAAAAACGTCCGTCGATCCGATGTTGGTGATCTTGATGTCGTAGGTGATTTCATCGCCCACACGTGCTGTTTCAGGGCCGGTAACTTCAACCTGCAGCGACGCCGGTGCCGGCGGCTGACCAATTTGGACAGTGCTGCATTGCTGCGCTGCGGGACCACCGGCGGCGGTTACTTCGGCACAGAACTCGGCCGCACCCATCTGATCGCATCGGAAGTCGACATCGATCGTGGAGACCGCACCGGGGGCGAGTTGCCCGAGTTGCCAATCGAGGCCACCGGCGGTTTGAGTGGCCGCGGCACTGCTGCGAAGATAGGACATGTTTTGCGGCAAGCGTCCTACCACGCGAACACCGTCGATCGGCAGACTGCCAGGATTGGAGACTTCAATGCGGAACGTGGCCGTGGCACCCGTCTCTGCCGATTGAGGGCCGGTCACGCGCATCGCAGCTTCTGAGGCGGTCCAAGTCACGGTCGTCGTTCCGCGTCCGATGGCCAGTCGACGACTACCGGCCTGACTGGGAACCTGCGGGCGAATGACTTGCATGTCGACCTGCGTGGTGCTGCGTCCCGCCTCTTGCTGGTAGAGTTCAATGCTGGCGGTGCCCGACGCATCGGTCGGGACTTCAATTGCGCGGTCGCCATTGGGGGCGAAGGCGGCACCGTCGCTGCTGGTGATTTCGTATCGCACGAGCCAACCTTCGATCGGCGTGCCGTCGCTCGATCGCGTCACGGTGGTGGAGAGCGTTTGCCGCGTACCGACCGGAGCGATCGAGGGAGCCGGGAAGCTAAATTGCCCGTCGACCCAATGAATCGTCGCGGTCCGCTGCCTTCCTCCCCAGTTGGGAACGTCGGGCGCAAAGGCAGTCACGTGACTTGTGCCGCCGGTTGGAGAGCTGAGCGTGACCCACGCCTGGCCAAAGCAGACCTGCACGTCGTCGATCGGTGTTGGTGTGCCGCGGTTGAGCACCATCGGCGAACTCGACGTGCTGCTGATGACGTACTTGCTGCTGACCTTGCGCGGGGTATCGCGGAGGTGGCGCCAGGCGAGCCAGTTGCCACGATCGCCCACCGCAAGTAGCTGCCCGGCACTCTCGGGCGAAAGCATCCACTCGACACGTTGATTGCAGGAAGGCTGTCCGTTCGCGCCGGTGACACCTGCCAGCAGTATGACTTCGCTTCCAACCGGAGCGACCATTTGCGACGGAGTCAGCGTTAGCGCGGCGCGTGAGGCAATAACCGGAGCCGCAAATGCAGGACCCGCGGCGACAGGTGGCCCAATGACGGGCGGTCCGGCAACAACAGGTCCTGTTGCGGGTAGCCCCGACACAGCGGCACCTTGACCAATATCAAACACTGGCGGACCGGTCTCGGCTAAGGATGGCGGAGCCGCAACCGCTGGACCGGTGGCATCAGGTACCGCCGGCAGACTGGGTGCCGTGGAATCGGTACCCGCCGGGGGCAGCGGGCCTGCTTCTGCCGGAGTATCGGCCAAGCTTGGCGCCAGCGGATCGGCGGCTGCACCTGGACTTGTGAAGCTGGGCGTCGGCGTGGGCACGGTCGTGCCGGGAATCGCCGCTGGGCCCGGAGCTGTGAATACGGGTGCCGATGTAGGAGCCGATCCCGCGGGCGGAGTGTTCGGTGAGTAGAAACTGCGGCAACCGGAAGTCAGGAGCAGCGCGCAGCAGCAGACCGTCCAGAGCCAGAGGACTTTTTCGGCCCCGCTTCTCTGGTCGCTGCATCGTGCTTTCGCCCCCAGGGCCTTAGAACCCTGGGGCGTGCGCGTTCGTTCCATGACAGACTTTCGCATCCGTAGCGTTGTTCGCGACCGATTCAAACATCCCGTCGAATACGTGTCGCGTCCCTCGATAATCCGCGGCGCAATGAGCGCGAAGAACCGAGGGCCACCTTCCGTACGTGGCAATCTATGCGCGACGTAGGCGCGCGCCACCATCAGAACAATACCACGCTCTGGGTAAGGAGGATGGATTTTGGCAACACGGCTGTTGCTTTTTCGCAACCCGAAGCGTGCGCGATCGGTACAACCGATACAGACGTTCTTGAGGATCCAGTACGGCGATCGCTAGGGACCAATGAAGCAGCTCCAAAGAAAAAGGCCACCGCCGCCGAGGCAAGTGGCCCGTTTCGCTTCGACACCGAGATGTCGAAGAACGAGGAGCTGTGCGAGAGCTATCAGGTCAAGGGAGTTCAAATCGCCCGGTCGTCGTTGGTGCATGCACGATGCCCCCGGTTGCTACAGGCTTCAGCAAGGCGCCGCTCGACGACCTCGTGGCAGAAGTCCTTTGCTGCTTGCGCCGGACTTGGCGGCGGCAGCCCAAGTGGCCAGTTGTTGCTTCGAGTACTGGCCGGCGGCCGGTTGCCCGATGTAGTTGGGCGTGGCCAGTTGTGAGGGGCGCGTGACAGCAGTCGAAGAACTAGCCGGAGCTACCGGCGACGTTCTAGGTACGGTGGTGGTTGTGGCGGATGTTGTCGCAGACGGCACGGCCGAGAAGTGATTTGCGCTTTGCACGGCCCGCGGTGCCGGGTAGGGCGGGGTGGTTGTTGTCGGCGGGTGATACTGCGTTGGCGTCGGAGCGGCCACGTAACCGCTTGGATAGGTGCCTGTCGGCCTGGCAGTCGCAGGCGCCACGGCAGCCGGAGCCGCGGCATAGTGCGCCGGATAGTTGCCGTACATGGGTGCTGATGCGACGAAGGGCGATGCACTGGGCGTCTGGCAACCGGCCGTCGCGACGATCAGAAGTGCCGTTGCGACGAAGTACGGACAGGACGCCAGCGATTGACGGGATGCCAGCGATTGACGGGATGCCAGCAATTGACGGGATGCCAGCAATTGACGGAATGAACGACGCACTCTGGAAGATTGAATTTGCATACGGCACTCTTTCGCTGCAGTCGAATGGCAACCGAAGATGGGGCGAAATCCGTACGAGGCGATTCTCGCGTCTCCCCTAATACGGATTCTCGTCCGACGTGACAACACGATTATCGGTTGCTTCTCGATCCGCGAACGTAGCGCGGCTCACCGTTCGGCTAACTTTCTAAAAACTCCCCGAAAAAGGCCAGCGCGCACCGCTGCGCACCCATTGCTTTCGCGAGCACTGCTAGCCCTGCTGGATCTCCGCTAGAATGGGGCTCCGCCCTGATTTAGATTTTTGGGCGTTTCAGATTCCGGAGCGACAAGAACGTGAATGATCCTGCTACACCGCCGTCCTCCCCGCCCAAACGACACGTCGTTGTCATTGGCGGGGGTGTTAGTGGATTGTCTGCGGCGTACCGTCTGGTAGAAATTGCTCCCGAGTTACAAGTCACCCTGCTCGAGTCTCGCGATCGCTTGGGCGGAACGATCAACACGCTCCATGCGGACGGCTTTCTGATTGAAGAAAGCGCCGACAACTATCTCACGCAGCCTTCGACCGTGCTCGATTTGGCCGACCGACTCGGCATGCGCGACGAATTGATTAGCACCAACCCTGCCCATCGCAAGGCGTTCGTGGTCTTTCGCGGCAAGATGTACCCGGTGCCGCCTGGTTTTACGCTCATGGCTCCCGGCAAATTGTGGCCGATTCTTACCACGCCGCTGCTTTCCTGGCGGGGCAAGTTGCGGCTCGCCTGGGAACGTTTCGTGCCGACCCGCGGTGAGAATGAAGCGGAGGAGTCCCTAACGCAGTTCGCCACGCGCCGCCTCGGCAGCGAGGTCTTCGAACGAATCGTGCAGCCACTGGTGGCCGGCATCTACAGTGCCGACCCCGACAAGTTGAGCGTGGCCGCCACGCTTCCCCGTTTCATCGAAATGGAGCAAGGCCACGGCAGCCTGACCCGCGGAGCTGCGGCCAAGGCTCGCCAGCGACAACAGGCCGGCAGTGGAGAGGAGAGTGGTGCCCGTTACGGAATGTTCGTCACGCCCCGCGCCGGCGGTTCAACGTTGATCAACGCCATGGCGAGTCGTTTGCCCGAAGACGCGGTGCGACTCGCAGCGCAGGTCGAGTCGGTCGAGAAGACCGATACCGGCTGGCGACTCCGTCTGGATGGAGATCAAGTGGCGATCGAATGTGACGGTCTTATCGTGGCGACCGCCGCGCACCCAGCAGCTAGGTTGCTCGATGCGGTCGATCCCGCGGCCAGTGGTCTGCTCGGCGGCATTCCCCATGCGTCGTGCTCCATCGTCTGCTTGGGTTATCCCGAAGAGCAGCTGTCCCGGCCACTCGAAGGTTCCGGCGTCGTTGTGCCGGAGGCTGAAGGGCGACCGATCCTGGCGGCCAGCTTCTCTAGCAACAAGTTTCCCGACCGTGCGCCTAGCGGTCACGCCTTGATCCGTGTCTTCATTGGCGGGGCCAAGCAGGGCGACCTGGTCGACCTGCCGGACGAAGAACTGATCCGCATCGCACGCGAACAATTGGCCGACCTGGTGGGCGTGCAAGGCGAGCCGGTCAAGGCGATCGTCGTTCGCTGGCGAGCAGCCATGCCGCAATATCATCTCGGGCATCGTGAGATTGTGGCCCAGATCGAAGGGCACATTGCAGAGCACGACGGTTTAGAAATCGCCAACAATGCACTGCGTGGCGTCGGCGTACCGCAATGCATTGCCGAAGGGGAGCGGGCAGCGGAAGCGATTCTTGACAGCCTGAACGTTTTGTAGAGACGAGGGATGCGATGTCGGATTGTTACCAACAGATTGCCGAATGGCTGCGCGAGGCGAACGACGCCGTGGCGTTCACCGGGGCCGGCATCAGTACCGAGAGTGGCATTCCTGACTTCCGCTCCCCCGGCGGCGTGTGGTCGAAGTTCCAGCCGGTGATGTACGACGATTTCATGGCGAGCCTCGCCGCGCGGGAGGAGTACTGGCGGCAGAAGTCGCTGGCCCATGCGGAGTTCGCCGATGCCCAACCCAACGCAGGCCACCAGGCACTGGCCCGCTGGGAAGAAGACGATCGATTGGCCGCCGTGGTGACGCAGAATATCGACGGCCTGCATCAACTGGCTGGCAATCGCACCGTTTGGGAACTGCACGGCACCGCCCGCGAGATCCTGTGTCAGGATTGCGGCTGGCGGACCGACGCCCACGCCCTGGTGCATCAATTCCTGGAGACAGAAGAGGTACCACTTTGCGAGTCGTGCGGCGGCGATCGCACCAAACACGCCACGATCTCCTTCGGGCAATCGCTCGACACAGAAGTACTTGAGCGTTCGATCGAACTGGCCCGCGGTAGCGACCTGTTTTTCGCGATTGGTTCGTCGTTGGTGGTTCAACCGGCGGCCTCACTTCCACAGTTGGCGGCCCAGAACGGAGCCCGACTGGTGATCATCAATCGGGACGAAACGCCGCTCGACTCAATGGCGACGGCCGTTTTGAACGAACCGATCGGCGAGGCACTCTCGGCCATTGACGGGGCACTCAAAGAGCTTGTGGCCGGCGAGTGACGCTATTCGGCGGATGCCTTTTCTTTTTCGGTCGCCGCCTGGTCTTCCGATGCCGGCTTCCAGTCCTCATCCCGCTCGAAGAACATCACGTGCTGCCACGGCAGTTTGTCGAACTGCTCCACGAGCTTGAATCCGTTGGGAGTCATCTCCTTGAGGATCTGCTTCTTGCTCATCTTGTGGAGCGGTTTGATCGGCACCGCCGGATCTTCCGTGCGATACTCGACCAGTGCCAGACGACCCTTGGGGGAGAGCGACTTGCGAATCGCGGCGAGCATCTGCTCGGGATGCGAAAATTCGTGATAGACATCGACGCACAAGCAGAGGTCGACCTTGCCAGTCGGCAAATACGGGTCGACGTAGGAACCGATGATCGGCACGACCATCGCCTTGCCGTAGTCGCGGTCTTTCGGCGGATCGATGAACACTTCGCTGCACGGGATGTCCTGCTTCTCGGCACGCGCCTTGAGTAGGCGGGCCATCTCCGGTTG
>CAYLRE010000226.1:0-7991 GCA_964385715.1 uncultured Planctomycetaceae bacterium
AACAGATCGACGTCGGCCCGCGTCAGCTTGGCGTCGTCTAGGACCTCGTTCATGAGCGGCGGCAACGTTTCGCTGGCATAGGCGATCAGGGCCGGGCCATCCATGTACATCTGGCTGGGCCAGCGATGGCGGTGCCTTGGCTGAATGGCATCGTCACTGGGACGAGCCCCACCTTCGTTCACGATCAGCGTATTCGCGCCGGTGCCATCGGTACCGAATTTGAAGGAGGCGAGCGAAGGTACGTCAGACGCGTCAATGAGAGTCGCCGCTGCCGCATCGCCAAAGATCGTCCTCAGCGAACGATCGGTCCGATCGATGTACTTGGAATAGGTCTCCGCCGTGATCAGCAAGACTCGCTTGGCTGAGCCTGCGTGAATCAGGCCATGGGCGAGCGAGAGCCCGTAGACGAATCCGCTACAGCCGAGGTTGAAATCGAGAGCCCCGCAGGTGGTTCGCAATCCGAGGCGATTCTGCACAATGCACGCGGTGGTCGGGAGCGGGTAGTCGGGCGTCTGCGTGCAAAGCAGCAAGAAGTCGATGCTGGCAGGATCGATGTCGTGATCGCGAAACAGTCGCTCCGCAGCACGGACCGCCAGATCCGAGGCACACTCTTCTTCTTCCGCAATATACCGGCAGGCAATGCCGGTGCGCTGTTCGATGGCCTCCATGTCCCAGCGAGGAAATTCCTCCTGGAGCATGGCATTGTCTTCGACGCGCGCGGGGAATTCGATAGCAATGGGGCCAATCGCCGCGGACTTCATCAGGGGGGCTGTTCCGTATCCGAGAGGTGGGAAAGGGGCTGGCTCACACGATCATTCGCCGACGCCACCGGAGTGCGAAGCTACCAAACCTGCGCGGGCTTGGTCAACTTCCTCGACATCTATCCAGTATCTGCCGTTCTTCGTCAAATGGGGCGGCCGATCTCGTGCTGCAATTGTTGGCTTTGACGCCGCCGGCGCTGCAGTCGCCCTACAATCGGAAAAATCGATAAAGTTTACCATCGCGGAGTGCCGATCTCTGCCACCAGGGGATTCTGTAGACGGGCTTCTGCCAGATGGGCAGAGGGCCTGATGGTTCGGTAGAGAGGCGTTCGACTATGAAATGTCCCAAGTGTTGGGCCGAAAAGGCATGGATTCGTGAAGTGCACGGCTTCAAGCGTATCGTGCTCAAGTCGCTTTGTGTGGTGCCGTTGCGTTGTCATCATTGCTACCACCGATTTCACGTGTCGTGGTTTCAGACGATCGGTCAGAATCTGAATCCGCCAGCACCGGTCACGCAGTCGGCTACCTCGCCGGCGAACGCTGGTTTCTCGCGGCAGCTGCCCGCTCAGTCGCGGGATCTCTCTCGCCGCGCTGCCTAGGAAAAGAGTCTGCATTCAGGCATTTGCAGGTGTCTGGGTTTGGGGCCGTGCGGCCCCGCGGGGCAGTCGCCCGGAACGGTTGTCTGTTCTTCATTTCTCTCTTGCGTTCGGTTACGCCTCGTGGGACGGTCTCTGGCGGGATTGTCCCCGGCGAATTGTCCTTGACGGGGACCGGCAATCATCGCTAGCCTTCGCGGCGCATTTCGCACGTTTCTGGTATTGGTGGTCAATCAATGTCTTTGCCGCCGGCGTGCGCATGCATTCCAGACGGACTTGGCCGTCCCTGCGCGGAGTGATGCTTGATGCCTCATTTTACAGACATTCATTGTCATCTCTTGCCTGGCATTGATGACGGATCGACCGATTGGGACGTGACATTGGCGATGGCCCGAATGGCTGTGGGCGATGGGATCGGAACGATTGTCACGACGCCGCATCAATGCGGGAACTACGCCCATAACGATGGCGATATGATTCGCCAGAAGGTTGCGGACGTCCAGGCCTTTCTGCAGCAGAATGGAGTACCACTACGCGTCTTGCCTGGTGGCGACGTTCGCATTGAGCCGGACATGATCCAAGGTCTCACCGCCGGGCGGATCGTCTCTTTGGCCGATCGTCGGCGGCACGTGTTGTTGGAGTTGCCACACGAGTTGTATTTTCCGCTCGAGCCGGTGATTGACTCGTTGCGGAGGATTGGCATGGTGGGTATTCTCTCGCACCCGGAGCGAAACCAGGGGATTCTGGCTAAGCCGAAGTTGATTCGGCCGCTCGTTGAGGCGGGTTGCCTGATGCAGGTTACCGCCGGCAGTTTGATGGGGACGTTTGGCCCTGATATTCAGGCGTTTTCCGAGATGATGCTCAGTGAAGGCTGGGTTCACTTCTTAGCCACCGACGCACATGGTGTGAAGTCGCGTCGGCCGTTGTTGCGTCGGGCTTATGATCGGGCTGCCGAGTTGGCGTCTGAAGAGATTGCCGCCGACCTCTGTTGCTACCATCCCGCAGCGGTTGCGGCCGGCGAAGACGTGCCGTGCGAGATTCGTCCGGTAGGTAGGCGAAGCTTCGGACGTTGGTTCCGGCGTCGTGCTGCCTAGGGAGTACATTCTTGAGTTCTCAATCCAAGCCGGAAATCGACTTGTCTCAGGTTGCCGCTCACTCGCCTTTGGGCCCTGCCTCTTGGGGCTGTGTCGTGCAGGCCGCGATGGTGAGCCGGTTGGTTGCGTGGCGAAGATTGACTCTTACATCGCTGATGTTAGCAATTGCCTGGGGCACGCCCTTGGCGGATGCTTTTGCACAGGAGTGGGTCGACTCGCGGCAATTCGGTCCGTTTGCTTGCTACGCCGAGTTTCCCCTTGCCGAATATGATTCGCTTTTTCAGGAGCTCGCGAGCACGCAGCGAGAGTTGCTTCAACGCTTACGACTTCCTCCGGTTCGTGAGAGGATTGTGATTCATCTCTTTGCGAGCCAGGGCAGCTATCGCCGCTACATGAAGCAGCACTTGCCGGACGTGCCTTTTCGGCGAGCTCTGTTTTACAAGGCGTCTGGCCCCGGCATGGTGTTCGCGTACCGCAGCTCGGAGCTTGAGGTCGACGTACGTCATGAGTGTACGCACGCGCTGCTGCATGCATCGTTGCCAATGGTGCCGCTGTGGCTGGATGAGGGGCTGGCCGAGTATTTCGAGGTACCTGCTGCTGAGCGGGTGCTTGAGAATCCGCATCACGGGGCGTTCAAGTGGAACTTGCGGCTCGGTATGGTGCCTGAGCTGAAGCGGCTTGAGGACAAAAGCAAGCTGGAGGATATGGGGCGAAGTGAGTACCGCTATTCCTGGGCCTGGGCTCATTATCTTCTAAACGGGCCACAGCCAGCCCGCGATGTGTTGCTAAGGTACATTGCCGACGTACGCTCGCATTCGCCACCTGGCCGCATGAGCGAGCGACTTTCTGCGATTTATGCCGATCCAGAAGGGGCGATGGTCGAGCACTTTAAACGGCTGAAGTAGCCTGGGGCTATTCCACTCTAGCGAGGGCATGCTGCTTTCGCGCTTCATTCTGTGCCGCCGCCTACGCGACGTCGTGTCGTGTTTTTCAGCCGTCATTCTCTCACGCTCTCTCCGCGGGGCCAGTCGTCGGCAATAGTGTTCTAGGCAGGATGCGTAAAGTCTGGCGGCTGCGCTGAGGCTTCCGGCTGCAGGAATATTTCTCGACGCTTCGATGGGATTTCGCCGAGCTAAACCTACAAGACGTGATATCTACGCCGCTAATACGCGCTTTTCTCGCCCAAAAACTTACATTTCTGCCGAGGAGTACATAGACATGAAGTCTAACGGACTATTGAGTCGCATCCTGGTCGGTGCGGCCATTGTGTCGACCACGATTAGCAGCTCGCCGGTTATGGCAGCTGGTTTAACGGCGCCCGCTTCGCAGCAAGCGGTGCAGCCAGTGGCAGACGTGTCGCTTGCCAAAGGCGGCATCTTCCGTGGCCATGTCGTCGGCCTCGACGGTCAGCCGATCGCTGGCAGTGCCGTCGTGCTGACCCAAGGCGATCGTCGTCTTGCGGAAACGGTCAGCGATGAATCTGGTGCCTTCGCATTTCAGGGCGTGACGGGCGGAACCTACGCCGTTTCGGCCGCGGAATCCACCGCCGTCTATCGACTGTGGGCGGATCAGACCGCTCCTCCCAAGGCCCGCAATGCCGCCTTGCTCGTTAAGGATGGCGAGGTCGTCCGCGGTAATCTCGGCAATGCTTCCGGCATTGTGGTGACCACTTTGGTGGTTGGCGGTTTGACCTGGGGTATCATTGAGATCCTGGACGACGACAGCGGATCCTAGTCTCAACGCCGGAGTTTTCTTCGGCAATAGACAAAAGAGCTATCAATGCCTCCTGTGCTCGCCTTTGCTGCGGGCGCAGGAGGTTTTTTTCGTGCGCATTTGCGTCCGTGGTGGCGGTGCTAGACGCCCGGATAGGAGGGACTGGGGGTTTGGGTTGAGTGCTGGGAAGGTTGCCGGTTATTTCGGTTTTATTGTCCAAGTAAGAGATTCGTTCGGCCGATAATTCTGGAGACTGGCGCTATCCGTAACCGCCTCTCGGCGTTAGCCGCGTCGAGGTCGTTTGCGAACGCACCCCGGGGGGGGAGTTTTTATCCAAGTCGGAGCCACTGCGCGAGTCTGGCTCGCGACAGTGTGAACATTGCATTCTTCACTCCTCGAATCAGTGATTTAGGTGACGAGTATGAAACGCAACAATCGTTTTGGAATCTTCGCGGTCTCGGCTGCGATGGCGGCCCTGTTAACTGTTCAGCCCGGTCTGGCTGGCGAGCACCTGGGAGTGAATGCTGCTCCTGCGGTGGCACCGGCGGTGATCGATGTAGAGCTCGCTGAAGGCGGTCGGCTGTTTGGCCAGGTTGTCGATACCCAGGGTGCTCCGATGGCCGGTTCACCGGTCGTATTGCATACGGACGGCCGTGAGGTCGTGAAAGCGACGACGGACGCCAATGGGCGGTTTGAAATCGTTGGACTGCGAGGCGATACCTATCACGTATCAACGGAAGGTGGCGGCGGTGCCTATCGAATGTGGGCTCCCCGTACATCGCCGCCTGGCGCTGCTCGTGGGGTCTCGATTGCTGTTTCGTCGGATCCGGTTGTTCGCGCTCAGTATGGTGCTTGTGGCCCCTGTGCCCCGAGCGGATTCTGGGGATTTGTGTCCAATCCATGGGTTAGTGCTGCATTGATTACCGCGGCCATCGCAATACCCATTGCGGTAAGTAATGACTCCGGAAGCTAGTCTCTGGCTTCCGGACGGTTTTTGTTTCGGTTGATTGCCGGATCGTGGTCGGTGGCTGTCACTGGCGGACCATCGGTCTGGCCTAGGGGGGATTGAGATGAAGTTAACGTGTGTTATGCGCGCGTCCGCTACGGCTTTGATGTTGGCGACGAGCGTGATGCCGTCTGGACTCTGGGCTGCCGACGCTGTGTCGCCTGCAGGGTCCAAGAGCCAGGCAAAGGAAGTTAAGCCGGTTGATGTTTCGCTGGCTGATAACGGCAAGTTGCAGGGCAAACTGCTGGATTCGCAAGGGAAGCCGGTGGCCGGGAAGGCTATTGCTATCCATCGCGAAGGAAAGCAGGTCGCCGTGGCGAAGAGCTCAGCGGATGGTACGTTCGAGTTGAGCGGAGTTCGCGGTGGGCTGTACACGATCACCAGCGAGCATGGTGGCGGGCTGTTTCGACTTTGGGCTCCCCGTACCGGACCGCCGTCCGCCACGGATTTTGCCGTCGTTTATAACGACAGTACGATCGTGCGAGGCAATTTCGGCAATCCGAAGAGGTGGCTGCAGAAGCCTGTCTTGCTAGGAGCCGGCATTGCTGGCGCGATCGCTTTGCCTATCGCCCTGCACGATGATGAAGCAAGCTAGGCGCTCATTAGGTGGAGCTGTTGGTCAGGCTGTCGCATGGCCGCCACAACCGCCGCGTGTTTCCCTGCACGCTCGACGTCTAGTCATCGCCGCTTGGTCCGTCCTCAGCCACCGACGGACCTTGCGGCTATCGGATTGTGGCTCGCCGGCAGCTCTTGCTTAGGTCTGGCGTGAATCTACCTGTCCGAATGAGGGTCGGCCATTTCTCTCGTATTGTGGTCGGAGGGTGCCGCGACGCGTCGGGTGGCAATTCGCCCCAATCTCATCGCTTCTTGGCCCGATGCACCCCTGATTTGGGCCCAATCTGGGGCTGCTGGCATGCTCGACGCAGGGATTTCCGCAAATCTCCGGAGTTTGCTCTTCTCTCCTGGGGCGAAATTCGCTAATCTCCCGCCCTTTCCGGAGTTCTGACTTAGTGGGACTTCGGCCACGGCCTTGGGTCGATTGCTATTCGAGTCGTGGGAAGCCAATAAGATACCGCCGGGCTTTAGGCAGGAGCGCGTTTTCATGTCCATGATGTTGAAGAAGGGTTTTCGATTCGCCAGCGTGCTGACTTCCGTGCTGGGGATGCTGTTTGGCAGTCAGTTCGCTTTGGCTGCCGGGCCGGCTCAGGATGGTTCGACGCCGGCTGGCCCGGCCGTGCCGCCTCGCGTAGCGGTTGCGGACGTGGAGCTGGGAGCCGGTGGATTGTTGGTGGGACGCGTGGTTGACGCTCGAGGCTTGCCGGTTGCCGGAGTTCCTGTCGCCGTCGAACAAGACGGGCATGTTGTCGCCACGCTCAAGTCCGAAGACAACGGCGATTTTCGTGTGAAGGGTTTGCGGGGTGGCGTGCACCGTGTGGTAGTGCGTGACGGTGCGACTGTCTTACGGCTTTGGGCGGCCAAGACGGCCCCACCAACCGCTCGCCAGTCCTTGATGGTCGTTTCGGATAAGGACATTTTGGCTGCCCAGCATGCACCTCTGAAGGTGTGGCTTGCTGATCCGTTTGTGATGGCCGGGATCGTGGCAGTGGCTGTGGCCGTGCCTGTGGCTGTCGCTGCTAGTCGTGATTCTGGTAGCTAGCGACTGGACGTGGCGTCGTTTTCGCCTCTCTTTGTTGTTGTGCCGCAGGTTGCAAGCGAATGTCACGATTGAGCGTCTGTAATCGCTGGTCGCTGTTAGGCCTGGCTTTCTTGCTGGGCGTGCCTCGGACTGTGTGGGCGGATCCTGGCTTCGTTGGACACCGTCCTCTTGCTGTTAGTTCCCAGTGTGCTGTGCCGGTCGTGCTCGATGTTCGTTTGCATGGAGCCGAAGGGCTGCTGCGAGGGTGTGTCGTGGATCGCCGTGGCTTGGCCTTGCGTCGGCATCGCGTCGTGCTTCGCCGTGCTGGCGTTGTGGTCGCTGAAGCCGTCACGGATTCGCATGGCCGATTCTCGATGCGAGGGCTGAATAACGGCGTTCATGAGGTGGAATGCTCTGGCAGTGCTGTTGTAATGCGGCTTTGGCGCTACTCGACGGCACCACCCTGTTCCCGCGACGTGCTTCGGGTCGGGATGGGGGATGTTGTCGTGCGTGGACAGGATAACTGGACTCCTTGGTTCTCGAAGGATCGTGTGGTTACGGCAGCCATGGTCGGCGGGGCAGCATTGGCACCTGTTGCGGTTATCAATCAGCGTCGCCCGGGCAGCTGATTGCAGGTCGATTTTCGAGTGCTGTCGCCTGATGCTGTCTAGGCCAAGCTTGCAGTTTCTTTGGTGGGGTAAGCATTCGCCGCATGCTTGCTAAGTGGCGTTGACGCTCTGTTCGGTAATTGATATTTACCACCCATCAAATCTGTGGACCTACCAGCTGCCTCGGCTCTTGTGGCAAGTCCGTTGGTTGGTAAGTGTTTACGGCGACATTGGTAGTCGGGGCATTGCCCCATGCCTGACTTGGTAACCCACCATGTCTGTGACGACGGTCCAGGCAGGAGATACATAAGCGAACGCTATGCAGAGAGATTCGGATAAGACGACAGCGATCGGACATTTCGTTTACGGTTTGGTCGTATCGCTTCTCTTCGTTACTTCCGGTTGTGCTGGCAATGTGGTTGCCGCCAAGAAGCTGCCGCCAGAGTTTGCGGCACCTCCGGTTGCGAACGCGCAGACGGTCGACTTGTCTCGTTTGGCGAGCGTGTCGGCGAGCAGCGAGTTGATTGAGCCGGGGGACATTCTCAAGGTCACAATTGGATCGGGGTACTCTGGTGAC
>CAYLRE010000227.1:0-7988 GCA_964385715.1 uncultured Planctomycetaceae bacterium
AAGATCTTTCAGCCGATCATCGGGACTCGACTTATCCGCAGTTGATTCCGATTTCGCCGCTGAACCTTCTTGCTTGGTTGCGTCGTCGGTGGCCGGCTGGCGGCTTTGCTGCCGCATTTGCAAGTCTTCAAGCGAGGGAGCGAGTCGGTCCCACACGACCCCCAACAACACGGCATCAACGTCGATGGGGCTGTGGAATATCAGCGAGAAATCGTCTCTTGCCTCCTGCAAAGTCTTCGCCAAATCTCCCCGCTCGGCCTGTGTCGCCCAGGTAATTACGTCGTCGATATTGCGTAGGAAAGCCTCACCGTGCTCTGACCCGTAGGTGTTCTCATCGGCGGCCAAGAACAGATCGATAAGCGGTCGCACCAGTTCCGTAATGACGACGCCGGAGCAAGCGAACTGAGCATCAGCAAGCTGTCTGGCCGTCGGCACGTTGCTCGCGGCTTCATTCGCTTGCGGACTTACGCCATCCTGATTTTGGTCTTCACCGTCGCTGGATTCGCTCTCCACCGAAAGTGCGGCGTTGCGAAGACGACTCGACCAGTCGTCGCCTTGTGGTGATCCCACGGCCGCGATTTCATCGGCGATTGCCAGGACTTCTTGCAAGAGCCACGCTTCGGCCGAGGCGACCGCTGCCCCACCCGTGAGCGATTCAACTCTCTGCAGCAATTCCGCACGCCGCTCTCCATCCTCGCCATTCGTATCGCCGTCGCGAGTTTGGCAGATCAACTCGCCCAGCAGATCGATCCCTTCGACCAGCGTGCGGGCAAGTTCTTCGCTAAGCACTACCTCGCCTTGACGAATTTCGTCAAACGTATCTTCGAGCGCGTGAGCAAATTCCTTGACGACCGTTAGGCCAAAGAACCCGGCATTGCCTTTGATCGTGTGAACAGCCCGAAAGACCACATTGATCGACTCGGTGTCGGAAGGATCGATCGCAAAATGCGCCAGGTTGTCCGGCAGATCCTGCAAGAGATCCATCGACTCATCACAGAACGCGTCGAGCAACTCGCCACTGCTGTTTTGCTGCTGTTCTTCCATTGACGACTCTGCCCGTTTCTCGCCTGGAGTTGAATGCCACCATTGCGATGGTGCGTTGCCGCTGAATGCAGCACGAGGCCCAAACCGATTAGCACACCACAGGAACCACACACGAGTGGTAGAGGGGCTTCCCTCGCTGTGGGTACAGCAACCATACACCGTGTTTTTGCGCCATGTCGGCAAGCAGCCTCAGCAATGGTTGAATCGTCGAAATTTCTCGCCCTCTCAACACCGGACCGGCGCAAGGTTAGCCTGAACAAACGGAACAATTGGCGCTTCAATTGCCGCATCGGGAACCATCGGGAATGTCAGCACAATCCGCAGGTGCGGCACAGACCTTCGATTGTCGGCCCGAAGTTCATCAGTCCCACCGCAGAGCGCCGGACGTTTGATACTCGGTCACGCGGGTCTCGAAGAAGTTCTTTTCCTTGGCCAGGTCCATGGTTTCGCTCATCCAAGGAAACGGATTGGAGGAACCATATTGCGGCGCGAGGCCAATACGTTCTAGCCGGCGATCGGCCACATATTGAACGTAGTCGCGAAACAGATCGCCATTGAGACCCAGAATACCTCGCGGCAGGCAATCTCTCGCGTAATCGATCTCCAACTCCACTGCCTCGCGAACCGTTTCGATCGTGGAGCGACGAAAGTCTTCGGTCCACAACTCGGGGTTCTCATGGCGAATGCCATTGATCAGATCGATACCGAAGTTCAGATGAATCGTCTCATCTCGTAAGATGTACTGAAATTGTTCACCGATGCCGGTCATCAGGTTTCGGCGGTGAAACGACAACACCATCACAAACCCGGTGTAGAAGAAGATACCCTCCATGATCAGATAGTAGCCGATCAAATTTTTGAGAAACGTCTGCGCCCCCTCTGGCGTGGCGGTCGAAAAATCATCGGCCAACACGTCTGCAGTCAGGCCGATCTCGAATTCGTCCTTGCGGGCGATCGTTGGCACCTCGTGGTACATGTTGAACACCTCCCCTTCGTCGAGCCCCAGGCTTTCGACGACATACAAAAAGGTGTGGGAGTGGACCGCCTCTTCAAACGCCTGCCGCAGCAAGTACTGCCGGCACTCGGCGTTGGTGACGTGTCGGAAGATGGCCAGCACTAGATTGTTGCCAACCAGGCTCTCCGCGGTCGCAAAGAACCCCAGATTCCGCATGATAACCTGACGCTCATCATCGCTCAGTTGCGAGGAACGCCACGTTTCGATGTCTTTATGCATCGGCACTTCCGTCGGCATCCAATGATTCGCACAGCCATTCTGGTAATGCTCCCAGGCCCAGTTGTACTTGAGCGGCATCAGCTGATTGACGTCCACCTGATGGCAGTTGATCAGACGCTTGTTGCGGGCATCGATACGCTCCGAGGAAGCTTCTGGCAGAGACGGCGTGGTGGGTGTGACAGTCGACATGGAAGAATCCTTTCAAAGTGGAAGAGGCGGAACGCGACCATAAGTGGCGCTCCGTTGTGTTCAGGGGATAACGGCGAGGGCAACGAGGCCATTCCTACTGGCAGGCTTCGCAGTCCGGATCGTCAATGCTGCAGGCTTGTCCGGCAGCGCTCGCCACCAGTTCGGCCTGGCGATCGATCTGGATGCTGCTCGACTCGCTACGATTCTTCATCCAACGAGGTTGAATACCGAAGCGGTTGACGTCGACGGTCGACTTCTCAACCTGGGTCGCGGCCAACGTCCGCAGGTAATAGGTCGTCTTCAGACCCTTTTCCCAGGCGAGCATGTACATGTCGTGCAACTTGCGGCCGCTTGGTTCAGCAAGGTACAGGTTGAGCGACTGACCCTGGTCGATCCATTTCTGCCGATGCGCCGCACATTCGATGAGCCACTTGGGTTCGATTTCAAACGCGGTCAGAAATCGCTCACGCAATTCGGCTGGAATACGACCGATCTGCTGCAGCGAACCGTCGTAGTACTTCAGCTCGTCGAGCATCTGCTTGTCCCACAGCCCGTGCTGCTTGAGCTCGTCGATCAACACGGTATTGACCTGAGTAAATTCGCCGGAAAGGTTGCTCTTCACGTAAAGATGCTTGTACGACGGCTCGATCGACTGCGAGACGCCGACGATCGTGGAAATGGTTGCCGTGGGGGCGATTGCCATTACGTTGCTATTACGCATGCCGTGGGCGGCGACGGTTTCGCGGACCGCATCCCAGTTAAGATTCGTACTCCGATCGACAGACATGGACGTGTCGCGTTGCTGCGAGAGCAACTCCAGCGTATCGATCGGAAGCAGGCCTCGATCCCACTTCGACCCTTCGTAGGTCGAGTAGGTTCCGCGTTCTTGGGCCAGCTGAGCCGAAGCAAGAATCGCGAAATAGGAGATGGCCTCCATACTGCGATCGGCGAACGCGACTGCCTCTTCACTGGCATAACTGAGTTGCAACGCGTGCAACGCGTCCTGGAAACCCATCAAGCCGAGCCCGACGGGGCGATGCCTGCGGTTTGCGTTTTCGGCCTCCGCGGTGGGGTAATAGTTGATGTCGATGACGTTGTCGAGCATTCGCATGCCGACTCGTACGGTGTCCTCAAGCCGCTGCAGATCGAGCTGGCCGTCTTCAACGTGAGCAGCCAAGTTGACTGAACCTAGGTTGCAAACCGCCGTCTCGTCCTTGGAGGTGTTGAGCAAGATCTCCGTGCACAAGTTGCTGCTGTGCACCGTGCCAACGTGATCCTGCGGCGAGCGGATATTGGACGGATCTTTGAACGTAATCCACGGATGTCCCGTTTCAAACAACCGCGTGAGCATCTTTCGCCACAATTCCACGGCATTCACGCGACGCGACATGGTGATCTCGCCTTCGTCCGCTAGTCGTTCGTACTGCTCGTAACGCTGGCGAAACTCCTGACCGTAGAGACCATGCAAGTCAGGCACCTCATCGGGACTGAACAGCGTCCATTGTCCGGCGGCCCGCACACGCTCGATGAACAGGTCAGGGATCCAGTTCGCCGTGTGCATGTCGTGGGTGCGGCGACGGTCATCGCCCGTGTTCTTGCGAAGATCCAGAAACTCCTCAATATCGAGATGCCACGTTTCCAGATAGGAACAAACGGCGCCCTTGCGCTTGCCACCTTGGTTGACCGCCACGGCCGTGTCATTGACGATCTTCAAGAACGGAATCACGCCCTGGCTACGGCCATTGGTCCCCCGAATGTGGGCGTTCGTTGCGCGAATGTTCGTCCAGTCGTTCCCCAGTCCACCGGCCCATTTCGACAAACGTGCGTTGTCGGAGATGTTCTTGAAGATGTGATCCAGGTCGTCATTGGCCGTCGACAAATAGCAAGAGCTAAGTTGCGGGTGGCACGTCCCAGAATTGAACAGGGTTGGCGTTGCGGACGTGAAACGAAACGTCGACAGGACTTCGTAGAATTCGATCGCCCGCTCTTCCCGCGCACCTCCTTCGTTCAACGCCAGCCCCATGGCAACCCGCATCCAGAAGTATTGCGGTGTCTCGATCCTCCGTCCGTCAATCTGCATCAGATAGCGGTCGTAAATCGCCTGCAATCCGAGATAGACAAACTGCCTGTCGCGCGCCGGATCGAGGGTGGCCACGATCTTGGAAAGGTCGAATTTACGAAGCGCTTCGGTCAGCCGGCCGGCGCGAATTCCGTCGATCAAGTAATGCTCAAATTGATCGCGATAGAGCCTTTCGAGATTCTTCTCGCTGGGCGATTCACCGAGCGCCTCCCGGTAGATAACATTCAACATTAGCCGCGAAGCAACCACATCGTAGGCCGAATCACGCTCGATCCGCGAACGAGCGGCTAGAATCTGCGCTCGGCTGATTTCATCAACCGTGATTCCATCAAAGGACGTTTGCAGAACGTCCTGAGCGAGTTCGTCGACGTCGACCACCTCACCCAATCCGGCGGCGGCGATCTCCAATCGACGTTCGGTTCGCGAAGCATCGAAGGGAACGCGAGTGCCATCCGCCAGCGAAACGTGAATCTGCCCGGGTTGCTCCTCCTGGGGAAGCTCTCCACGAATCGCCCGAATTTTGGCATGTTCGGCCCGATAAACGATGTACCTTCGGGCCACGCGGTAATGTCCGCGCGCCATCAGCTCCAGCTCGACGAGATCTTGAATGCGTTCAACGTCGACGCCGCCTGTCGTGCCAGCTTCGCTGGCCACTTCGTCCGCGACATGGCCGGTCAGTTCGGCAACTTCGCGCTCAACATCGTGATCAAGCGACTGGCGGTCGGCGAGGTTCAGCTCAGCGCGAAAAGCGCGCTGTAGTGCATTCTGAATGCGTGACAATTCAAACGGAACGCTGCGTCCGTCACGTTTGCGAACAATCCAATCCTGTGGCTCGCGAATCATCGGGCGTTTCTCCTTCTTGTGACATCCCGCCACAAACGAGTGAGACCACCGAACAATTCAGGGAGCGCATGCGGAGCGCGAATGAGCTAATCAGAACAACTGCCAGAGAATCAGAGTGCTGGCGGTAAGCGAAATGCGAGCTGGTATTAACCATACACATTCTTCGCCCGTCCTTTCCCACGAAGGCCCGGTGGACAAGCAACGACGGCCGCCAACGTCCAACATCGGCGAGAAAACCATCGGATTGCTCGATCACTGGCAGGTCTTCGGACTCACGGACAATCGACTCGATGGGAGTCGAACCTACCGGCCGTCGCTTCCCAGCTCCAAGGAGCCAGTGCTCATTGACGACTTTCGTTTCCGCTCACCGCTGCGGGGCAGTCCCGGTTTTTCACCGGAGTTCCCTCTTCGTTGTCGCGTCTTTTGACGCGGCAAAACCAGCAATGTGCTTAAAGATATCGTGCTGGAGGGAAGTGTCAACCCTGGCATTATTTCCCAGTCAAAACGCGATATCGTGGGAACTGGCGTGTGTGGTGACAGTCACTGCGAGGAAGCCCGCTGCAGCGGCATTTCAAAGCAAATCGCCTGTTCGCCGTTGCGGGCATAGAGACGGTTGCCCACCACCACCGGGTGATTCCAGGTCTTGCCTTCAAGCACCTGATGGCGAGCGAGTTCTTCGAGTTTCTCTGGAGTCGCACGCAATAGAACCAACTCGCCAGTTTCAGAAATAACCAGCAGTTGATCGGCGTCCGGGAGCAGCAAGACCTGTCCGTTGCCGTATCGACCTTTCTTCCACTGCCGTTTGCCGGTCTCCAGATCAATGCAAGCAAAAATGTTGCGATCGAAGCCGTAGAGATAGCCTTCGTGGGCAACGAAATCGTTGTAGTCCGGCTTCATATAGCGGGACTTCCAAACCTCTTCGCTGGCGAATTCACCACCTTCAGGTCGCATCTCGACGAGCATCGTACCCTCGCTCATGCCTGTGCCCATAAGGAACCTTGAATCGCCGACACTTAGCGGCTGCACAACGCGATAACCTTGATACTGCCAGTCGTGCGCCCCAAGCTTCTTGCCGTCGCTCGGGTCGAAGAAACTGAGTCCCTCGTTGTCGAGCATGGCAACACAGGTCTTGCCGGAGACCGTGGCACGTTGAGGCGAGCTATAACTATGATCGCCTGCGGGCGCCGACCATTTCAAAGTCCCATTCGCGCGATCGTAGGCCAGAACCCCTTTGTCGTCTTTGCCACCTGCGTGCACGACAACAACATCGTCGATCACCAACGGGGAAGACGAAAACCCCCACTGCGGTGGTTCCCGACCGGCATCTTTGCGAACGTCGCTCGACCAAACCATCTCACCCGTCACCGCATCGAGACAATGAACGTAGCCTTCGGCTCCCATGGCGAAAAGCTGACCGCCATCGAGTGTCGGCGTTGCCCGCGGCCCCGCTCCGCCAATCGATTCCCAGAATCGTGACGTATACGCGAACGCCCAAAGTTCGGATCCATCGTTCGCGTCGTAGCAAACCACGACCTCGTCTTCGCCGCGCTGTTCCTGCGTGAAGAGTCGATCGCCGGCAACGGCGAACGACGACCAACCTGGACCGACGAGTATCCGCCAGAGCTCGCGAGGCGCATTCGACTGCCAGTCTTCGCCAAGCTTCACGCCGGCGGCAACTCCATCCCTTCGATCACCGCGAAAGGCCGGCCACTCGGCTTCCGCGAGCGGGACCCGTTCAGCCGCTTCATCCTTCGTAGCGCTCGCCTGGCGGGCTGCCAGGAACTTGTCTTCCGGCGTCGCTTCCCAACGCCAGTAATAGGTGTTGTGAAAATCGCCCCAACTCCCTTCATTGCGGACCAGATCCCAGTAGCCGAAGGCAACTAAGGCCGCCAGTAGAGCAACCATCATTCGCTGTTGCGACGGCAACCGACTGGTCAACACAATCGCCACGGTAAAGGCGGTGATGCCCCATGGGATTGGATGCGCGATTAGCCAAAACCCCTGCATCGAAAAATGCACCAACAAGCTCGTCACGACACCAATGATCACGATGCCGACTAGCGTGATCATTCGCTCGCGACCGGGCGCACGACTGAAGAATGCCCACCACAAGAGAACCAGCAATCCGCAGACAGCGGGTCCCATGAACTTCGCCATCAACGCGGCCAGAGGCAAGTCGTCGATATAGCCCGGCACGATGCGTACCGCCCACATCAAGATCAGGAGCACGATCGCAGGCCAGAGCCGCAAGGGACGTGATTCGGAGGCGGCAGAAGTCGCAGCGGCGGGGGCAGCTTCGGACATAACGCAGTAGACCTTTTGTTAAAGATTCCTTGGAAGTGAGAATCGGATGATTCAAATCTCCAGGCAATACGCGTTCTTAAAAAACGCTCGCCCAAGAACGACTGCTCCAAGCGAGTGATTCCCACGGACCGGATATTGTAAGAATCACCTATGCGCCGCGGCCATACGAAAGCCAAAACAGCCCGACATCTGAGACAGGTCGGAACGATTGGGATCTGCCTCGACTGTTCAAATCGCAGCGACTTTTTTTGCCATCTGGCGGAAAACGGGGTGGACGCAAAAAAACTCCAAGAT
>CAYLRE010000228.1:0-7981 GCA_964385715.1 uncultured Planctomycetaceae bacterium
CCGCTCACCAGCCACGTCCGATCGACATCGACGGCGACGGCAAACACGAGATCATGGCCGGCTACGCGATGCTCAATTCCGATGGCACCTAACGTTGGGTCTACAAGTCGCACGTCATGGACCAATCGCGCGGTCATCTGGACTGCTGCCGCGTTCTCAAGCGTGGCGACAAGCCGGAAGACTTCCGTCTGCTGCTGACCTGCTGTGGCGACAACAACATCGCCTGCGTCGACGGCAATGGACGCGTACTTTGGGAAACGCCCGGGCACCACTTCGAGTCAATCCAGCTCGGCAAGATCTTTCCCGACGTGCCAGGCACACACCTGCTGGTCGATGTGGCCCATCGTCCGCCGGGCGAGAATCCACTGTGGGTGATGGATGACCAAGGCAGGCCGCGTGGTCAGATCATGCTCGACAATAGCCGCATCCACGACCTACTGGACTGGGACGGCGACGGCTACGAAGACATCCTGGTCGCCGCAGGTCATGGGGTATTCAACTATCACGGCGAGCGAATCGCCACCTTCGACACCAAGACCCGCGGCAACACGATCTTGCTTGGCGACATGACCGGCGACGGCATCTCCGACGTGACGATCCTGACCAGCAACCCGACGATGGTCTACATCTTCGAGAATAAGCACGGCAAGACGAAGGCCCCACTCGGCTGCGGCGTGAATTTCACGCTGTATTAAGAGAGGGCAGGGGGCATAGTCGTGCGGCACTCCGTGACGCCAACGCTAACAGCCATTTGTTGGTGACACCCGTTTGGTCGGCTAGTTTTTGCCGTCAGGTTCCTGGCGACTCCTGGGCCATTCACCGTACAATGGCTATCGACCGATACGCCCTACGACCATCCCCACACAGCACTCGGAGTCGAATCGCCATGGCCCCCATGAAACGACTCTCGCCGTCGCACGTTAAAGATGTCGACGAGACGCTGTCGCTCGAGTCCGTCGCCCGGCGTCTGCACATCACGCGAAAGAAGACACGTGAGCTACTCGGCAAAGGTCAGCTCGACTTCGTGCAGATCCGCGGTCACTTTCGTATCCCGCGTGCCTCGCTAGAGCGGTACATCGCGGAACAGGGCTAACGACACGGAACAGGGCTAACGACAATCGGGCCGCCCAGAGACGCAGCAATCGCCCTAGGCCCACTCGTGGCCGCTGGCCTTCTTGGCCCGATCTTGGAATTCGCCGAGCACGCCGCCGATGACATCCCAACCCTCCGAGCGGCGAACTTCGATATCGCCATGCTCGTTGATTCGCACCAGGCTGCTATCTTCGATGCCCGCGGTGTGCAGATCCTTGTCTTCCATCTCATCCGGGTGAAGCATTTCGCGAAGCTGAGCACCGGTCATTTCGATGAATTTCATTGGATAGTCCCCATAATGTAGCTTGGTTCTGAATCGCCCCACACGTGGCAATCGATCCTCTTAAGATAGTCGCCGGCGGACCGCTTCGCAAAGCCGCAGCATGGTATCGACATCCAATTGTTCGGCGCGGGTGTCGGCATTGAAGCCCATCTCTTCCATCACCTCGTCAATTTCCGGCTTGCCGAGTCGTTTCTTCATGGCTGCGACGAGCACGCTCCGCAGGAATTTGCGGCGGTGAAAGAACATCGACCGCACAAACTCGTGGAAGAAGGCGAGATCGGGAATCCTGGCCCGTTTCTCTTCATTAACGCGGACGTGGATGATAGCCGAATCGACTTTCGGCCGAGGCCAGAAGACGGTCGGGGCCATGATTCGCACCAACTCGATATCGCACTGGCTCTGCATCCAGATGCTCAAGGCGCTGTAATCCTTGGTCGAGGGAACCGCCATCATCCGCTCGGCCAGCTCCTTCTGGATGGTAACCGTCATCGAGTACGGCAGAATCGGCGAGGAGAGCAAGTTCGAGATCACCGGCGTAGCCACGTTATACGGCAGATTCGCCACCAGTTTGAAACGCCGCCCTTCGGCCTCGGCCATCTTCTCGCCGACCGTGTCGATCACCATCGGTGCGAAGCTGTTCTTATTCTTCAGCGCGTCGCCTCGCAGCATCGTCACGTTCTCGTGATCGAACAGTTCTTCTGAGGCCACGATCTGCAGCCGCTCGTCGATCTCGACCGTGATGACAGCCGCCGCACGTTGCGACGCGAGTGCGGTCAAAGCCCCCGTGCCGGTACCAACCTCGAGCACCACATCGCACGGCTCCAGCTCCGCGGAGTCAACCAGCAACTGCTGGAGATTCATGTCGATCAAAAAATTCTGACCGTGGCGCGAAGCTGGCTCCAGGCCTACCTCTTGGAAGCGGCGGCGGAGATAGCCAACCGTTTGTCGATTCGGACCGGGAGCAGGCATGGGCAGTGTTGGTGTTAGAGAAAGTAGAAAGATGTGAAGTATATGTGTTCGTCAAGACGTGGGAGACAAGCGGCAAACTGGCAGGCAATTCACGCCACGTCGTTTAGTTCGGCGTCTTCCCAAGAGCCTTCTGAGCGTACTTGGCCAGCATGTCGGTTTCCAGGTTCACACGCCCGCCGATCGGTAGCTTGCCGAGCGTAGTCACACTCAAAGTATGCGGAATCAGCTGCACGCTAAAGCGATCCTTTTCGACATCGCACAGTGTAAGACTGACGCCATCAACGGCAATCGAACCCTTGGGCACCATCTGCGTGCCGAGCGGCTCAGGAAAACGAAACCACAGGTTCGACCATTCGTGGTCGTCCTGTCGCTCGTCGAGGGTGCCGACCGCGTCGACATGCCCGGTGACAAAATGCCCGCCCAATTGATCACCGACACGCAGGGAACCTTCCAAGTTGACCGAATCGCCAACGGTCAGTTCGCCAAGGTTGGTTCGCGAGAGCGTTTCTGGACCGGCCTCGAAGGCGAGCCGCGTCGCGTCGATGTCTACTACCGTCAGGCAGCAACCGTTGGTGGCCACGCTGGCCCCCAGCTCCACGCCGTCGGCAATACTGCCGGCGTCGATCACGAGACGTCGCCCCGGCGGCTCCTCGACCACCTCGACCACGGTGCCCAACAATTCAACAATTCCGGTAAACATAGGCGACTGCCAAATTCGACGATTAGAACGCAAACAAACGAGAACGAGCGTCACGCCCCACGCACGGGACAACGCCCACTAGAACATCGGTTCCTTTTTCTCCCGCCGGCGATAGATCCGATTCCAAAGGAATTTTAGCAGCGGGAAAAGAGCGAACGAGCAGGCAATGATCGGCACCGAATAGAACGGCACCAACAAGGCCAACATGACACCGAACACCAGACCTACGACATGCGAGAAGTTACGATTCCCTCGCAGGAATTGACTGACAACATGCGGGTAGGGAAGTCGGGAGACCATCAACAGTGCCAGCAAACCGGTGAAGATTGGCAGACTCCACTGCAAGGCCGCATCGAATTCCTGAATTGCCTCGCTGTGGGTTCCGGTGCGAATGGCGTAGAACAACAGCGCGAAACTCACGACCGCCGCGGCGGCCGCCGGCACAGGCAATCCACTGAACCAGGTGTGATCGTCGTCTTCAGAGGTCTCGACATTGAACCGGGCCAGCCGCATTGCCGCGCAACAGGCAAATGCCGCCGCGATCACCCACACGCCGTAGCGATGCGAAATGGCGAACACCGGACACATCTTTACGACTAGAAATGCCGGAGCGACCCCAAACGTAACCAAGTCACAAAGACTGTCGAGCTGGGCGCCAAACTCGCTTTCGCTCTTGGCCAAGCGAGCCACACCACCGTCGAGCACATCAAAGACCATGGCCAGAAAAATCAAACAGGCGGCAACGATAACGTTGTGCGTGTCGACGGTCGGATCGTAACGCAGTCGCTGAATTTTCTCGACCGCGGGGGTCACGTCGATGCCCGCTTCCGGGGCCATAATGCGAGCCATGACCACGATCGCGTAGAACCCGCAAACCAGATTGGCCAGGGTAAACAGCGTTGGTAAAACTGCGACAGTGCGAATCTGTTTCATCACGACGATGCCCCTTCTGTTACCGAATCACTGGCTGCTGCGTCCGCCTCCGCCGCACTCCCCGCCGTATCATCATAGCGAGCCAGGATGTCGAGCCCGGCGCGAATTTTCTGCCCTTCGCGACAAAGGATCGAGAGGTTATCTCCATCAGGAATAATCATCTCCGTGCGCGAGCCGAGCTTGATCATGCCGAACTTGTGACCGACCTGCATCTCTTCGCCTGGTCGCAAAGAACAGACGATGCGGCGAGCAATCGCTCCGGCAATCTGCCGCACCACCATCTTGCGATAAGGGGCCTCGGTCTCTTCAATCCCGATCCACATGTTCTCGTTCTTGATTGCGCTCTCAGGATTGAGCGCGTTGAGGAACTTGCCGGGATGATATTTCAATTCGATCACGCGACAGTTCGACGGCGCGCGATTGATATGCACATTGAAGATCGACAGAAAAACGCCAATCCGAACCGCCGGCCCCCCGACGAATTCGTGATGATCGAGCTTCGTGATGTCGACAACCTTGCCGTCAGCTGGAGCGACCAGCAGCCCACGCTCGGTCGGCACGGGCCGATGCGGATCGCGGAAGAAGTAGAACACCCACATCAGCACCACGAAGGGAGCAATGCCGATCCACCAAAACGACGGTGCCAACAGCCCCGGCAACACGCTCAGAATCGCCAGCGGCCACCCCATCACCTGGGTCTCCGCCAAGCCCCAACGGGCAAGCGGAATCTTGTCTCGCCAGCGAAAGCGATCGGCCTCCGCAGGCCAATCGGCGGTGCAGAGATTTCGCACGTACTTCAGGTCGCGCGGATCCAATAGCTCATGAAAGCTGCCTTCTTCGCTGCCGGTACGAAGTTCGGCCATGCGACGCACGTAACCGCGGCGAAAGGTCTTTAGGTACCAGCGTCGCCAGCGGCCCCAAGCCAGTTCCAGCCGATAGCTAACGCCGCTGCCTGGCTGCACGCTCGTGACATTGTCCGGCAGCGGCACCACGGTCGCCCGTTCGCCGGTTACTGCCTGCTCACCACTCTCTACCTGCTCTACCTGTTGATCGACCACCCAAAACTCCTAGAAAAAAATACGACGATCAATTCCGAGCGAAGGCAGCGGTATACGTCCAGTCGAGAGAAACTAGCCAACGGAAAAGGCAATCGGGAACGGAACCTAGAAACGGACTGCGGGAGAGCCGGTGGCTCAAGTCCGAAGCCCCCCGTTCGCACGCGCACGATAAGCGCGTCGGGGGTAGGCAATTTTCCAGACGTTCATGGTACCCGGTGGCCTAACGCGTGAGAAGATGCGCCGCCCTCGGTCGGGGTGCCGGAGAAGCCCGTAAAACCGGAGTAAATCGCCAGAAACACCACCTCCAGGCATCCCGAGCAGGCTCCTACCCACCGCCGGCCGAATGGGGCACAATGGTTCCTTTCCAAAACCGCAAGTTGAAGCGATTCGTCGCTTTTTGAATTCATATTGTCCGCGAGAGAACCGTTAGGATTGAACAAGAAATGAGTACGATTGTTGACGTTCATGGCCGTGAAATCTTGGATAGCCGTGGGAATCCGACCATCGAGGTCGAAGTTTCGCTGGACGACGGTTCCGTCGGCCGGGCCGCGGTCCCCAGTGGAGCCAGCACCGGCGTTCACGAAGCGTGGGAACTTCGCGATGGCGATAAGGCCCGCTTCATGGGCAAGGGCGTTTCCAAGGCGGTCGAGAATGTAAACGAGATTCTCGACGGCGAACTGGCCGGACTCGACGCTCTCGATCAGGCGGCCATCGACGGCAAGATGATTGAACTCGACGGTACCGAGAACAAGAGCAAGCTCGGCGCCAACGCGATCCTCGGCGTCTCGCTGGCCACGGCCCACGCCGCCGCCGCCCACGCGGAGTTGCCGCTCTACCGCTACCTCGGCGGTGCCGGTGCCCGTTTGCTTCCCGCCCCGATGATGAACATCGTCAATGGTGGCGAGCACGCCGACAACTCGGTCGACGTACAAGAGTTCATGGTCATGCCGCTCGGCTTCGAGCGATTCAGCGACGCCCTACGCTGTGGCGTAGAAGTCTTCCACCACCTCAAGAGCGTGCTCCAAAAGCGCGGTCTCAACACGGCGGTCGGTGACGAAGGTGGTTTCGCCCCGGACCTCGGCAGCAACGCCGAAGCCCTTGACCTGATTCTCGAAGCGGTCGATTCGGCCGGTTACAAAGCTGGCGACCAGGTCCGCATCGCACTCGACGTGGCGGCCACCGAGTTCTACAACGCCGAAAGCGGCAAGTACACGATGGAAGGTCGCGACTTCAGCTCGGCCGAGATGGTCGACTTGCTCGCCAGCTGGGTCGACAAGTACCCGATCTGCTCGATCGAAGATGGCTGTAGCGAAGACGATTGGGACGGCTGGAAGTTGCTCACCGAAAAGGTCGGCGATCGCTGCCAGCTGGTCGGCGACGATCTGTTCGTGACCAACACCGCCCGCCTGTCCCGCGGTATCAAGGAAGACATCGCCAACAGCATCCTCATCAAGGTCAACCAGATTGGTACGCTGACCGAGACCATCGAAGCGATCAACATGGCCCACCGCGCCAACTACACGAGCATCTCCAGCCACCGCAGCGGTGAGACGGAAGACTCGACGATCGCCGATCTGGCCGTCGCCTTGGGCACCGGTCAAATCAAAACCGGAAGTGCCTCGCGAACCGATCGTATGGCCAAGTACAATCAGCTGCTGCGAATCGAGGAACACCTTGGCGACACCGCCCTGTACGGCGGCTCGCTGTTCCCGTTCTAAGTGAGCAACCTGACGCGGTCGCTGGCGGCGAGCCGTCGCCAGCGATCGAGTCGCGAGTGAGGCCCCACTGCGGAGGAGCTCTGTTTTCGTGAACGAACAAGAGAGCAACCTCGAATCGGGCTTGCGCTACGCGATGGCGTTCGCCGCCTTCGGCCTGTTCATGCTGGCGATCATGGCTCCCAAGTACGAGTCGCGCCAGACGAAGCTTGAAAACCAGTACCGCGGTATCCAAGAGATGCAGCGCACCGCTGGCAGCGAACGAGCGGGGCAAGACGTAGACGAACAGACAGAGGAAGCCGGCGGCGGTAGCCGGTCTGTCCCAACGGTAGGCGGCATCGAGCTGCTACGACAAGACGAGACCGAGCGATTGATTCGGCGCAAGCCGCTCTACTATGTGCTTGGCACGATCATGCTAGGCACTTGGCTAGTGCTCATCTGGCGGCGCTCGCGGCGCATTGCCGCACTGCGTGAAGTAACGCGATCCGAACGTGACGGGAACAAATCAACCACAAGTTAGGATCGTATAGAGCAGGGCAGGGGGGGGAACACCGCATGAGTTGGCTGATCGACGATCCTTCACCGCTGATCTACCTGACCGTCTTCGTCCAGCTAGTATTGCTTGGCGCTCTCATCCGTACCCGCCGCGTGGCGGTGATCGGCATTATGGTCGGCGTCTTCGCCTTGCTGGGCGTCGCCCTATTCGTGGACTATCTGGTAGTTACTGATCGCGAACTGGTCGCAGAACTGGTTTACGAAATGGCGGCCGCCGCCGAAGCCAACGACGAGACGCGTCTGTTGGCCACCATGGCCGACGACGCGAGGGATCTTCGCGGCGACGCCAGTCGACTACTGAAAATGGTCAAGATTAGTGAAGTCGATATCCTGGCCGGTCCAGAGGTCATCGTCGACGAGCTGATGAGCCCCCCATCGGCGACTGCCACCTTCACCGCCCAAGGCAAAGGCAAGTCCTCACAGTTCGCCGGTCGGCACATCGCCAAACTGACGCTCCATTTCGACAAGATTGACGACCGCTGGGTAGCCACCCAGTCAGAACAGCGTTTGCCATTCTCACGTTAGGACTTACGTCAACGGCGATGGTCGTTATTGTGTCTTTTTTCGTACGGCAGCTGACCGTGAAATACGGCCAGAACACGGGACAATTTCGCTCCATTTTGTTGACAGGCCAAACATTTTATCCAGCCGACCGATTGCGTCACGGCCAAGGTGC
>CAYLRE010000229.1:0-7958 GCA_964385715.1 uncultured Planctomycetaceae bacterium
GATCCTCGAAGCGGCCACGATTCACATTGCCAAGGGCAAGAAGCTCGACGTCTTCAAAGGTGGCTCGATCTCGGACGAGATCCTGGCCAAGATGCTCGGGTCAACGGGGAACCTGCGGGCCCCCACGATCGTCGCCGGAGACCAGCTCCAGGTTTTGCATGGTGAACGCATTCCTGCCGATGGCCAGATCACCTCTGGTCGGGCTTCGCTCGATGAACAACTCATTACGGGCAGGAGCGTGCCGATGCTCAGGCAAGCGGGCGACACCGTGTTTGGTGGTACGCTGAATCTCGACGGCGATTTGCTTGTTCGTGTTACGGCCGTGGGCGAAGAGGGAACGCTTGGTCGGTTGGCCCGTGCCGTTCGCGAGGCGGCCTTGTCGAAGGATCGCTACCAACGACTGGCCGATCGACTGGCGGCCTGGTTCTTGCCGCTGGTGGTGTTGATCGCCATCGGCACGGTCGTCCTGCACGCCGCGCAAGGGGATTGGGAAACAGGCATGCTTGCGGCACTCGCGGTGGCGCTGATCGCTTGTCCCTGTGCTCTCGCGCTAGCGACGCCCATGGCCATCTTCGCCGCTCTGGGGCGAGCTTCGGCCAAAGGTGTGTTGTTCCGCGATGGCGAAGCGATCGGCAGTCTGAGCCGCTTGGGGACCATCTTCTTAGACAAGACCGGGACGCTGACGACCGGGCAGCCGCGGGTGCAATCGCTGGTGTGCGCTGACGGGGCCGATCGTGAACAAGTGCTTCGACAGGCGGCCGCCCTGTCAGCCCGTTCCAATCATGCTCTTTCCCAGGCGATTGGGAATTTCGCCCAGGCGGAGGATTCGCGGGACGGGTTGCTGACCGTAGAAGACGTTACCAACGTGGCCGGTCGCGGATTGCTCGCTCGATTGACCTCCGCAAAGACGGCTGGAGAGGAGACTGTCTACTTGGGCAGCCAGCGGCTAATGGAAGAAAATTCACTCCAGCTCCCGCCGACCCTCGCGACGGCCATCGAACAGGCGAAGGTGGAGCAAAACCCGGTTACTTGTCTTGGTGCCGGCGGCCAGGTCCTTGGTGTGTTCACCTTTGGAGAAGCGATTCGCGATCATGCGGCCGAGGTGCTCGCAAATCTTCGTCAGCGGGGAGCTAATCTGCAAGCGATCACGGGTGACCATGTGGGGCTGCCGGAGAGTTTGGGCATTGAGACGACCACAGGTATGCTGCCTGCGGAGAAGCTCGCTCACGTGGAAGCGGCCCGACAGAGCGACGGCCCGGTCGCCATGGTGGGCGACGGTGTGAACGACGCCCCGGCGCTCGCGGCCGCCGATGTGGGCATCGCCATGGGCTGCGGCGCCGACGTTTCGCGGGAGGCGGCCGACGTCTGTCTACTGGGGGACGATCTGCCGCGAATTCCTTGGTCGATTTCCCTAGCTCAAAGAACCGTAAAAACGATTCGCCAGAATCTATTGTGGGCGTTTTCGTACAACGTCGGAGGGATCGCTTTGGCGGCTACCGGTCGTCTGAACCCGGTGATTGCCGCACTGGCCATGATCGCCAGTAGCTTCTTGGTGATTAGCAATTCCCTGCGGCTGGCCGGTTGGAATGAACCGCTGATCGGAGAATCGGACACAGACGCCGCTAGCGGATTTGCCGATAGAACTACGCAACAAGACGGAAAACACGGCGACATCGACCTCTCCCCGGTCGACGACCTGCCGAACGGTAGCGCATCAGAGCCAAATCAACTTGAGCAGGTCACATCATGATTGAGCTTCCACTACTACTGATGACCGGCGTGCTCGGTTCCTCGCATTGCATTGGCATGTGCGGTCCCTTTGCGCTGACCATCGGCAGCGGTGCGCCGAGTTGGAAGCAGAACCTGGCCCGGCAGCTGCTTTACAGCCTGGGACGTATCTTCACCTACTCGGTGCTGGGGGCGATCGCCGCCTTCTTGGCCGCCCGACTAGTAGAGCGTTCTTCTTCGCTACTCAACGTGGCTTCCGTGCTGGCGATTCTGGCCGGACTGTTCTTGCTATACGAAGGTGCTCGTGCGGCCGGTCTGATCAGGCGTCGTGCCGTTGGCCCCAAACAGGGACCGTGCCTGGGGGGAACCGTCTTGGCAACATTCCTCCGCTCGCCGAATGCGAGCGGATACTTCTTGGCCGGCGTGTTCACTGGGTTCCTTCCGTGTGGGCTGGTGTACGGCGTGCTGGCCTTTGCGGCCAGCACGCAGCAGCTTTGGTTGGGTGCGGCCGCGATGGCCATCTTCGGAGTCGGCACCGTGCCGATCATGGTGCTGACTGGAGGGGCCGGTTCGCTGCTCTCTTTGACCTTGCGAGCCAAAGTCTTTCGCGTGGCCGCTTGGTGTCTGATGCTGACGGGGGCGATTTCAGTGGTACGTGGGCTGGGCTTCGTTGAGATCCCCGGCTGGATCGAACCGGCCGGCTGCCCGATGTGCGTATCGGGAGAAGAAGTGACGCTTCCTGTCTCGCCTGCTACTTCGACTGATGAGTAAGCTGCCGTGCGCGTCAGTCAAGGGGACCGCGGATCATCAGAATCGCGAGCGCCACGGCCAGCCCCAGCACGTTGAGGATCACGATCAGCAGACCGACACCGTAGATAGTGCGAACCCCTTCACGTCCCTTGGCGGTCTGCTTGTTGCGGTTGAGCCGGCTCATCACCACCCCGCAGACCCAATTCCAGTGCAGCATCACATGCAGCAACACGGCGGCGGCCATGATGCCGAGCGTGACAAACTGGATTTCGATCCAGTCGCCGAGCGAGAGGCTCCACAGCGTCCAATCTGCCGCGGCCGTTCCAAGCGGAAAGATGAACCGCACGACCACCGTGACAAAGACCAGCGCCAGGAAGTTGACCAGTAGAAATGTGTCGAGCAGGAAGTTGAAGGTCGTCCGCGACATCTTCTTCGGCTTCGTGCCGTTCTTGGACTTCACGGGGCCTGATGCGGCTGGCTCAGATTGCGAGGCTTCGGAAGAAGTGGGCGGATCACTGGTGGCCATGGGACAAGCCTGACGAAAAAAAATGGCACTCGCCTAGCGGAAAACATGCCAGCGATTCTGGCTGCCTGCCAGGCAATTTTAGCACACTCGCGGACGTGCGTATGTGCCGGTTTACGACTTGCCCCCGCAAACGAGTGTGACAAAAATCATCCGGCAACAGAAACTATTTCAGCCCTGCTTCGATCGCCTTTGGAGAGACCCCGAACACCTTGCGCGCGATCGCGTCGAGTTCGGCCGCGTCACTTTCAAAGTGAAAGGTCGACTGCACGTGCTGGCCCGACTCTCCCGCCGCTAGGGCCAACGCCGGACTCGAAGTCTCCAGCTCGTAGAAGGGGCCAAGCGGTTTCGCACCCGGCGCGGCGGGCCCATCGTTGTACGCGTTGATCACGTCACCAGCATACGGTTCGTCCTGCAGGGCCCACTTCGAGTTCACGTAGTCTCTCACCGACGCGTCCGGCTGGTTGTACTTCACAACGGTCAGTACCTGACGGGCTGCGTCGTAGCTTCCACAAACGGGCGTTGAACGGGCCGGGCTCAGCCCAATCTTGCTACGGAACTGCCCGTCGCCGGAGAAGTAGATGACGCCGTCGGCGACACGAAGTCGCTCCGCAGGCACCTGGCCAAAGTAATCATCGTTAACGATCTCGCCGTGCGTCGATTCTTCGCCAGCGTTAAAAGGAATCACGATTGTCGTGTTCGGTCCATGCTTGTACATGCCAAGCATCCAAATCGACAGCAGGCCAGATTCCTTCGTCCAATCTTGCGAGCCGATGTTAGTGAGCCGGTTTGTGGTGCGATAAGCGGCGGCCCGAAAGTCCCCGCCCGCCAGATCCAGCTCCGCGCGAATCGCCTCAACAGCGAGTAGTTCTACATCTCGCTCGACGCGAAACGAAAAGGTGGTGTCGGAGTAGTTGGTGACTTCGGCTTCGTGCCGAAACGCAACACTGGTTTCACTCACCTGGGCCACAGCGAAGCGGTCGGTATCGATCACGGCCGGGGTTTGCCACTCGGCGAAGTCGAACGTGGAGCCTGGCTTGAAGAAGATGCTGTACTGGCCACCTTCCGGTCCTAGCCAGAATCGCTCTTCGCCACCGTACACGTTGATCTGGGGAACTGTCTCGCCCGAGGCGATCTGTTCGTAATTCATCCAGCCATAGCTGATTCCGCGGCTACCACCGGCGGTCGACGTCATCACGCGTCCTTGATAGGCCGGAACGACCGCGACGGCCGGGCCGCCTTCTGAGTCTTGCAGCACAATCGTCTCGACGTGTGTTCTTAGGAACTCGACGTCGTCGCCAAAAGTGCGTTCGTTGGTGGCCGGTTGTTGATCCGTCAAAGGTGTGCTCCTATCGCGGTCTCGCCGTTGATGCGCTTACGAACGAGGCGGCCGACTTACGTAAAGATGTAGTAGAGAATCGCCATTATCCCGATCAGCAGCAGGCTCAGGAACTTGTAGTTGCCAATGCCAGGCCAACCCTTGTCCTTGAGCGGATCGAGCGGATGGGACCAGTAGAGCTTGCTGTTTCGTTCTCGCTCACCGGCCGGCCAGATGCAGGTAAAAGTCACCTGCATCGCCACGCAAACGCAGAGCAGGTAGAAGGCCATCATCATGAATGGCGTGTTGGCCAGGAACTTGAAGAGCACGTTGTCGGCACGCATGGCGCCGGGATCTATCTTGCCCAACGCGTAAACCACGGCTCCCAGTGCCGAACCGAACCAGAGCGTCAGTTTGGCGCTCGTAGCGGAGGCCTTAGGCCAGAACACTCCCAGCATGAACACGCAGGTGATCGGCGGGGCGATGTGGGCGATGATGTCGTTGAGGCCATTGAAGATACTCGGGTAACCATTCAAGAGGGGAACGAGGCCGATGGCCAACAGCAATGCGATGCCAGCGGTAAGTCGTCCGACGAGCACCAGTTGATGGTCGGACGCTTGCGGGCGAAATCGCTTGTAGAGATCGTAGCTGAAGAGTGTGGAGATCGAATTCAGGGCACCCGCGACGGTGCTCATCAAGGCGGCCAATAACGCCGCAACCATCAGGCCAATCAGACCCTGCGGTAGCAGTTGCGTGATCATCACGCCGTAGATTCCCTTCGAGTCAACGACCGACTCGCCGCTTTCATTCACCGAGGTCAGTGAGGAAACATCCAATCCACCGCTTTGGACCAAGGTGTATGCGAACAAGCCTGGCAGCACGAAAATGAAGACCGGCAGGATCTTGATCAGACCAGCAAAGAGTGGACCGACGCGGGCGTGCTGTTCGTCTTTCGCTCCTAGGACGCGTTGCACGATGGTCTGGTCGGCACACCAGTACCAGATGCCGAGCACAGGGTAGCCAAGGAATACGGCGTACCAGGGGAGTCCGTCGGCATCTCCGTGATCTCGCAGCATCGACAACTTGCTTAGCTGGTCCTCACCTTCAAGAACCTCAGTCATGGCGTTCCAGCCGCCCATCTTGTCCCAAGCAAAATAGGTAATCACGGCGGCACCCAGCACGAGAACGATGGTCTGAATTGCTTCGGTGATCACGACCGCCATCAAGCCACCGATGATTGTGTACAACCCGGTCAGGGCCGCGACGACGATGATCCCGGTGTACATATTGATGTCGAAAAGTTCGGCGAGCACGATACCGCCGGTGAGAAACGAGAAGCCGATGTGAATGGTCACGGCCGATACGATCGAGAGCACGGCCAACCAGTCGCGGCAGGCGCGGTTGTAACGTCGCTCCAAGAAGTCAGGCAGCGTGGCCACGCCGGAGCGAATGTAGAAGGGAGCGAAGAACAGCCCCAGCAGCACAAGCGTGAAGGCGGCCATCCACTCGAAGTTGCCGTTCAATAGGCCGGTGTCGAAGCCTGACTGCGCCAGGCTGACCAGGTGCACGCAGGAGATGTTGGTTGCAAATAGGGCCAGGCCGATGACCGGCCAGCGCAACGTTCCGCCGGCGAGGAAGTATTCTTTTGCTTCGCCACCGCCGCGTCGATGTCTTAGGCCGGCCCAGCAGCCAAGCGCGACGACGCCGACGACGTAGGCCACGGTAACCGCGATATCGAGTCCGCTAAGAATCGCCGCTGGCGCTTCGCCACCGGAGAGAGAGGAAGATTCAACAGACATTCCGAATCCATTTCGTTAGTGACTATTCTTGTTGGTTAAGATCTCCATCGAGGCGAATCGTTTCGCCCGAGCTGGTTTTTAGTTGTTTACCGGCGTCGCCGTAGAGGATGTTGACCGGTTCGCCCTCAAGCGACTTGATCGTGGCGGCCTTGAGCTTGCCGCCTTTCCAGGCGAGGTCGACTTCGAAGCCGCCCCGAGCGCGGAGACCACGCACTTCGCCAGCCGGCCACATCGAAGGCAACGCCGGCAGCAATCGCAGTACGGTGGTGCCGGCCGCCGTTTGTTCGTGCGAGTGCAACAGCATCTCGGCCATGGCCGCAGTCGAGCCGAAGTTACCGTCGATCTGGAACGGCGGGTGATTGTCCCACAGGTTGTCGAGCGTGGAACGTTCGAGGATCTTTTGCAGGTGATGCCCGGCGACTTCGCCGTCACCTAGGCGAGCGTACATGCCGATCGTCCAGGCCCGGCTCCAACCGGTTGCGGCGCCGCCACTTTCGAGCCGGAAGTCGAGCGTCTTCTCAATCGCCGCACGCATTCGCTTGTCGGTGGCCAGGTTGATTTGATTGCCAGGGTAAGCCCCCAGCACATGCGAGATGTGTCGGTGGCCTGGTTCTGATTCGCCAAACGGGAGTCGCCATTCCATCAGCCGGCCGTCCTTGCCGATCTGCGGTTGGTAAAGATCGGCCAGCGCGGCTTTGACCTTGGTCACGAGCGGGTCGTCAGTCTTTCCGAGTGCGTCGGCCGCCTCCAGGTAGTCGCTAAAGATCTGCTGCACCAGATACTGGTCGAAGGAATTTCCAGAAGAAAGGGCCGCCGTCTGCTTCTCACCGTTCTTGTCGGTGTAGTCGAAGCTGTTCTCCGGCGAACAAGAAGGCCGCGAGACGAGCTTGCCGGTCTTCGGATCGCGAATCAGCCAGGAGAGCACGAAGCGGTTTGACTCCGTAAGGATCGGCCACATGCGGGCCAGCTCTTCTTTGTCTCGCGTGAAGCGGTAATGTTCGAGCACATGGAAGGTGAGCCACTGCCCGCCGTAGAACGAGCCGCCCCAGAACGGGGTCACGCTCATGATGCGAGCGTTGGCCCAAATGTCGGTGGCGTGGCCCATGCACCAGCCTTCAAAGCCCATCCGCTTGGCCATCTCGCGACCGCGCGGCTGGCAGTATTCGATCAGATCGAACAACGGGCGATGCAGCTCGCCCAGGTTGGTCGTCTCGGCGTGCCAGTAGTTCATCTGAATGTTGATGTTCAGATGGAAGTCACTTCCCCAGGGAGCCTTGAGGTGTGGGTTCCAAATGCCTTGCAGGTTGGCCGGAAAAGTGCCGGGCCGGCTGCTGGCGATGAGCAAATATCGCCCGAACTGAAAATAGGTCTCGAGCAGATCGGGGTCGTCGTACTTGCCTTGGCGAAAACGCTCGACGCGTGCTGGCGTGTTTAGTTTCTTGATGTCGGCCGCCGTTTCGCCCAACTCCAGGTGGCAGCGGTCCATGTACTGGCGATGATCGGCCACGGCGTCGGCACGGAGCTTCGCTGCGTCTTTACCCGCAGCCGCTGCAAGCGACTGTTTGGCCTTCTCTTGCCAGCCATCAGAGAGCGGCTTATCGCAATCGTCGCGGTTGAAGTTGGTTGCCGCGGCAATAAGCAGCGTGACGTTGGTCGCACCTTTGATAGAAAGAGTATCTTGCTCGCCGGTGAGCGTTCCGTCTTGCTGAGCGACTCGTACGCGGCCATGAAAGGCGGTGCCGTCGACCTTGTTCTTCAGCGCGTCGTCGCCACGCCTGCGGGCGATGCCTTCGATGGTCAGATCGCTGCTGTCGACTTTGCTCGTCGTGGGGCCCGGGTG
>CAYLRE010000230.1:0-7913 GCA_964385715.1 uncultured Planctomycetaceae bacterium
AGGAAATATATACGTCAGGCGCCTTCTCTTTGCGCCATTATCGGATCGGGCTCGGGGGGAAGATTAAATACGGTGCTGGGAAAATGATCGACCAAGTAGTCCACGATACCAGTAACTTTGACCACGCCAAATAGGGCACCCTGGCCGTCTACCACCGGCAATCGCCGGTAACCACCCTGGCTCATCACGCGAATCGCCTCGTCCAGCGGATCGTCGCGACGAATCGTGACCGGTTGGGGAATCATTACCTCTTCCAGGCGAACATCCAGGTCAGCCCCCTTGGCCATCAGCTTGAGAACGTCCCGCTCGGTGAATATACCGATCGGGCGATTCTCTTCGCAGACCACCACGCTGCCACGACCTCGTGACTGCAGCAGGCTGAAGACTTCGCGCACGGTTATCGCGGGCTCGACCACCAACGGCTCGTCGGTGAGCGCCCGCTCGACGGTATCGGATTTAAGATTGATGGTGTTTTCCACGCTCGGAGCCCCCCGCGGGTAAAAACGACGGAGGCCCTCAATTTGCTTCGCAAACAAGATGTTGTTAGCTGCCGGCTAACGGTGCCAAAACTCTGTTTCCCGCACGCGTATTCTGCCTCGAATAATGGGGCCTTCATGGCGACCCCAAGTGTATCACGTCGCAACATGTGATTGAACCACAAAACGCCGCCCAGCACCAGCTAGCCTGGGCCGCCTGACAACCCGCTAGGAGCCGCCTGGGTTCTCGTAAAATCGCTCCAAATCGATCCCCCCGCGTTGCTCTTCTTCAACCAGTTTCAGCCGGGCCTCAAGCCGTTCCATCCGCCGAACGACCTGATCGAGCCGCTGCTGGTCCTGCTCAGCCGCCTTGGGCTGGGGAACTTCGGGGTAGCCCAGTTGTCGATGCATCGACGCAAACAGCAAAACCGGGTCCTTACGCCGCATTGCGAGGGCGATTCGGCCCTCTTTTTCGCCAAAAAGTACGGGCGGGAGCGACTCGGCTGTCTTATCAGCTTTGCCAGCACGCTGCGGCTCATAGTGGGCACTGCGGACGTAAATTAGGTCGGCCAGGTCGATCAGGCCTAGCTGCCGGAGGACATCCTGAATCCACTTCCGCCAGTCCTCGTCGTAGATCGGATCGCCCGCCATAGCCATCATGCCCCGGTCGTAGTGCAAGCGATTGCGGCTGATCGATTCAAACTGGTAAAGAAACATGCCCTGGGGCGTTGCCCCCCGGGCGCGGTATTCGGCCTCGCGTCGGAGGATTTCGAGGCCAATGGCCAGGTCGAACTGGCCCCCTTCGACTTCCGCTTCGGCGAAAATAAACGTCTGGAAGGGGGTAAAGTAATGGCTCAGTTTGGCCATCGCCGGAGACATCACGCCGTGCAGTCGCAGTTCGCCACTAAGAAAATCGATAGCCATCGGCAGCTTCGAGGTCGCTAGCACCTCCTCGCGCAACGACGAAAGCACCTCCTGGCTGGCCATCGCCTGGTTCATCCGCTCCGAAAGCACACGGAAGAAGTACGCCTGTTCGACGTATTCTTCGCTGTCAAACATTGTGGGTCCGCTCACGTTAGCTCCCTTCTCAACGTCTCGACCTTGGTGCTACCTAGTTGCGGTGAAGGCACCACGTGTTACTCCTTGGCGTCCGTTTCGTTTTCTTGCCGGTCTTCGCTGGCGGCTTCGTGGCCCTTCAAGGGCGAGTCCCCCTTCAGGTGTGAATCCCCCTTCAAGTGCGAGTCAAGGAACGCGTAGCTCGCCAACAGCGCTGCTTTATCGTAGCGAGCTGCCACGTGGCCTTTGTCTTTTACCAAGTGAAAGTTTGTCGGCACTCCCAGCTTTGCCAGGTCGCCGGCCATGAGCTGTCCGAACTGCTGCGGCACGATCGCATCAAGTTCCCCGTGAAAAAAGAACATTGGTGGATCGTCTTTCGTTACGTATCGTCGGGGCGACGCCTGCGAGTAAACCTCGGGCTGTTCTTTTCGTGTCTTTCCCAGCCAGTAAGAGAGGATCGTACTATCTGCCGGAAACCAATTGCGAAAATCGGTCGGGGCACCACCGGCCACCACGGCTTTGAGCCGTGGGTTCTGCGCTTCGTCGTCTCCGTCTTTCGCTGCGGGTGAAGCCGACGGCGGTTCGTTCGCTTGCTGTTGGGCTCGTTCACTTGGCCGCGTTGCACCCAACATGGCGACCAGCTGCCCGCCCGCAGAATACCCCCAGGCGCCGATGCGCGAGCGGTCGATCTTGTACTTGGGCGCGTTCTTGTGGAGCCAACGCAAGGCGGTCGCACAATCTTCGAGTTGTGCCGGCCACTTATGCAGCGGGGCGAGTCGGTAATTGATCGTCATCACGCTGTAGCCGCGTTCGACCAACTCGGCCGCCACGGCAGCAACGCGTTCCTTGGAACCGTGCCGCCACGCCCCACCGTGCACCACGAGCACACCTGGAAACTGTTGCTCGCCCGCTTCTTCCTTTTCCCGGGGAATGAAGAGATCGGCCAACAACGGCGTCTCCCCGCGCTTGGCGTACTCCACATTCCGAAGCCGCTTGTAGCTCGGCAGTTTGGCCGTTTGTTCTGATTTCTTGGCGGCAACCGCGTCGCCATCCGCGGTCGGTCGCTCCTCTCCTTGGAGGGGACTCACGGTCGAAAGCACGCCAAGTCCCAGGCCGGCGGCGGCCAGTACCAAATACCGGATCGCTACAATCGCAGCACCACCTGGTCGAATCATCTCACCGGCTCCCGCTCAACTCTGGTTTCCCCTTGGTTACCCTATATAATAGCGATGGAGCGCGACCGGACGAAATGCCAGCAGCGCCGCGGAGTGTGAAACCGCTAGCATGGCAGCTGCGGCGAGAATCGTCAGATACCTGGAGCATTTTGGCTGCTAGGCACGAATTTCTCGCTTTCTTTCCCACCTGCCGGCGACTCGCCCTACATTTTGGCGGATCGCATATCCACCGTTTGCACGCTCGACCTCATTTGCTGCCAGTTTGTTGCCGTAGGGTACCCGCTTTGTCACAAGAATATTCCAAAATCGAAGACGTCATCCAAGCTTACGGCCGAGGGGAAGTGGTGATCGTGGTCGACGCCGAGGACCGCGAGAACGAAGGAGACTTCGTCTGCATCGCCGAAACGGTAACGCCGGAGATCGTCAACTTCATGATCACCCACGGCCGCGGTCAGCTTTGCATGCCGATCCTGCCTGACGTCTGCCAGCGGCTTGAGCTTGGTCCCATGGTCGACGACAACACGGCCCCCCTGGGAACCTCTTTCACGATTCCAATCGACCACCGCACCGCCAAGACGGGCATCACTGCCCAAGAACGGGCCGATACGATTCGGGCGATCGTCGCCCCTGATTCCCAGGCAAGCGACTTCGTCCGTCCCGGTCACCTGTTTCCGCTTGTGGCCAAAGAAGGTGGTGTGTTGCGTCGCGCCGGACATACCGAGGCGGCCGTCGACCTGGCACGACTTGCCAATCGCAAGCCGGCCGGTGTGCTCTGCGAAATCCTCAATGACGAAGGCGACCGCGCCAGCCGCGATCAGCTGTTCGCCTTGGCCGAAGAACACGAGCTTGAGATCATCACAATCGAAGAGCTAATTCGCTATCGCAGGCAGCAGGAGAAGCTTGTTTACCGCACGGCGGAGGCCGAGATGCCGACGAAGTACGGCAACGGCAAGATTATCTCCTATGGCGTTAAGTACGAGTCGCAGCAGCCGATCGTATTTGTGATGGGTGAGCCGGATAAGGTCGCGGCTCCGCTCGTTCGCTTGCACTCTTCCTGCTTTACCGGCGACCTGATTAGCTCACTTCGCTGCGATTGTGGCGATCAACTGCAAATGGCATTGGAAACCATCGGCGCTGAAGGAACCGGCGTGCTGGTCTACTTGCCGCAGGAAGGACGCGGCATCGGGCTGGTCGAGAAGATCAAGGCCTACGCCCTGCAGGACCAAGGCATGGACACGGTCGAGGCGAATCACGCCCTCGGTTTCAAAGCCGACTCACGTGACTACGGCGTGGGGATTCAGCTGCTCAAGGATCTCGGACTCAACAAGGTGCGATTGCTGACCAACAATCCAAAGAAGACCGACGCTTTTATTTACGGCGGCTTCGATCTAGAGGTAGTCGATCAAGTACCGATCCTGCCGCCGATCAACGAACACAACGCCCGCTACATCGCCACCAAGCGTGACAAGATGGGACACGATCTTCCGGGGCACGATTTGCCGGCGGATGAGTAAGCGGTTGCGAGCCCTGCCGAACTGTGAAATCGAGTGGGAGCAGAGCGAGGCGTCGCAATAGGGCCGCTAACCGACCGCCCCGTCTTTCCTACTGCGACGGCAGCGCCGGAATCGTCACGGAAATGATGGTGCCCCCACCGAGGGTGCTGGTAACCTCGGCATGTCCGCCGGAGAGACGAGCCCGTTCATAGATACCTCGCAAACCGAAGTTATCCTGACGGACGGTACCGAGATCAAAACCGGTACCTTGATCGCGAATGGTAAGATGAATCGACCCGTTGTTTTGTTCCAGTTGCACGGCGGCGTGATTCGTTCTGGCGTGTCGCCGAACATTGGAAATCGCTTCTTGCACGATTCGAAATAGAACGCCTTCAGTACGGGCATCGAGCCTTTCGGCCTTGAGTTCATGCTCAAAGGCGACGACCAGGTCTGCGCTCTCTCGTTGTTCGGCCAAGAAATGTTCGATCGCCTCGATCACCCCCGATTCATCGAGCACCATCGGCCGCAGGTCACGAATCAGCCGTCTCCCCTCGGCGATCGCTTTTTTAAGCAAGTCGCCAACGCGCTCGGCTGTCCGTTCGTTGGCCTCCGGTTCTGCATCGGTGTCAATGCACTGCACGTGAAAGTGGGCTCCCACGATGTCTTGAACAAATCCATCGTGAATGTCGTGCGCGACGAGCCGTCGTTCTTGCTCCTGAATATCGATCAAGCGACGCAACAGCGTTCGTTCGGAGCGAAGTTCCTCCGTCTGCTTTTCAACCAGAATCTCGACTTGGCGGCGGCGACCAGTGACGACCAAGGTAGAGCTAACGACGGCCATTACCGCGAGAAAGGCCAGCGTCAGTTCCCCCCACAGTTGCCGTTGACGTGAGTCCGCGATGAAGGCGCTACTTGGCGTAACAACCACGTTCCAAGGCCGTCCGCCCACCTCAACCCGGGCAATGTGCTGAAGCTCCTTGCCTTCCCGTGGAATCGTATCCGCGTCCGCTTCGGTCGGTTCACCATAAACCCGCGCACCAAACGTATCGTCGACGATCGACAAATTGACCATTGCCAAATCATTCGACGAACAAGCGGTGCTAACGAGATCATGCAATCGCACCACGCCACTTGCAAAACCGCGCAGATGCGTAATTCGATCATCCAGGCCTTCCCGCGGAGCTCCGTTCGGATAGATCGGAACGACCAACAGCACGGCTAGTTGCGTATGCCCATTCTCGTCGGTGCTCCCTGGAGTTTGGGCGAGTTTGAGTGGGCCCGTCGCAATCGGCTGGTCAAAGTGTCGAGCAGCCCGCAGCGCCGCACGGCGAGCCGGATTGGACGCTAAATCGATGCCCAGCGCAGCTTCGTTCCCTTGAAAAGGATCAATGAAATGAACCGGATAGATCTCCAGCGGTTCGTAGCCTTCGTACGGGAGCCATTGATTGGGTGCCTTCCACCACTTGATTCGATAGTTCGCGAGCCCTTCACGGACCGCCGGGTCAGTTTCCGTGGCAGCATCTGCGCGGCCCATTTGCTCGTACTTGGCCCGCTCGTTTTCTCGCACACGGGGAACCCATCCGAGCGCGGAGATGCCGGGCTGTCGGGTTAGTGCTCGTTCAACGAAACGACGAAATTCCTGTCGACTGACCTGCTCACTACTGTCATAGAGACCGGCAACCGAATTCATCGTCTCCAGATAAGTTTGAATCTTGTTTTCGATGTCGTTGGAGACATTGTCAGCGAGGCGGTGGAATTTGAGTCGCGTATCCGACTCGGCTTTCGCTTGGGCGTAGTAAAGCAGACCGACCACGGCCGTGAGTGCCATGATGACCGGCAGTCCCAAGGTGAGCCTCCGCGGTCTCCATACATCGCGAGGTTCTCCAAGCAGGGCGAGTAATAGGGGAGAAAACACCACGACACCGATGGAGTCTCCAACCCACCAGGTGAACCAATGATAGATTCCGTTCTGATCAAGCAAACCGGCGTAGGAGAGTGTTACATTTCCCCACACAGAAGCTATGAGGCAAGAAACCGGCCCGCCAAGAACTAAGAACTTGGCGATCGCCCGCTCATCGGCAAGGGATACCGGGAACCCGACCACCGTACGAATCAGCGCGGATCCGATGATCGCTTGTACGGACGAACCAGCTGCGATACTGACCGCCACCGCAGGATCAAGGGAGTAGTTAATGGCGATCGAACCCAAAAAAACGCCTGGCCAGACGCGATAACCAAACAGCAGGGTCGCAGCCAGAGCGATGCCGGCCGAGGGAAACACTGGCGACGCATAGCCAGGCGGGACGGCCAACAGCAACCCTAGTCGTCCCGCGGCGAAGTTCGCGATCGCCACGACCAGCACGACGAAGATCCAAGTAGCGAATGACCGAAGGGATAGCGACTTCATAGGACGGGTCTGGATCACGGAATGGGTACGCGAGATACAAATCGGTGTTGGTGCAATTCTCGCACAAGCGAAAGCAAGTCCCAAGAATTTCGCGGCTGCAAAGACAGACTTTCTGTCATGACGGGTCCCGAATACACTTCCCAATCGCACCTATTCCAGACTCAAATCACGCTCGCGACGAGCGCTCATTGAGGCCGGACGATGCCAAAGCAAAGCCGGCAGTCAAGCCCTGGCTCACTACTTCTTCGGCTTGAAGAACGAGGCCTTTTCCTGCTTGGCGTCTTTCGCGTAGATCTTGATCGCGGTGACGCTCCCTTCGTCGTCGAAGCTGCCGAAACCGATGTAGCCGGCACCGTGCGTTTTGTCGGTCGCGGTCTGAATCGGCTTCTTCATGTCGTTCACGTAGACTTCAATCTTCCCGCTGTCCAAATCGCGGACGAGGCGGACTTTGTGCCAGTCCGTCGGCTTCTTCCAGTCGTGGCCCTTGGTCGTGAAGTCGGAAATCATCGTTCGCGGGGCGTCGTCGACAACCATGATCTGATGGGCCCGCGGATCGGACTTGGTGGCGATGTGCGAATAGTAGAAGTTCGCTGGATCAACAAAGTTAAAGAACAGGCAACCGTCACGATGCCCGTATTCGTGTCCCGTCTGCTGCATCTCCAAATCCATCACAAAGCTGCCGAACTTATGCGTCGCCAACAGAGCAATGTTGTACGGCGAACGGTGCGGCGGCTTGTAATTGTTGTGCGTCTCCGGCTTACCCTTCTCTCCCTTGCCGTGATGTAAGGCCTTGCGCCCATCGGCCGCTTTGACCACGCTATAGACGTTCGGCGAACTGAAGACGAAATCCTCCAACGCCTTGTCATTCGAGAAGTCCTGCGAGTAAATCAGCTTGTAGTCCTTGGGAATATCTTCCGCCACCGCCGACAGGGGCAGAAGGAGGCCATGTAGCAGGAGCGCGGTCGCGAGTAGGGCAGGCAGGCGTTTCATCGTTCTTGTTCCTTATTGCATTGTCGAACGCGCGAGCGCGATGTCAGGCGTTCAAGAGTGTTGCGAGCTATGGTCGATCGAACCGCTTCGAGCGAGCCCATTAGTGTAGACGGACCGATTTCCACCCGGTAGTCGGCGACCTGTTGCCGCATAACGAAAGAGCCCCTAACTTGGTCCGCAGCAGGCCTTTCTAGCGATCGCGAAAATCCAGCACGTTGGCGCCGGGTGCCCACTTCTTCTGCCAGGCAGGGTAGTCTTGCTGAGCAGCTCGGTGGAAACGCTTGAGGCTGTCATCTCCGCCCGTAACCTCGCTCAG
>CAYLRE010000231.1:0-7891 GCA_964385715.1 uncultured Planctomycetaceae bacterium
TGATCGTGTTGACGACGTGAAATCCGTACGGCTTGAGCCCGTCGCCGAAGTAGTAGTTGAGCGCGTAAGAGGCAAAAGCGACCGGTCGACGGCCGTCGTCACGACTCTTGTAAGCGGCGTCGTACAGTTTGGATGTGGAGAAATCACTCATCCAAACATGCGAATTGTCCTTGATCGCGTTGTTGTCGTCGAAGGCGAAGGGATGTTCGTACGTGCCCGAGTAGATAGTCGCGCCGAGAGCAACCAGCGCGGCCGCCGCGACGAGGTGTCGCAGGGTAAACCAAAGCGTGCCTTGTTGTTGATTCAGTGCCATAGGTTTCCGGTTCTGTCGATCGCCAGGAGGAAGGCTGGGTGGGCTCGGTCTCTGCCCCCGCACAACGGGCTTTACGGCGTCCCCCGTACAATTAGTTTCAGGGGGCTGACTCCGCCCTGTCTGCAAGGGAGTCACTTCGCTCGAAAATCCGCGTACCATTCGAGTTTAACTCATAACCGGCCTGGCGTGCAGTTCGTCCTAATTACCCCTGATTCGCCCTGCTGCCGGCCCCGCCATGCGGAATACAACCAAGACGGCCTCGACTCTCCAGCTGGAAAACGCCGCCGCAGGGGCGTAATATGGAGCGAACTGAACTGTTGATTTTCCGGGCGACCATGCCCTATCGACGACCAAGCCATTCTTCGAGGACCGATGATGCTCCGCATGCGAATTTTTCTGGCCCGGCAAACAACCGCCGCACTACTTGTTGCCTTGGTACTCGGTGGGGTGCTTCTAACGACCGGCGTCACCGCCCTGGCCGATGACACCGCGGAAGCCACGGCGGAGAAGAAATGCGACAAGTCGGCAAACGAGAGCAAGGCCGATGCGGAGTTTGTGACGCTGTTCGACGGCAAGACGCTCAATGGCTGGACGCCGAGTTATCCGGGTGGCTATGTGGTTGAGAACGGTGTGATCGTCTGCCTGAAGGACAAAGGGGGCCGGCTCTTCACCAACGAGGAATATGGCGACTTCGTTTTCCGCTTTGAATTCAAGCTGACCGCCGACGCGAACAACGGCCTCGGCGTTCGTACACCCCGCGATGGCGATCCGGCCTACGCCGGCATGGAGATCCAGATTCTCGATAACTCCTCGAAGAAGTGGCCTGGCTTGCAGCCTTGGCAGGTTCACGGTTCGATCTATGGCGTTGTGGCGGCCAAAACGGGGCACCTCAAGCCGGTCGGCGAATGGAACTCACAGGAAGTTACCTGTCGCGGGAAGCATGTCGTGGTCAAACTCAACGGTGCCACCATCGTCGACGCCGACATCGAAAAGGCGAGCGATCCCACCACGGCTGACGGCAACGCCCATCCTGGGTTGAAGCGAGCTAAGGGCTACATCGCTTTCTGTGGTCACGGCTCCCGCGTCGAATTCCGCAACATCCGCGTAAAGTCGCTCGACAAGTAGCCGAGAGTTGACGGTCGACGCGAGTTGCGATTCTCTCAGCTGCCGTTCCAGTGACACGGTCTTCCGCGTTATCACAGCCGGAATAACCGGTTCAACTAGGCTCGGCGGAAGTCAGGTTTCTGCTGCGCCAATGCGGCGGCCCATCCTGTTTTGACCCGTTCTGGTTCCAGACATAAGGTTGTGATGGACCATTGTGCCAGGACATGTATGCGCCTCGCCAAAGTTGCACCGCACTATCACCATTCGTCGCTTCCTATCTTTAGCAGACCGAGCCACGCAGATGCCTGAAACACCCTCGGAAGATCTTCTCTCGCAGCTTTCCACTGGTTCGGCTGAGGTGTGGGACGAAGTTGTCACCACGCCGGCTGCCGACGCGGCCGAAGCCACGGCTGACGAGAAGCTCGAAGAATTACTCGGTCGGGTGCGAGAGGCCGTCGACAATGGTGGTGTTCCCGGTGCTTCCGGCGATGGCGCCGTGGAAATGCCTGCGGAAGTGGAGATGCCTGCGGCCGCCCTGGCCGCCGACACCCAAGATGAGGCTACTTCGACCCCGCGAGGGCCCGTCGTTAGTGGCGAAGTTCCGATCGGTGGCTCGAACTCGATCGCCAGCATTACGAATCTGGTGGGAGACGACACGTTTGCTCCCCGCGAACCGACCTCGTTCGCCGAAGCCAAACTTACCAACAGCGAAGTCGAAGCGTTGATGCTCAAGTACCTGCTCTCCCGCGGAGACGCGGCCGGCCGAGAGATCAGCGATCAGGTGATGCTGCCCTTCCTGTTGATCGAGAGCTTGCTTGCATCGCTCAAGCGAGAACAACTGGTGGCCCATCGGGGTTCCGCTCCGATGAACGATTACATCTACACATTGACCGATACCGGTCGCGAGCGAGCCCGGCGTCTGGCCGAGCATTGTGCGTATTGTGGTGCCGCACCGGTGGCCCTGTCCGATTACATCGCCAGCGTGAGTGCGCAATCGCTCAACGGGCAGCACCCCACGGCCGAGGATCTGCATCGTGCGTTTGAGGATCTGTTGATTGACAAGAACATGCTCAAACGTCTCGGTCCGGCGATCAACTCCGGACGTGGACTGTTCTTGTTTGGTGCTCCCGGCAACGGCAAGACGAGCATCGCGGAACGAGTGACTGGCTGCTTTGGAAAGACGGTCTGGATCCCGCGCACGATCGGAGTCGACGGCGAGATTATTCGCCTGTTCGACCCGGTGAACCACGAGGAGGCTCCGCTGCCTGCTGGCAGTGGCCTTTTGCAGGACAGCAAAATCGACCGCCGCTGGATCCGTATTGAACGCCCGACGATCGTGGTCGGTGGCGAATTGACGATGGACAGTCTGGAGGTGGGCTACAACGGAGAGACTGGAATTTCTGAGGCCCCGCTCCAGTTGAAGAGTAACTGTGGCACTTTGGTGATCGACGACTTCGGTCGCCAACGAATGAGCACGGACGAGCTGTTGAATCGTTGGATCGTGCCGCTGGAAAAGCGTTACGACTTCCTAAACATGCCAAACGGGAAGAAGGTTCAGGTACCATTCGATCAGCTGATCGTGTTTTCGACGAACTTGGAACCGAAAGATCTGGTCGACGAAGCCTTTCTGCGACGTATTCCTTACAAGATCGAAGCGGTCGATCCTTCTGAGACCAACTTCCGCAAGCTGTTTGAAATCATGGCCCCCATCGTGGGTTGCGAATTCGACGCTGAGGCCGTTGATCATCTGATCGAGAAACACTACAAGGCGGTCGATCGCCCGTTTCGTTGCTGCCAGCCGCGTGATTTGCTGATGCAGATTCGCAATTTCTGTCACTACCAGAAGGTCGAACCGCGGATGACGCCGGAGATGTTCGACTTCGCTTGCGACAACTATTTCGCCGTGATGTAGTCGAGGGCGCGTCGCACTGCGGCGATCGCGCTTGGCGGGGTCGCACTTCCCTGCGACGACTTGTTAACGGCGGCCTCGCGGCGTCTGCTCGACGCTGCGGAACTGTTTGTTACGGCGGTAGAAATCGTGAAGCCGCTTCTCAAGGGTCTCTTGTACCTTAGGCTTCCTGCGCTCTTTGGAGTAACGAATTGCTCGGTCGAGCGAAAGTTCGGCCTTACGAAACCGATCATTGGCCGCATGAACGGCCGCGGTCACCTCGTGATACTGAGCCCAAATGCCGCCCATCGCTGCCTCGCTTTGCTTCTTCTTTTTCTTTTCATGCGCGGATTCATTGGGCATTTCATTAACGTGCTTTTCCAAGGCTTCTACCGCTGGGCGAGTTCGGAGCATGATTTCGTCTGCTTTATCGCCGTCGAAAATCTTGTTGTCTCGGCAGGTCGACAACAGCCAAGCGTAGTCGAGCAGGATGGGCACCCAGTCGGGACGCAACTCGAGCGCTCGTTCATATTTCTGAACCGCGAGTTGATACCTGCCTTTCGTCTCCGCATCTCGTCCCGCCTGTGCGATCTTGAAGAGATCCTTACCCGAGACAACGACAATGCCCTGGTCTTCTTCCGAGAGTTGGACTTCGACGTCCGATTGTTCCCAGCCGAATTGTTCCATGAACAGCGTTTCCAGGCTGTCGAAACTCAGGCCGCCGTAGACCTGGCCCTTCGGCAAGAAGATATTCGGAACCCCGGTCAAGCCGAACTTGGCTCCCAGACTGATGTCCTGACGGCTTCGCATCCAGAGTTCTTCCGATTGCAATGCCTCTTCAAACTTCTCTTTCCCGACCAGGGCGTGGGCTTTCTCAAGGGCCTGTTTGTCCGTGATTTCTCCCTGGTTGTCGTAGGCCCAGTCGGCGAACTGCTCGAATTTGTCGGCTTCGGCAATCGCCACCGCAACCGCAAACCGGGCGAACTTGCAGGCATACTTGTGCTCTTCGGTGAACAAGACTGGATTCATCAGCTTGTTACATTTCCAGAGCGGAAAGAATCGCATGTCGACGCGAAGCTGACCCGGGTAACGCTTCATCATCGCCTTCACGACGTTGTTCACGCGTTTGCAATGCGGGCAAGTAAAGCAGCTATAGGTGACGATTCGGTGTTTCGCGTCACGCGGCCCTTTGCTAGTCCAGATCGGTTTTCCCTTGGCAAACTTTCCGTCGACTGAGAGTTGATCGAAGACATCGCCAATCGACTTGATATCGAGATCGGATGTTAGCTTGACAGCAACAAGGTGGGCCTTGTCGCTTGATGGGCCGCTGTGAAATAGGCTCATGGCAACGGCCTGGCCGGACACGAGGAGCACCGCGAGTGCAGCGTGCATGAGGATCGGCGTCGAGGGGAACAGCGGTACGTTTGCTTTCCAACGGCGGTACTGCCGGTGTTGCCAGTCTTGCCGGGCGTAGATAATCGCCAGCACAAAGAATACGAAATTGCAGCCGTGCAACGTTAAGCAGTACATGCAGAAGTCGTTTAGCTTGAAGGCCATGATCGCAATCGACCAAACACCGGCTCCGACCCCCACGGCGGTGGCCACCGCCAAGAGTAGAGAGAATGGTGGCGCCAGCGATACTTGGAAACTGAATCTGGCAGCCACCAAGGCGATGCCCGCCGCGATATAGAATCCAATTGCCCAAGTTGTCAGCGATACCCCGAGCACACGACTGTAGTCACTGGTCAGAACGACTCCACAGCCGCCGCCAGATCCGCAACCGGGCGGCAAGCCGTCGTCGCTGGTGGACCATTTGAGAAACAGGGTGACGCCAAGACCGATGGCCCAGACAGCCCACATCGCCAAGTACAGAAAGAGATTCGCCTCGGCGGCGCGAGACGATTTCGGCGGCTGTTCGGCCGCGGGCCGAGCGGTACGTGAAGTATCAGACGATTTCGACATCAATCAACAAGTCTCGCACGGTTATTCAGCGGTACTTCGTCTGCTCATTCGCCGGCCACGAGTTGCCTCATCGGCCACGATGGGATTCCCTAGAAGCACGAATGCTTAGAGAGCTAATCCAAGCAGGCACAAGGGTATCAAGCAGATAATCGACAAACCTCAATTATAGGCTCCCGCTCAAGAAAGCGGCTACCCTTAGGGCAATTCGCCACTTGAACTATGCCGGGCGGGGGCGAAAGATGGGCTAGACCGATTTTCCGTTTTGTAGCGAATCCATTTGGCAGCCCCCACGATGTTTATCGCCGTAACCATTCTGTTTGTGATTGCGATCGTGGCATTCTGGATGCTGAATCTGCTTTCACTGCCTGGCAACTGGCTGGTCGCCGCTGCGACGACGGCCTATTGGTACTTTCTGACACCGAAAGACGGCTCGGGACTCAGCCCTTGGATCGTAGTGGCCGTGGTGGGATTGGCACTCGTTGCGGAGTTGGTCGAGTTCGCCGCCAGTAGCATGGGAGCGGCCAAGGCAGGGGGCAGCAAACGGGCGGCCGTGCTGGCCATTGTCGGCTCGTTTGTCGGTGCGATCGCGGGTGCTGCGTTTGGTGGGTCGGTGGTGCCGATCATCGGCGTTCTGATCGGCGCGCTCTTGGTGGGGGGACTGGGAGCCTTGATGGGAGCGATCCTGGGCGAAACGCTTAAGGGCCGATCGTCGGAAGAGAGCTGGCAAGTCGGCAAAGCCGCCTTCTGGGGACGCATCTTTGGCAGCCTGGCCAAATTGCTAATCGGCGCCGTTGCCGTGGCGACGGTGATCGTTGCCGTCTGCATCGAGCTTGCGCAAATCTTCGCCTGACTGATCAGCGATAACCGTCCCTGATAACGATCGTTAGCTGTGCGACCGTTCTAGCCCAAAGTCGAGCTTGAGTTGCTCGTCGTCATCTTCTTCGGGGTTCAATTCCTTGAACAACAAACTCGGTTGAATGTCGCGGTTGTGTTGGTACTTGTCGCTATCGTACTCGCTGAATTCACCGGTCAGCTCGTGATAGAAGATCTGGCAGATGGGCACGCCAGGATAGATGCGAACCGGCTGAACGGCGAACATTTCCAGCGTCCAGTACCCGCAGAATCCGACGTCGCCGAACCCGGCCGTAACGTGCACGAAGAGCCCTAGTCTTCCAACGCTACTGCGGCCCTCGATCATCGGCACGAGGTCGTGCGTTTCGGTTCGCTCCGCCGTACGGCCTAAGTAGAGCTGATTGGGACTAAGCACCAATCCGTCGGCGGGAATCTCAATTCGCCGCACGCGATTGGCGCTCTTCATGTCCAGCACCACTTCCTCGTACACCATGAGTTCGTCATGGAGCGTGAGGTTGTAACTGTTGGGGTTGAGATTCTGCTCGTCGAACGGCTCAATGACAACGCTCTCGCCCAAGCGTTTCTGGATTTCCTGACCAGAGAGGATCATGATCGGTCGCTTCTCCTCAGTGACAAAGGAAGTGGAAGATCACGGGGTGCAATCTCGCCGTCGCTCGGCTCTTACGGTGGATCGGCCTTCACGCGGAAAGCCCTCAACCGCCGTGTTCGTGCCAACGGGCCACATCGACGATACCAACACGAAAGCGATCGTACCACAGGGGCGGCCGAGCCGATACGGACCGTCGGGCGAGATGCGCCCGGAGCCCCGGAATCCGAAGGGGCACAGGGCCGGAAAGAGGCGGTCGATCAGCGGACATCGACGCGAGGGCAGGTCTCCTCCAGCATGCATTCCTCGCATTTTGGCTTGCGAGCGGTACAGATCGCCCGACCGTGGGCGATGACCCGATGGCTGAAGTCGATCCATTCCCTGCGCTCGATTCGAGCGTTGAGATCAAGCTCGATCTTGACCGCGTCCTTGGAGTCGGCTTTCGTCATGCCGGTACGTTTGGCGATTCGCCCTACGTGGGTATCGACGACAACCCCGCCGGCAATTCCATAAGCCGTTCCGAGGACAACGTTGGCCGTCTTGCGACCGACACCAGGAAGTTCAACGAGAAGCTCAAGCTCGCGCGGGACATCACCCCCATACCGATCGACCAGTTCTTGGCAGCACGCTTTGATATTCTTGGCTTTGTTGCGATAGAAGCCCGTGCTCTTGATGGCCCGTTCGAGCGTCGACAAACGAACCTTCGCGAAGTCGGACGCCGTCTTATACTTCTTGAAGAGCGATTTCGTTACGATGTTGACGCGCTCGTCCGTGCATTGAGCCGACAGGATTGTCGCCACGAGCAATTGAAGCGGCGACTGAAAGACAAGCGAACAACGAGCGTAACGATACTCTTGCTTGAGCGCGTTGACGATCTGCGCAGCATGCCTCTTGTCTTTAGCGGATACGCGCACCGATCAAACCTACGCTAATCTCTTGGGTTCTGCCACAAGCCCTGTCAAATCTGACGGGGCCGATTGTACACGAACGATCGTGCCTGCTGTCAAGTAATCGCCCGATACCTCGGAGGGCGATGGCGATGCACGTCTGTTGGCACTAATGTGCAATGCAGGTAGCCGGCCTCTGTTTCCTGGAACACGAAGACGAGGTCACTGCAGCGGGGCAAAATGACAGCTGCGAGCTTGATTCTTTGAGGGCTCAAAAT
>CAYLRE010000232.1:0-7787 GCA_964385715.1 uncultured Planctomycetaceae bacterium
CGACGACCATCCCCACCCAAAACGCGCCCACAGATTGCCAACACAATTCCTTACAGCGCAATCACTTGCGAATACTCCACTAGTCCGCTGCAGAAAACGCCAATTGACAAGAGCAATGACCAACTGCCAGCATCGGCTCCCTACCCCATGGCCGGTTCCGCCTCGCCGACTTCATCTCGCGATGCTTGGTAGTGGCGAGTGATCAGGTCGTTCTGAATCCAGAGCAACTTGCCAAAGGCACGCAAGGTGCAAACTTCCGTGTCACGCTCGAGTCCCAGCGAAAGGACGGTCGCCGTGATCGCGTCGGCAACGAAGCCCATCAGGGCGTTCATCTGCACCAGCGGAACGTCGAGCTGCTTGCTACCGACCGCCGGCGTGTGAATCTTACCGACCATGTCGAGGTAGCTGACCAGCTTGGCGTTGTAATCGCGTGTCACCAGGGCGGTCAGATAACGGGCTAGGTGCTGCTTGCGAAACTCGATCATCTCGTGATCGAGCGACAGCGAATCGATGTCCTCCGGCGTGTCACCTTCGTAGCCGGACTGGCGAGGCACAAAGTGTCGCTTGGTCGACGAGTAGGAGAACAACTTGTAGTAGACCGCGTCGACCAAATCCGGAACCACGGGCCCGAGTGCTTCGGCCGCACCATGAATGGCCTTGATATCTTCCTCGCCGAACCCAATGAAGCCGGCCAAGTATTGAAAGCGGTATTCCAGATCCGACTCCAGTCGGGCTTCGTCAATTTGCTGCATGGATTTATTCCTTAGTAAGTGGGGACAATCTGATTTCTAAATGAGCGAGCTAGCGGCTTGCTCGTCGTTAGGATGCGGCCGCCTCACAAGCATCGCCAATCGAACGGGCATAGTGACGTGTGATCAAGTCATTCTGAATCCAGAGCAACTTGTTGAATGCGCGGAGCATGCGGTGCTTGACCGCGTCTTCGATCTCCAATTCCAGAATCGCCTCGAAGAGCACATCGGCGATCATGCCCATCAGGGCGTTCATCTGCACCAGCGGAACATCGATCTGGTCGTTGCCGGCGGCCGGCGTGTGCATCTTGCCGACCATGTCGAGATAGCTGGCCATCTTGTCGTTGTGCGGACGACCAACCAAATGCATGAAGTATCGCGACAGATGCTCTTTGCGAAACTGAATCTGTTCGTGGTTCTCGCTCAAATCGGCAAGCGATTCCGGCAGTGGCCCGTCGTAGCCATGTTGTCGTTCGACGAAGTGACGCGCGGTGGCGTCATAGGCCAATAGCTTCTCGTAGGTCCGCGCAACCATTCCAGATACTCGCGGCGCGATCTGGGCCGCGGCACGATTGATCGCGGCTCCGTCTCCCTCCGTGAAACCGATAAACTCGGCCACGTACTGGTATCGATACGCCGTGTCGACTTCCAATTTCGCTTCGTCAATCGTTTTCATGGTGAGATAATCGCCTCCTCGAAAGTCGTCGATGACTATTCTTGTGTATTCTCGTTCCTAACCTCGCTACACGAGCGAGCGAAACCGCTCGCTCTGTGCCCCTTCGCACGGCACACACGGGGTCAAGATTACGAGTCCTCGATTCGGTGTCGCAGCCCTCACCGGGCGGTCGATTCCAAACACAGCCGCGGCTACTGTCGATCGTTTTCGCACGGTCTACTGGGCACAAAACGCACGCCTTTGCCGAACGTCAACCCAATATAGGATAACTGGACCTTGACGTCCAGTTTACTTCTCCTAGAATCGAATACGTCACCAAAACGAGGGCCAAAGGCGGTTTCTCCCAGCCGCCTGCGGCCCGTCAGATCGTGTGTCTGAGACCAGTCGGCCAGCGAGCACGAGGCGACAGTCCTAACCCGAAACGTAAGTGAGGGACACGACCATACGACGATGCGGCGACAGCCGAGCTCAGGCCGGCAGCTTCACAACAAACAAACGATTGGCAATCACACTGCTGGGCTGTAATTCGACAACAGGGCCAGCACTGGCACCCCTCAACCAACCCCAGACGCATTACACAGGAGCAATTCTCTCACCATGTACTGCAATCAATGTGAACAGACCTCGAATGGAACAGGTTGTGTCGACATCGGCGTCTGCGGCAAAGACGAAGACGTCCAGTCGCTGCAGGAAACGTTGCTTTACGGTGTCAAAGGTCTGGCGGCCTACGCCAATCACGCCCGTCGCCTGGGCAAGACCGACGAAGAGGTGAACGCCTTCATTGAAGAGGCCCTTTTCTCCACGCTCACCAACGTGAACTTCGATCTGGAGAGCCTGCTGGAATTGGTGCTCGAATGCGGTCGCATCAACCTCAAGGTGATGCAGATGCTCGACGAAGGTCACAGCGAAAAGTTCGGCACGCCTTCGCCCAGCTCCGTTTACGAAGGAACCAAGGCGGGCCCTGGCATCTTGGTCACCGGGCACGACATGGTCGACATGGCAGCCCTCCTGGAACAAGCGGCCGACGCTGGCGTTAATGTCTACACCCACGGCGAGATGCTGCCGGCCCACAGCTATCCGAAACTTCGCGAGCACGCTCACCTGGCCGGCCACTACGGCACCGCCTGGCAGAATCAAGAGATCGAGTTCTCGCAATTCTCCGGTCCCATCGTGGCGACCACGAACTGCGTATTGATTCCCTGGGAGTCGTACAAAGATCGCCTCTTCACAACGCGAATCACGGCCGTGCCGGGCGGAACCCGTATCACCGACAACGACTTCTCGGCAGTCATCGAAATGGCCAAGCAGTGCGAGCCGTTGCCGGAGAACAAGACAGGCGAATCGACCGTCGGCTTCCATCACTCGGCAATTCTCGGCCTGGCCGACAAGATTGTCGAAGCGGTCAAGTCAGGCGAGATCAAACACTTCTACCTGATCGGCGGTTGCGACGGTGCCGAGTCGGGTCGCAACTACTTCACCAAAAGTGCCCAAGCGGCTCCGCAAGAGTCGGTCATTCTCACGCTCGGTTGCGGCAAGTTCCGCATTCGCGAACACGACTACGGAACCGTGGCCGGGCTGCCACGTCTACTCGACATGGGACAATGCAACGACGCCTATGGTGCGATCAAAGTCGCCACCGCCTTGGCCGAAGCTTTCGAGTGCGGCGTCAACGATTTGCCGCTGACGCTTTTGATTTCCTGGTTCGAACAGAAGGCGGTCGCGGTGCTACTGACGCTGCTTCACCTGGGAGTTAAAGGAATTCGCCTCGGCCCGGCGCCTCCGGCGTTTATCACCCCCAACGTCTTCAAAATTCTGCAAGAGACGTTCGATCTGAAACTGACAGAACCAGAGCCCCCAAAGGAACTGTTTGAACTGTCGGCCGTTTAAGAGGATGATTGTTGGAGGGGATGGCCGCGCGGACCGAGCCGCCAAGGACTTCCGCCGCCTCCCCTCCCCCCGCGTATCCACTCCCGCTCGCGCGTTCTCCCACCATGAACACGAATCGCCCCACCTGCTTCTGCTCTCTCCTCCGTTGGTCCAGCGCCATGCGACTGCTGATCGTCGCCTTGATTGCGATGGCCGTCGCTTGGATTGCCCCACAGCCGGCGGCCGCGCAGATCGAATTCGATCGAGCCCCGATCAACTATTCGACCACGGAAACCAAAGATCCGGTCGCGCTGTTGCAGAAGAAGCTCGACGCCGGCGAGGCGACATTGGAATACGACGAGCGACATGGCTACCTGCCGGCGGTGCTCGACGCGCTCGGAATCTCACCCACCTCGCAGATGCTGGTCTTCTCGAAAACAAGCTTCCAGTTGCGACGCATTTCGCCGCGCACGCCGCGAGCCATTTACTTCAACGACAACGCCTACATCGGCTGGGTCCAACATGGTGACGTCGTCGAAGTCTCGGCCGTCGATCCCGAACAGGGCGGCGTGTTCTACACCCTTAGCCAAGAAGAAACCGAACGCCCGCGGTTCATTCGCGATCGTGGTAACTGCCTGACTTGCCACGCCTCTTCGCGAACCCAAGGCGTGCCAGGCCACTTCGTCCGTTCGGTCTACTCGGCCGCCAGTGGCCAACCGCACTTCGGAGCCGGCACCTTCAACACCGACCAGACCAGCCCTCTCAAGGAACGCTGGGGTGGTTGGTACGTCACCGGCACCCACGGCGACCAACGCCACATGGGCAACGTGATTTCTAAGGATCGCGACCGACCGGAACTGCTCGACCTGGAAGCGGGTGCGAACGTCACCGACCTTTCGCGGCACACGCGAATCGGCGCCTACCTCACGCGGCACAGCGACATTACAGCACTCATGGTCCTGGAGCATCAGGCCACCATGCACAACCTGATCACACGGGCTAGTTACGAAACCCGCGTGGTAAAGCACGACACGGCGGTCATGAACCGGGCATTGCAGCGGCCGGCCGATCATGTGAGCGACTTGAGCCGCCGCCGCATTCGCAACGCCAGCGAGAAGCTCGTGAAGTACATGCTGTTCTCAGGCGAAGCGGAGATCAGCGCCCCGATCGAAGGCACGTCCAGCTTCGCCGAGGAGTTTTCTGCCGAAGGCCCGCACGACAGCCAGGGCCGTTCGCTGCGACAACTCGACATGAAGACGCGACTCTTCAAGTACCCTTGCAGCTACCTGATCTACTCCGAGTCTTTCGAAGCCCTGCCAGAGGTTTCTAAGCACCAGGTCTACGCGCGGCTGTGGGAGATCTTGCAAGGCGAAGACACGAGCGAAGACTTCGCCCATCTTTCGGCCACCGATCGCACGGCTATCTTTGAAATCCTCCGCGATACCAAGCCAGATCTGGCAGCGTTCTGGAAATCGATGGCGAGTGAGTGATTCGGATTGGATGGTGTCCTTAGGGTGCCATGCTCACCCTTGCCCTGAGCATGCTTTCGTCGCGTGTTAATCCACATGCCCACGTGAACGTGGGCATGGCACCCAGCTCGCACGCGAGCCGCGCCCTCCTCCCACCAACCGCGCGCAAAGAAAGGCCCCGTCGGGCTTGGCCGGCGGGGCTGAGGGGGCGTGGAGATGAAAAGTGTTTTTGGGTGCAGTCGTTTAATCGTTCATGCAGTCGTTGTTGTCGCAGCCGCAGGGGATGACTTCAAAATCGTTGACGCGGGGGGCGACGAAGCCGGTCGGGCCAGCGGTCGTTTCGACGGAGACCAGTGTTTCGTCTTCAAACTGCTTGGTGACATCGCTAGCCGAGGTCGGCATGGCCAGGGCAAAGGAGGCGACGGCGATCAGGCAGGCGGCGGTGGTGTTGAGCGCGGTCTTGAGCGTGGTCATGATTTTGTTCCCCGGTTTGTGTGGTGTTTTGGTGTCCCTCTACCCCATACATGTCCAAGCAGGCTGCCAACCCCACATCGGGTTGGAAAAAATCACAACAAGTTCCCCGAGGGCCCAGAACGCCGGTTTCTCAAGGGTTTCGGGGAATTCTTGAGTTTTTGTGGGGCGGTAGTCCACGGCCCGAAGGGCCAGGTCCATATCAGCCCAGCACCAAGCGAAGCGACGTCCTGGGGCAATGGAACCTTATAGATGTTCTGAGCCCTGAAGGGGCGCAACAAATGTGATTTTCTTGTGTCGCCCCTACAGGGCTCGCGACAGGTTCTCTGTGATTCTAACCCAGGGCGGCAGCACTTCCTCGCTACCGCTCGGCGCGTGCTTTGCCCTGGGCTGATATGGCAGCGCCCCTTCGGGGCTAAACATGTAGATTTCCCGTGCTCAGTTGATCGTGTCATCCCATCCCAAAACCGAACTCTCCAACCGCCACTTCGTGCGGATCGGCACACAAGAGGCACACTCTTTGCCGGCCATCGCTTCCGGCCGCGAACTTTTTCGGCTCATTCTTCCGCCAGACTGTTTACCGACCACGGCAGTCGTGCCTATGATATTCGCCGCGACCGATTTCGATATCGCTGTCGCCCTAAACATGGCGACTAAATCAGAAGTCGTTAGAGTCGACAGCTTGCGCCGCGCACACACAACCAACCTCCGGGAGAATCCGAACGATGAAAAATAGAAACCTCTTGGCCTTGGCAACGATTGGACTGATTCTGGCCGCTGTGGGAACCAGCGTCGTTCGCGCCCAGGTCACCAAGGGTCAGCAACGTCCGATCCTGACCAAGCAACTCATGAAGGGCCTGGTCGCCGCCCAGTGTGGCTCCCTGAAGAAGTCGCTCGACGCCAAGCCGGCCGATGACAAGTCGTGGGATGCGGTTGCCTTGAGTGCGGCTCTCTTGAACGAAGCGAGCTACATTCTCATGGAAGATGGTCGCTGCCCGGACGGAACTTGGGCGACCGCCGCCTCGCAGACGCTTCGTGAAGGAAGTGCCGCCGTACTGGCCGCCGCGGACGCCAAGGACCTGGCCGCCGCCAACACCGCCTTTGGCGAAATGACCAAGGCGTGTGCCGCTTGTCACAAGGCTCACAAGAAATAACCTGTGCGTCTGGTGCTAGCATCTGCATGAACTGCTAGCACGCGGCATTCAAGAACCACAACGCCTGGCGAGACATGGGGCGCCACGTCAGGCGTTTTTGCTGCGCGGTTGCGCTCTCTCCGCACGCTGAGACGCGCTCTCAATTTCTCACGCGCAAAATCGCGTTTCGCGATCAACTGACCAAGCGACCCGTCCGATAAGAGAAAACGTGCAGGCACGCTCTCGCCGCTAGCGAACCATGTTCGCCAGCAAGCCGCGGGTTCGCCAGCAAGCCGCGGCCAACCAAGACACCGATTACGTCGCGCCGGCGACGTCACCATATTCGCGCGAAAGGATGACCCATGTTTCGCTCCGTGCTGAATGTCCAAGGCCAGCCCATCAAGAAGCTCGACACGATCTACATCGGCTACGACGCGCGCGAGCAGCGGGCGACCGAGGTGTTGATCAACTCGATCGAGCGTCACGCCTCCAGGCCGCTGAACGTGGTCACCATCAACGCCGACGCCTTGCGTCGCGTGGGGCTCTATCGCCGTGCTCCGCACATCGATTCAACCGTGTGGGCGGACAAGCCAGTCGACCACATGAAGGACGCCTTCGACGGCCGCCCCTTCTCGACCGACTTCAGCTTCACCCGATTCCTCATTCCCTTCCTCAACCAGATGGAAGGCTTGGCCGTGTTCATGGACTGCGACATGTATTTCCGCAGCGATCCCTGCCGGCTGTTCGACGAGTATGCTGAGCCGGAGAGCTACGCGATCCGTTGCGTGCAGCATCAATACGACGAAGGTGGCCAACTGCTCAAGAAGATGTACGGCTGCCCCCAGACGTCTTACTCGCGGAAGAACTGGTCGAGCTTCGTGCTCTACAACTGCAGCCACCCGGCGCACCACAATCTGACGGTCGACGACATCAACACCAAGCCAGGCAACTGGCTGCACAACTTCCGCTGGCTCGACGACGATGTGATCGGTGACCTGCCGGAAGAATGGAACTGGCTCGACGGCCACTCGCCGCACGATGTCGACCCGATCAATGTCCACTTCACGACCGGCGGACCTTGGTTCAGCCAAGAAGCGGGACTGGGCTACAACACCTGGCAATCGCAACGGCCCGAAGATCGCAAGTACTGCGATGAATGGCTGGCCCTGTCGAAGGAACTCGACCGCGCCGCCGCGGCATAGGGTGCGTGGCAGATTGGCTGGGGTGCCACTGGCTTTGTCAGTGCTGAGTGGGACGGTATGGTTCGTCCACTCGCGGACCAACCATGGCTCGCACGCGACCTCGCCCTCCCGACGGTGTGGCCCACGCGGGAACCTCGCCCGCCCATGATGCGTCGTTCCGACGGTGCCTGACCGCCCTAGGTCTGCTCCCCTCCTCTCATTTGCCCTGCTGTGCCGCTGCG
>CAYLRE010000233.1:0-7780 GCA_964385715.1 uncultured Planctomycetaceae bacterium
TTAGCAACCGAGGGCGGGCAAACGTGAAGGGCGTGGCCGGCGAGAACGTGGTCGCCGTTTGCGACGTCGACGACAACTACTTGGCCGATGTGGCGATGCACTTTCCCAAGGCAGACAAGTACTACGATTTCCGCAAGCTATTCGAGCGTACGGATCTCGACGCGGTGGTGGTCAGCACGGCCGATCATCAGCACGCCCCCGCCACGCTGATGGCGATGCGTCGTGGGCTTCACGTTTACTGCGAGAAACCGTTAACGCATTCGGTGTCTGAGGCGAGGCTAGTAGCACGGGTCGCTTCCGAAACAAAAGTCGCCACTCAGATGGGCACGCAAATCCACGCTTCGGACAACTACCGCCGTGTGGTCGAGCTGATTCAATCGGGCGCGATTGGCACGGTTCGCGAGGTCCACGTTTGGGTTGGCAAAGGTTGGGGCGGCGGTGAGCGACCGGAAGGCTCCGATCCAGTGCCGAGTAACCTGAGGTGGGATCTTTGGCTGGGGGCCGCACCAGAGCGACCGTATGTCACGGGGCGATATCACCCGGGGCAGTGGCGTCGCTGGTGGGACTTTGGTGGTGGCACGCTCGGTGACATGGCCTGTCATGTGATGGATCTGCCATTTTGGGCGCTCGGGCTGCGGCATCCAGTCCGTGTTCGTGCCGAAGGACCGGCGGTTCACCCGGAAACTTGCCCTTTGGGACTCAAGGTGCTTTACGAGTTTGAGCGGCCAGGCGAGCCGAACTTGAAACTGCATTGGTATGACGGTGATCAGCTGCCGCACGAGATGGCGAAACGCGAGCTTGGTGTCGAGGAGACCCCGGGACTGGGCCTGTTGTTTGTGGGCGACGATGGAAAGCTGTTCGCCGATTACCAGAAGCGGGTTCTGCTGCCCAAGGAAAAGTTTGCCGACTATCAGCCGCCAGACCAGGTGATTCCGAAATCGGCAGGCCACCACCTAGAATGGATTCAGGCTTGCAAAACGGGGTCACCCACGACCTGCAACTTTGATTACTCCGGGGCCCTGACCGAGACGGTGTTGCTGGGCAACGTTGCTTTTCGCACGGGAAAGACGCTTGAGTGGGATGCGGCCAACCTGAAGGCGGTCGGTTGCCCCGAGGCGGACCAATACCTGCGTCGCGATTACCGAGATGGCTGGGAGATGTAGACGACTGCATCTTGCTAACCGGCAGCGTGACAGCTTCTTGTTTTCGCTGACACAAGTCGTTGCGGGATGACAACATCCATAACCGGAAACGTAAGTGAGGGACAGGACCAAGCAGGTGTCATCAACAATCGGATGTCCGCGTTTGCGTCATGCCCATGCTCCACTCCTTTCGACGATCAACACTTCACCACCAACGGAACGAATCTGTGACGACCACGATGAATCGATCTTTTTTGCGACTCGCTTTGACGACCTGCCTTTTTCTACTCAGCACGACAGTGTCGTTTGGCGATGAACCCGCTGGCTCGGCCGCCACGAAGAATAACGTTCCGCCAGAGGGTTTCACCGCTCTCTTCAACGGCAGCGACATTGATAACTGGCAGGGTCGAGGGCACTTCGATCCCCGCAAGTTCAAGGCCATGAATCCCGAGGAACGTGAAACATTCAACATGGACAACGCCAAGGATCTAGCGGCTCACTGGCAAGTCGAGAATGGTGAGATCGTCAACGACGGAAATGGCGTCTATCTCACCACCAAGAAGGAGTACGGCGACTTCGAGCTGTTGGTCGACTGGAAGATGGTTTCGCCCAACACCGATAGCGGCATCTACCTGCGAGGTTGTCCGCAGGTGCAGATCTGGGACCCTTCCAACCCGCGCGAGGTAAAGAATGGTGCCCAAAAGGGCTCGGGGGCTTTGTGGAACAATAACCCCAATTCGCCTGGCCGCTTCCCGAAGGTGAAGGCCGATCGCCCAGTTGGCGAGTGGAACACCTTTCGTATCAAGATGGTCGGCGACAAGGTAACCGTCCATCTCAATGGCCAGCTGACCGTCGACGGGGCCGTGATGAACAATTTTTGGGATCGTAAGTCGCCGATGTTCGATCACGGTGTGATCCAGCTACAAACCCACGGCGGCGAAATGCGGTTCCGCAACGTATTCATTCGCGAGATCAAGTAGCGGGCGAGGCATTAGAGACGATCAGACGGTTCGAGAACGCCATGGCGAGCGACGCCGATTTTTCGGTGGGCACCCGCGGTTACTCGCTCCCAGGTGGCAGCAATGCCCTCGGGAGGTTCGAATCCTTCCTTGAACCGTCTGTTCTGTTTCTTGCGGATCGCTCGTCCCGCCGCTCACCCCTAATGCCCGGCCGGGGCACCGACGAACGGGTTGTTCTGCTTCTCGATGCCGATGGTCGTGCGCGGACCATGCCCTGTGAGCACGACGGTATCGTCCGGCATCGTAAATAGCTTGTTGTGAATTCCGCTCACGAGTGCCTGGTGATCACCGTCCGGGAAGTCGGTGCGGCCGATGCTGCCACTAAATAGCACATCGCCACCGAAGACGAGTGTCGGCGAGGCGGAATTCCAGACGAAGACGATATGACCGATCGAGTGCCCTGGAATCTCGAGCACATCGAGATCGAAGCCGGCCGCGGAGTAGGTGTCGCCTTCGTCGAGTAGCTGCTCCGCCTCGGGGCTGATCAGCTGAAAGCCATATTTGGCCGACAGGTTGGCTTCCGGATCGGTCAGCTTGTGGGCATCGCCACGGCCGATCACCAGCGGGGCGTCGGGCCAACGTTCTTTCATCGCACCGTTTCCTGCGATGTGGTCGCTATGACCGTGGGTGTTGAGAATCGCCGCCGGCGTGAGGCCCTGCTCTTCGAGGTAATCGACGATCTTGTCCGGCTCAAACCCAGGGTCGACCACCAGGCAGTCGTCACGGCCCTGCAGTCGGGCCACGACCGTGTTCTCCTGGAAAGGGGCTGAAATGATCGTCTGGATCTCGGCTTGGTCGTGAATCACGGGGCAGGTCACCTGTTGATCGGCGGAAAATGGGAGGTTTGGGTCGCGGTTTACGAAGGGGCAATTCAAGGCACGGTCGCTTTACATAAAACGTTCCGGCACTTGCGATGATTGTAATTATGGGAGCGCCGCTTGGCGATACATACCAAGACGCGTCAGATTGACCGAATTGGATTCGACAAAACGATCTGGACCGCGAGCCGCGAACTGGGGCATACTCTGCTTTCAGTGGCCTGCGAACCGCGACGACGTGACCGAGGATGGCCGTCTGGCGCGAAAATTGCACGTTACAAAGCTCTCAAGCAACGGTAACTCAGGGAAGAGTGTGCTACCGAAAACTCAGGGACGAGTGTGCTCGGCATTCATGCCGCAGGCAGTGCCACACAGGCGCGGCATCGCTCGACTCCCACGACCTGTAAGGAGATAGGCGATGAAGCGAGGGATTCGATTCGCAATTGGCACGCAAGCGTCGGCGTTTGCGCTCGCTCTGCTCTGGAGTACGAGTGCTGCGATGGCCCAGGTCGATCTCAGCGATACAGCGGCGAAGCCGGGTGAACATCCACTAGCGCCCGCGATTCGCATCGCCGAGTCAGGGCTGAAGTACATTGACGAGACGGTGCAAGATTATTCCTGCACGCTCATCAAGCGAGAACGAATCAACGGTGAACTCGGTGCCAATCAGCATATTTTTGTGAAGGTGCGCCACCAGCCGTTTAGCGTTTACATGTACTTCCTCGGTCCCGATGACCTGAAGACGAACGAGGCGATGTACATCGAAGGCCGCAATCGAGGTAAGGCGCGTTGTCGCACGGGACGCGGTCTGCAGAGCAAGTTCGGTTGGGTTTCGCTCGATCCGAACGCTGTGATGATGATGAAGGGCCAACGCTACCCGATCACCATGACGGGCATTCGTTATCTCACTGATCAGATGATTCAGATCGGTAAGAACGACATGAAGTTTGGCGAGAGCGAAGTGAAGTTCTTCAAGGGCGCCAAGATCAATGGACGCGAATGCATGTGCATTCAGTCGGTTCACCCGACGCCCCGCAAGCAGTTCCGTTACCACATGGCTCGTATCTTCATCGACGAAGAGATGACGCTGCCGGTTCGCTATGCCGCCTACAGCTGGCCCAAGAACCCGGGTGGTAAGCCGGTGCTGGAAGAGGAATACACTTACGTCAACCTGAAGCTGAACAACGGCTTCACAGACGCTGATTTCGACGACAAGGCACCTGGTTTTCGCTCGGCTCACGATGCGAATAACAAGCGTCGTCTGCGTCGCTAACAAAGGACTCGGCGGGGGATTTCGCCCGCCGAGAGCCAGTTTTCGGGCTAATGTCCCGGCAACAGGCAAAAAAGCATATTTTTCTCGCAAGAAACGGTCTGCTGTGGTAACAATGCTACCACGGCAGGCCGTTTTTATTTTTCTCGTTGGGCGCGTAGAATTACGCCGGCGTCACGGGAGGATCCGTGATCAACTACCGCACCGGTGAGGCAAGGCAGAGGAGAGAAGGATATGCTCAGGAAGCTCGCGTTACAGGCCGCTATCGTGGCGATTGTCAGTTCGCCCGCTCTTACATACGCAGCAGACAAAGAAGAAGGATCGGGCACCAAGGCAGCTCCAGCGGCTACCGCTGCTAAGGAGGCAGAAGGGAAGGCCGTTCGGAAGCACCCTCTCGATCCGCTCATCAACAGTGCTCAGAAGCGACTCAAGGCTCTTGAATCGCGCGTGCAGGACTACACCTGCCGATTTGTGAAGCAGGAGCGAATTCGCGGAGAACTGCGTCCGCATGAAATCATCGACATGAAGGTTCGTCACGAACCGTTCAGCGTCTACATGCACTTCCTCAAGCCGAAGGAGATCGATGGTCAAATCGTTTCGTTTATCGACGGCCAGAACGACGGCAAGATGATTGTGAAGCCGGTCGGTATTCAGGGCGTGTTTGGTCCCGTGGCCATCTTGACCGATGGCGCGCTGGCCATGAAGGATCAGCGTTATCCGATCACCCGCGCCGGCTTCGTGCATCTGACGGAAGACCTGATTAAGGTCGGCCTGATGGATCGTAAGTACGGCGAATGCAAGGTCAGAACCTTTAAGGGAGCCAAGGTTGGCGAACGGGTTTGTACCGTGACCGAGGTGATTCATCCTGTGCGGCGAAAGAACTTCCGCTTCTACCGGGCTAGGATTTTTGTCGACGACGAACTCGATATTCCGATCCGCTATGCCGCCTGGACTTGGCCTGAAGAGATGGGAGCCAAGGGTGAGAAGGGCAAGCCGGTGTTGGAGGAAGAGTACACCTACACGAACTTAAAGTTGAATCCGGGCCTTACGGACGCGGATTTTAAAGTCGAGTAGGCCGTGGCGCAAATTTGGGACCTGTTAAAGGGGGCACCCACATCGCTGATATAGACGCGAAGATGGCCGAAAACGAAGCAAACGTGGCCCCAGCGCGGCCAGCCTGGTTTCGGCTGTTGCGAAGTCTTCTGCTGGCGTACGTCGCCATTATTGTGCTCGCTATGATTTTTGAAGAACGGCTTATCTATTTTCCTCGACCCTACGACGGCGGTCCGCATTGGACGCCGATGGGGATTAATCACGAGGACGTCTTCTTCACCGCGGAAGATGGCACCAACCTGCACGGTTGGTATTGCCCTGTCGATGAGCCGCGAGCGGTCGTGCTCTTCGCCCACGGTAACGCAGGGAACATAAGCGGTCGTGCGATGACGATCGCATTGCTTCAGAAGCATCTCGATGCTTCGGTGTTCTGTTTCGATTACCGTGGATACGGTCAGAGCGACGGTAGACCGAACGAAACCGGCGTGCTGCAGGACGCTCGCGCGGCCCGTGGTTGGTTGTTGAAGCGAGTGGGGCTTGAGTCGGACGAGATTGTCTTGATGGGACGCTCACTGGGTGGAGCGGTTGCCGTCGATTTGGCGGCCGATGGTGGCGCCCGTGCATTGGTCTTGGAGAGCACCTTCACTTCGTTGCCCGACATGGGAGCTCGCCAATTTCCTTGGCTGCCCGTGCGACTCTTGATGCGAAGCAAGTACGATTCGCTTTCCAAGATCGAAAGGTACGACGGTCCGTTGTTTCAGAGTCACGGGGATGCCGACGCGATTGTGCCGTTCGAATTCGGGCGCAAACTGCATGAGGCGGCCGCCGGCGTGAAGGAGTTTTTCGTTTGTGAAGGGGGCGATCACAACGACCCGCAGCCGGTCAGTTACTATCACTCGCTCGACGGTTTCTTACGAGAGTTGCCGTGAGGCGCGAGGCTAGTCGGTATTAGTCAGCCTTACGGAAGATCTGCTCTAGGAACTCGCACGCCTCGGCGTAGACGCCAGGGCTCGTGCTTTCGCGAGGGCCTGCCACGTTAAGCGTGTCGACGCTTTCTTGCGCTAACCAGTCTCGTACCGCGGCAGGCTGCGTTGCAGGTAGCAGGTCGTGCGAGAGTTGCGCAATCAGCAGTGGTTTGCCGGCTTGACCCGCGAGCCGACAGGTCAGCTCCGTACCGCCCGTCGGTTCACCGTGACCGAGAATCAGCGTGGCGTCACTGTCAATGACGTTGGCCTTGGTGCGAACCGAGTAGTCGGCCGACTCGGTTTCTTTAAGCAAGTAGCGAGCCGCAATCATGCCATCCTCTGCGCGGCGACCCAGTGGGCACCAACCACCATGCTCGATCCCCGATTCGATAGCAACATCGAGCGCAGCCCGATCGACGCCGGTTTGGCCGCCCGAGACGATTCGAGTTACCTTGATACGATTTCGATTCACGGCACGAGTATAGCCGCATTCGCTTACCGTCGTCGAACTTCACGCCACCGGCACGCCGCGACTACCGCCGCGTTTCGCTGCCCGGTTGCCTGGCGACCGAGGCGGGACCGTTCGTGCCGGAGCGGCCACGTCGGACCGGCAGCAGGATCTTCATACCTGGCTTGAGGTAGTCGAAGTCCTTGGTTAGCTGGCGGGAGTTGAGATCGTAGATCTCTACCCAGCGGGAGCCATCGCCGAGTTCGTAGCGGGCGATGTCGAACAGCGTGTCGCTCTCCTGTACCTCGTAGACGCGGCCCTGCTTGGCCCCGCCAGCGGAGACATTGCTCACGCCGGAGTACTGTCCTGCGGCAGCGCCGCGCGCCTTCGGGCAAAGTTCCGGGTAGCGTTGCATCAAGTCTTGCTTCGCGGGAGTCTCGACCACGTCCCCAACCGCCAACTTGTCAGGCGAGGGATGCTTGACGTGATTGTGCATAGCCAGGGCTTTGAAGTAGTCGCCCGTGCCGTAGAGCTTTTGGGAAATGGTCCAGAAGGTGTCGTTGGGGCGAACCTGATAGGTGCCGCGATTGCTGATACCGGGGCCTCGCTGGGCCGTAGCACGCGACTGTTGGTACTGCGTCGGCACGGCTCGTGCTGCCGGCTGGTACGGTTGCTGCGACTGTTGGTTTGCCGGCTGCGTTGTTTGGGCGACAGGTGCGTAGTCCGCCTGACCTTGTTGCTGCTCTCGAGCAGGTAGCTGACTCGGTGCTGGCAGCTGGGCTACTGGACGTCGCTGCGCTACAGGAGCCTGCTGCGTAGCCGGACTGTATTCGTCCTGAGCTGGCGATTGCTGCTGCTGTTGGGGCAGAACACGCGGAGGTTGGTAACCACTGCCTTGGGCTGCGACCGGCGCTACGGAGTAGCGATCCTCCGACCGTTCTTCTTGCTGAATGGGAGCCGCAGGCATTGGGCTGGGGCGATACTCCTGTTGGGCACCCACCGAACCGTTCGATTCAGGGGCGGCCTGCGTCGCGTCGCTTTCTTCAGCAGGCAGCAGTACCGGCT
>CAYLRE010000234.1:0-7775 GCA_964385715.1 uncultured Planctomycetaceae bacterium
CTAGCAGAGGGCATTCGCCCGGCCGGCGGCGGCGTGTTCGACTACTTCACCGCACCAGCACGCACCGAAGACGGAGTGAGCGCGGAGTTGATCTATTGGGAACGCCCCAACGGCGGACGCGTCGTGCACTTTGGGGCAATCGCTATCGGCTGGGCATTGTCGGCCGATCCGAAGCTGAGCGCCCTGACCCGCAACATTCTACATCACTTCGATGTGCCGAAACGCCAGGCGTAAGTCTGGCGGTCGGTAACTCTTAATCGCCTGTGCGCGTACGACTGGACCCGGCACGGCAGCTACCCTGTGAAGCTGGGGCACCTACGGCAACTCTCTCAGTTGCGCCGGTTGTATTTATGGTCCGGATCGTATCGCGTCGAAGCCAGACAAGAGACTCCTTGCGCGCCGAGGTCTGCGCGCAGGGTAACCGCCTGCACGCAACGACAGAAATGCTAGCGTCCGAATGGTGCAAGTCATTCGGCACGAAGGGATTCAGGACTAGTCGAAGAGACGATGTCGAGACAGGGACGAATAACGATAGCGGCTTCGCTGGCCGCGGTGGTCATCGGTGCGATGACCGGCTGCGCGGCTAAGAAGCCCGCGAGGCAGGACGCGATGCCGGTGTTACCTTCTGCCGCGCCTGAGTCTGTTGCGTACGCGCCTGGGCCGGTCGCCTATTCGTCTCCTTACCTGTCGCCGCACGCCGCACTCCCGCCCGCCGCGTTTCGGCACGCCCCGCTTGAAATTGGCTACGATCTCCCGCACCGTAACGATTTCCAGCACGCGACCGCTGTTGCACAACGACTCCCGGCTGTAACGACCCCGACGGCCCGAATCGCCCAAGCGGCCCAAGTCGCTGATACACCGGTCCCGGTGCGGGCGACACCCGCGCTCCCCGCCGTCGCGCCTGTCTCGTTCCAGCAAGAACCTGTCTCGTTCCAGCAAGAAGGGGAGCAGCAGCCCAACGAACAGCCCGATCCCGAGCAGGCTGACGAGCAACAACGAGTAGAAGCCGAACGGCAAGAAGAAGAGGAAGATGATCACGACGACCTGTTCGACGTCGGAATGGATCCCTTGCCTGAGCTTTCTGGTTCCGAGAGGCCCGGATTGCGCGAAAGTGACCGCGAGTTCATACAACGCCGCAACACCGTTCCTATCGACTTGGCGAATGCGCTTCGCTTGGGCGGTGCCAGTAACTTGCAGATTGCCTTGGCTCGCGAAAAGGTAGTCGAAGCCGATCAGGAGTGGCGGCGAAGAAAGTTCGCCATGTTGCCGTCGATCCGCTACGGCCTCGGATTCAACAAACACGACGGTCGCCTGCAAGGTGCTGGTGGCGACGTGATGGAAGCGGAACGCAACTCGCTGTTCCTCGGCGGCGGGGCTGGCCTGGGGAGAGCGTCGCTAGCTGGCGGATCCAATGGTCCTTCGCGATTGGTCGCCAATCTTTCGATCGCCGATGCCTGGTTCGATCCACTCGTCGGGCGTCAGCTACTAGAGGTCCAGACCGCAGGCGAATCGGTGGTCATGAACGACGAACTGCTGGCGATCGCGATCGCGTATTTCGATCTGGTCGAGGCCTACGGGCTGTTGGCCAACTCGCGAAGTGGACTCGATGCCGCCCGTCGCATGGCTGAGGTTACCAAAGCACTTTGGGGGCAAGGCCGCGGCCTGGCATCGGATGTCCATCGAGCTAACGTGGAAGAAGCATCCTGGCATCGTGAGCTGCAAGATGCGCGAAGGTTGACCATCGAACGAAGTGCCGAGCTATCTCGACTGCTGAACCTCGATCCGTACACTCGCCTCATTCCGGTCGAGGACATCATTGCCCCCATTGAGATTGTGGATGACGATCTCGGAGTGCGGGACATGATTGCCACAGGCTTGGCGACACGCCCCGAGATGGCGCAATACTCGGCCTTGGTCGAAGCGACGCTATTGCGGATGCGACGCGAAAAGTATCGCCCCTGGCTGCCGAACGTGCAGGTTGGTGCGAGCGCCGGAACCTTCGGCGGCGGTAAGGGGACGACCTTCGACAATCAAGGAAGTCGTAGTGACGTCGACTTACTGGCCTATTGGGAATTGCGGAATCTGGGCCTCGGCAACGTGGTTGAGAGACGCAGACGAAGCAGCCAGGTTCGTCAGGCCGAGATCGAAGCTCAAATAATCCAGCAGCGGATCACGACCGAGGTGGTCACCGCCGCCGCGGACGTGTCGAGCTATCGCCGCCAGATCGAGTCAGCCACGCGCGGTATCATAGCCGCGAACAGCAGTTTTCAGACCAACCTCGACCGCATTCGCGATGGCAAAGGTTTACCCATCGAACTGATTCAGGCGGTTCGTGCTCGCAACTCGGCGCAAAACGACTCGACGCGTGCGATTGCCAACTACAATCGGGCTCAGTACCGCCTGCTGCGAGCCATCGGACGTCCACCTCATCCCACCGCGCCGACACCCATTGGCGAGGAGGGCGAACTCATTGATCCGCCGCAACCTCTTCCCGAGGGTGGTTAACCCCACGGTCGTCTGAGACGGTTCACGGAGTTGACAGCAAACTGTCCAGTTCCGCTCGGCAAGAATGCGGTGAATCGGAGCTGAGCTCCAGGGGCACGTTCTGTGCCTAACTGCTGCTTATTCAGGCACTTCTGACTCTCCGGCTGCCGGTTTCTTGGCCGCTAGGTGACAGGTATACTATTTACCAATGCTCTCGTGCGCATGACGCATGCGGTGTTGGAGCTCCCGGCCATGGGAGCTTGCTGCTGCCGAATCTGTGCGGGTCCCACCTGACGTTACGAATCCCACCCGCGTTTCGCTTTCCTACCGACATTCAATTCGGGCCAACCTTTTCCGCTTCGGCGAACATGGAATTCGCCATGCTGTTGTGCCTGATTTTTTCACCTGCGTCCCCAATGTGGCGTTCGCCTCGTCGGCAAGTCGATGGTGAGCGTCGCCAATCGAAGACGGAACCGAGCTAGAATTCTCACCAGATGAATCGCTTTCACCCGCGGTCGAGGTAACTTGATGAACTACGCGAATATGCACGCTTCCTGCCGAACGCTTTTGACGGGCGCCGCCATTAGCTGCTTCCTTCTTCTGGCAACCTCCATGGCGACCGCCGGCGACTGGCTTCACTGGCGCGGACCCGAACACGACGGCATCTCCCGCGAGACCGGACTGGTCGATGACTGGTCATACAGCAGCGGAAAGAATGTACTCTGGAAATCCGAAACGGGTGGACGCAGCACGCCGATCGTTCTGAATGGTCGCGTCTTTTTGAACTGCCGCACGCCGGACGATGTGAATGATCCTGAGCAAAAGATCCATTCGCAGGAGCAAGTGGTCTGCTGGGACGCTGCTACCGGCAAAGAACTGTGGCGTGACAAGTTCAACGTCTTCCAGACCGACATTCCGGCCCCGCGCGTCGGTTGGGCGAGCATGGCAGGCGACAAGGAAACCGGCTACGTCTACATGCATTCGGTTTCCGGGCTGTTTCGTTGCTACTCTCCCGATGGCGAAGTCGTGTGGGAACATTCGTTGTTTGAAGACTTCGGAAAGATTTCCGGCTACGGCGGTCGAACGCAAACTCCAATCATCGACGAAGATCGCGTGATCGTTAGTTTCCTGGCTCTTAACTGGGGCGATACCGCCAAGCCGCCACCAAAGCAAAACTACTACGCCTTCGATAAGCGAACTGGCAAGCTGTTGTGGGTTTCGCGTCCCGGCGGAAAGCCGTTCGACACCAACTACTCGGTCCCCATGGTCCGCGTGATCAATGGAGTGCGAACCATGATCGCCGGCAACTCCGATGGCGGCGTCTACGCCATCAACGCCCGCACCGGGGAATCGCTGTGGGGCTTTCGCATGTCGAAGCGAGGTCTCAATGCTTCGCCGGTGGTGGAAGAGAACCGCGTCTACATTTCGCACGGGGAAGACAACATCGACAACGCCGAGTTCGGGCGGATTCAATGCATCGATGCGACCGGCAGCGGCGACGTTACCGACACGCACAGCCTGTGGCGAATCGATAGCATCAAGGCCGGTTACGCCAGCCTGCTGGTGAAAGATGGCATTCTCTATGTCGTGACCGATACTGGAATGCTGTTCGCATTCGACAGCAAGTCGGGCGAAGAACTCTGGCAACACAAGCTCGGCACGGTCGGCAAGGGTTCGCCTGTGTGGGCCGACGGCAAGCTCTACGTCATGGAAGTGAATGGCAACATTCACATTCTCAAGCCGAGCCGCGAGAAGTGCGAGAGTCTTTCGCACGTGCGACTGGCGGCCGCCGACGGCAACGGTCTCGACGAGATCTACGCTTCGCCGGCGATCGCCGACGGACGCATCTTCCTGGTCACTCGCGATCGCACGGTCTGCCTGGGACAGAAGGGTGTCGCTCCCACCAGCGATAGAGTGCCCGCTCTCGCGGCAGAGATTGCGCCCGAAAAAGAAGTCGCACTGGTGCAGCTTGTCCCCTTTGAGACGCACCTCTGGGCGGGCGAATCAGAAGAGTACGAACTGCGGGCCTTTGACCGTAACGGCCGCTTGATCAGCGTTACCAAGCCGGAGCTTCAGATCGGCGAAGGGCTTTCCAGTCTTTCGGCCTCAGGCGCAAAGCTCACCGCCGGCGACGCCAAGGGCGAACAAGCCGGTCTGCTCACCGCCAAGCTCGGTGACAAGACGGCGACCGCCAGGATTCGGGTCTTTCCCAAGACGCCTTGGAAGTGGACCTTCGATGGCTACAAAGGCAAGCGTGTGCCTGCCACTTGGATCAATTCCTTCTTGAAGTTGCAACCGCGCGACGTCGATGGCGAAACGGTCCTCCGTGGTGGTGCCGGTAAGGGGCGCCCCAGTGCCATGATCTGGCTCGGCCCGGCCGACATGAAAAACTACACGGTTCAGGCCGACGTCTTCATGACCGAACAAAAACGCCGTCTGCCGAGCGTCGGCATCACGGTGAATCGCTACAACCTGATTATCAAGGGCAACAACAGCAAGTTGTCCCTGCAAAGCTGGGCTCCGCACCTCCGCATGGCCAAGCAGCAACGTTACCGCTCCGATCCTGACGTCTGGTACACCATGAAGCTGCAGGTCGATATCGAAGACGACGGCGCCCACGTTCGCGGCAAGGTTTGGAAGCGTGACGCGGAAGAGCCGAGCGAGTGGACGATCGAAGCGGTCGATCCGCACCCGAATACTCAGGGCAGCCCGGGACTCTACATGTACCGGCTGGCCGACCTTTATTTCGACAACATCATCGTTACGAACAGAGAGGAATAATCGATGCGTCTACAGAACAGAAACGGTGATGCTCGTTGGTCGGCACTCTGCCTGGTGGCGATTGCCCTGGCCGGTTGCGGTCGAACGAATTCCAATCAAGTAACCCGCGCTGACGAATCCGGCGCCAAGGTGCCCGTCGCTATGCCACCGGTCACGCAAGTTGTGAACAACCTGGCCGGTGGCACCATGACCGGTGACTGGCCGATGTGGGGCGGCACGCTCGACCGCAACATGGTCAACGCCTCGACCGGAGTCGATCTCGGCTTCAAGCCGCCGCTCGATGGCACCGAAGGCAAGAACCTGTTGTGGGTCAAGTCGCTCGGTTCGCAGACCTACGGCAATCCCGTGGTCGCAGGCGGAAAGGTCTTCGTCGGCACCAACAACGGCGGCCACTATCGACCCAAGTACAAAGGCGATCTCGGCGTGCTGTTGGCATTTTCAACCGATGGCGATTTCCTGTGGCAGCTCTCTCGCACCAAGCTTCCGCAGGGTCGTGTGAACGACTGGCCGGAACAGGGTATTTGCAGCACCCCGGCGATTGAAGGCAATCGCATGTGGGTGGTGACGAATCGCGCCGAACTGATGTGCCTCGACACCGAAGGTTTTCGCGACGGCAAGAACGACGGCGTGACCGATGAAGAAGATACCGAAAAAGAAGATGCCGACGTGATCTGGAACCTCGACATGATCGAGGAGTTGGGTGTCTTCCCGCACAACCTGGCGACCAGCTCGCCGTTGGTACTGGGCGACTTGGTGTTCCTGCTCACCTCCAATGGTGTTGATGAAGCCCATCTGGATCTCCCCTCGCCGCGAGCTCCGTCGTTCCTCGCCGTGAACAAGAAGACGGGCGAGGTCGTTTGGGAAGACAACACGCCGTTTGATGGAATTCTGCACGGTCAGTGGGGATCGCCTGCGATCGGCATGGTCAATGGCAAGCCGCAGGTTTACTTCCCCGGTGGTGATGGTTGGCTGTACGCCTTCGATCCCGAGAAGATGGGTGGCGACGAAGATGCCCTGATCTGGAAGTTCGATCTGAATCCCAAGGATTCAAAGTGGGAACTGGGCGGCCGCGGCACGCGAAACGCGATCATCGCCACGCCGGTGTTCTACGAGAACAGCGTCTTCCTGGCAGTCGGCCAGGATCCGGAGCACGGCGAAGGTGTTGGTCATCTGTACCGCATCGACGCCACGAAGACCGGCGACGTCACCGAGAGTGGCAAGATGTGGCACTACGGTGGTGTCGACGAAGACGGATCCAAGACCGGCAAGAAAGAAGCCGAGGTGTTTCGGCGTACGCTTTCGACCGTGGCCATTCACGATGGCCTGGTCTACGCGGCCGATCTTTCCGGCTTCGTGCACTGTGTCGATCTGAAGACCGGCAAGCGAGTCTGGGAACAAGATCTCATGGCCGCCGTGTGGGGCTCCACGATGTACCTCGACGGACACGTGCTGCTCGGTAACGAAGATGGCGTACTTACGATCTTTGCCGCGGGACGCGAACCCAAGATCGTCGAAGAACTGCAGTTCAATTCGTCGATCTATAGCACCCCGACCGTTGCCGGTGGCGTGCTGTACGTGACCGATCGCTCAAAGCTGTACGCGTTCAAGTTGTAGAAGTTTTGTGACGTGAGGGTGCCACTGGCTGCTTGTCAGCCAGTGCTGCGTGAAGCGGGGGATTGCCTCCACTCGCAGGTCAACGCCGGCTCGGCGGGAGCCTCGCCCTCCCGATAAATCCCACACGCCCCTACCGCAACTTCTCGTTCGACTGATGTCGCTGAGCGTCGCGGTCGGCTTTGCGCCGAAGATTGCGCTCGAGTGCCTCGGTCAGGTCGATGCCGGTCTGATTCGCCAGGCAGATCAGCACGAACAGCACGTCGCCCATCTCGTCGGCCAGGCTCGCGTCTTCCTCACCCGACTTGAAACTCTGGTCACCGTAGGTGCGTGAAAGAATGCGGGCGACTTCGCCGACCTCTTCCATCAGCTGGGCCAGGTTGGTCAGCTCGGAGAAGTAGCGGACGCCGATCGTCTTGATCCACTCATCGACCCGGCTTTGGGCCTCTGTGAGAGTGAGGCTGTTTGATGCCGCGTCGTTGCTGCCGTCCTTAGAATCACCGGCCGCATCCCCCGAAGGCGGGTTGCTCTTGGTAGTCAAATCTCTCATCGCCATCGCGCTGTTCTTCGCTGAAAAGGGTGCTTTGTGGACGCTAGCGGGCGACCGGAGCCAACCTTTCGGCCGGCGCGCCAGACTGATACGATGGAAGTGGTGAGTCTATCGCGGTCGCTGAGCGAATGCAATCAACAGGCCTCGACATACCAGTAGCGTGACGATTCCCCCACGCGAGTACACTTGCTGCCGGTTCTCCCGCCAGCGGGCCAATCATTTCCCACCTAAGTTTGTAACGAGGAAGCGAGTCATGAGTCTCTCGATCATGCGGCGCATCAAGTTCTGTGCCGGACATCGACTGCATCGACACGGCGGTAAGTGCGAATTCTTCCACGGCCACAACTAT
>CAYLRE010000235.1:0-7760 GCA_964385715.1 uncultured Planctomycetaceae bacterium
GTTCCGGAAAAGACCAGGTCAATCGAGAGGTGCACCAGTCGCACGCCACGATCAGCGGATACCGTTAGCAGGTTGCGAATGCCTTCCACGTTCGTGCGCCAGGCCAACGCCGGATCGAGTTCGCATGCCTTGAGTGCACAGTTGCCGGCGCAGTTGAGCACGGAACCGAATTGATAGCGATCGAATAATTTGGCCAGTTTGTCGGGGTCTTCGGCATCACACCCCTCGATCCCTTCGCCGGAGAGTCGCCAGTTGTTCTCTTGACGAATGCCGATCACCTGGCCGGGATAACGCTGTTGGAAGTAGTGCAGCGCGTTGTATCCCGCCACGCCCGCGATGCCGGTGATCAAGAGAGGCAGTCGGGACGCCAGGGGCTCGGCGGCGGTAGCCTCTGTTTCGGCAGATTTATCGGGGCGGAACATGCTGCCACTTATAACCGCTGTATCGCCACAGCTCAACGGAGTGACGCAGGGGGCGCGTGGCTCGTCTGCCGAAGCAGGACGCTCTTTAGCTTAGCCGCCGACAGAGCTTTAGCTAGCCGCCGACATGGACCCCGACATTCCAGTGGCCTCCGGGTCGATGACGCCGATGGTGTCGTCCGTGGTGGAAGTGCCAGTGATGCCGCGGACGGTAGGGGGCCCCGTAGTAGTGCTCTTCGACAATCACGGGGGGCCCGGAAGCGGCGGCAGGAGTGACGGGAGCTGGGGGTGGCTGCTGCATCGCCCGCACAACGGTGTCGGAGACACCGGCGTGCTTGAGTCGGATCAGATCGTTGGCGCTGGGCGAACTGGTCACGCCGTTGTGGCGAATGTGATTGACAATCAACTCGTCGCCGACTCCCTGCTGGCTCATGGCGATGATGTCATCGTGCGAGACGACGCCGGTGCCGACCGATCGTCCCATCTGCTGTTCAATGAGGAATCGGTTACGCTCTTCAATGGCATCCTTCTCTTCGCCGACGGCGTTTCCGATTAGGGCGCCTGCGACACCACCGACGATGGCCCCTTCGGCCGTGTTACCGGTTTGATGCCCAATCACGGCACCGATGCCGGAGCCCAGCAGACCGCCAGCGAACGAATCGCGGTCCGCGTGATAGGGAGACCGACAACCGCTCGACGCGAGCGTTACAAGCAACAGTAGACATGAGCCGGGAATGATGAAGCGTGACATGCCGAGGACCTCTTCTTTGTCTTCTCTTTACGCCGGATATGTTTTTTCGTTTGGGGCCATTCGCAAGTGCGCGTAGCCGCTCGCTCTGTGATCCGAGGCGCCCATTGGAATCGGGGCGGGATTGTGCGCATGGCCGGTCGAATGCGTCAAGAGAATTGCGGCCCCATCAACCGGATTCAAAGCGTAGGAATTGCACAGCGGTGATTCTACAGAGCGCATAAAAAACGCCGCTCTGATAGCGGCGCTAGCACAGGTGGTGAACCTGCGACTGCTAAATTCAGCCGCCCGCGGCGCCGGTTGCGCCGCGAGCGACTCGAATACCAATATGGGTTAGCGGACGACGTAGACCGATGGGTCATCGACGATCCAAGGAGTCGACCAGGTCTTGCCGTCGTCGAAGCTGCAGACGTTGAAGAAGAACGTGTTGAACTCCTTCGCACGGCTGCCGTAGGGCGTGTGCGAGGCGATGTGATCGGCCTCGGTCAGATCTTCAATGCCTGGCTTGACGTAATAGTGAACCATGCCGTCGGGTGTGAAGGACATTCCAAACGTCCACCAGCCAGTCTGCTTGATCTGTACGCGGCGGTAATCCATGCCGGAATTCTTGGCTCGCACGCGAATGAAGGCGGCGTCTTCTTTGGCTCCGGCGTGCTTGCTTTCAAAGTCGATCAGGAAGCCAGGCCAGTACGTGTCAGGTTCGTCCCGGTTTTCGCGAGTCTTGCGGCGCGGATAGCGAGGCTCCAGGGCCGAGCGAAAAGCGAACGACGGGCCGGATCGCTTTTCCCACTTGTCGAACTCAGGCACAAACACGCGGGTTACCACGCTGGGCGACCGGGATACTGGAATGGCGCCCTTGAGGCGATAGCGAACGTCGGCGATGAAATCGTCCTGCTGCATTTTGAACGTGAAGCTCTTCGGGCGACCGGTCAGCATCGACTGCAGAAGCAACGCCCCTTCGCTACCGGGTAGTCCACCTTCGGGCGTCTCCACGCGACGAATGTGATCGGGCATGCCGCGTTTGACGCCTTCGTACCAGCGGCGGTTCTTGGAAATGCCAGTCGGAAAGCGGCCCACTTCGTCGATGTTGCGACTACTCTTGGGCCAGTTCATTTTGAAGCTCCATTCCGGATCTTCAAAATCGTCGCCGACTTGGTGGATGAAGTGTCCGGTGCCAGGCACGAGCGGCTGAGCACTGCTAGCGGTGCTGGCGAAGGTGACCGCAATCATCGCGGCGGCAGAGAGGAATAAGCTGGTTTTTCGAGGGCGGAACGGCGATTGGCGAGTTGACATCGGAATCTAGCCTGTGGAATTGGTTGAGAAAGGGGTCCAAGGGAGGGGCGCACTCCTTTCTCATATCGGACCGTGCGTCGCGCAGCGTGAATGCCGAATTCCACATCTAAATATTGGCCCGGATGTGCCAGCAGCGACTGCTGGAATGACTAGGGAACGGCCTTCAGGAGTTGGCCTATTACTTCAGGTCTCGTGGCCGCCACAGATCGACCAGTTCGCCCTTGCTCTTGTCTTCTAGATCTCGCCAGCGAGAGACATCGAGTTCGATCTGCGCGAGCGCCGCGGTAGGGAATTCTTCGTCGACATCGGTCAGCGCGTACAAGAGATCGCTCATGCCAGGATTGTGGCCCACAAACATGACTCGATCGATGTTGTCCGGCAACTGACGCAGCAGATCGACGTACGTCGCAGGCGGGGCCAGATAGAGTTCGTCCGTTTGCACGATGTCGCGCCGGTAGCCGCAGTTTTCTGCCACGATTTTTGCCGTCTTGTGCGCACGTTTGGCGGTCGAGCTGACAATCAACTCCGGCACGAGCCCCTTGCGATAAAGCAAGCGACCCATCGTAGGGGCATCTCGCTTGCCTCGCTTGGCCAGCGGGCGATCGTGATCGGCCAAGCCAGGTTCCTTCCAGCAACTCTTGGCATGCCGCAGTACCAGCAGCGTCTTCGTCGTTGATTGCTGTGGCACACGTTGTGGGCCGGCAGATCGTTCCGCCGGAACATCCTGTGCCCGCTCTGGCACAAAGACGGTGCCCGTCGCGCGCTCAGCACGCTTTTGTGCTTCTTGCGCCTGGCGATACAGGATCTCTTGACTACGTGCGGCGGTTGGCCCGAACGTGACGCCCGGTCTCTCGTAGCCACCGTCGGCCAGCAGACGTCGTCCTTTAACGTTGTCGTTAAGACAGGTCTTAAGCACTTCGATCAGTTTGGCGCTCGCAGCTGGATTCTCGACTGGTACGAACAGCTCAATACGTCTGTCCAGATTGCGTTGCATCCAGTCGGCACTGCCGATGAACACCAGCTCGTCACCTCCATGGTGGAAGTAGAAGATGCGGCTGTGTTCCAGGAAGCGGTCGATGATGCTGACCACCGTGATATTCTCGCTAAGCCCCGCTACGCCGGGACGCAGACAGCAGATGCCGCGAACGTTCAGTTCCACCTTCACGCCCGCTTGGGAGGCCTTGTAGAGCGCTTCGATGACCTGCGGGTCGACCAGCGAATTCATCTTGGCCATGATGTGGGCGTCTTGGCCCTGACGCTTTCTTTCGGTCTCGTTCTCGATCAGCTGAATCACGCGATCGCGAAGCCCGATCGGAGCGGCTTCAATCTTGCGAAACCGTTGCGGCTGAGAATAACCCGTGATGGTGTTGAAGAAGCTGGTTGCGTCGGCACCCAACTGCTCGTCGCACGTCATGTAGCTGATGTCGGTGTAGAGGTTGGCAGTCGCCTCGTTGTAGTTGCCAGTTCCAAAGTGGAGGTAACGTTGGATACCCTGCGGTTCGCGACGCACCACGATGCAGATCTTGGCATGCGTCTTCAATCCGCGAATACCGTAGATGACCTGCACGCCTGCCTGTTCAAGGTTTCGGGCCCACTCGATGTTTCTCGCTTCGTCGAAACGTGCTTTGAGTTCGACGATCACGGTGACTTGCTTTCCGTTCATGGCGGCCCGTCGCAAAGCGGCCACCACGGGACTCTGCCGGCTCGTGCGGTAGAGAATCTGTTTGATCGCCAGGACGTCGGGATCCTCGGCCGCCTCCTCAATCAGGCGAACGACCGGCTCGAAGCTCTCGAAAGGATGGCAAAGCAAAATGTCCTGCGCCGCCATGTTCTCGAACATGGTCGCTGACGGGTCGACCGAAGGTGACGGTTGTGGCTTCCACGATTCGTACCTGAGGGCGTCGAAGCCCTCGAGATCTGTTAGCCGCATCATCGATGCTAAGTCGATCGGCCCAGAAACCGGATAGATGCCTGCGTCGCGAAGCGAGAGGACCTCTTGTAGGAACGCTTGCGTTGTTTCCGATGCTTGATCAGAAATTTCCAATCGCACGCAGCGGCTCTGCTTCCTAGCGTCCAAGATGCTCACCATTTCTTGGAGCAGATCGGCGGCGGAATCTTCTTCGACCGCCAAATCAGCGTTGCGCGTAATGCGGAACGGCACCACCTCGACGACCGATTCGCCCGGGAAGAACTGCGAGATGTGCAATGCGACAATGTCTTCCACGAGCACGTATTGATAGCCACCCTCCGAGGGCAACGTGATCTGGCGCGGAATCCCTCGTCCTAAAGGAATGATGGCGAAGCGTGGTTCTTCGTCCTCTTTGCCGGGGGCCAGCTGAACGCAGACGTTGAGCGTTTGATTCGCCAGCAGCGGAAAGTCGTCGGCTCCATGCACCGCGGCCGGCGTCAGCACGGGGTAGATCTCACTGTCAAAGATCTCCGCCACAGCAGTCGCCTGGCGATCAGAAAGTTGCTCCGCTTTCACGCGGCGAATGCCCGCGTCTTCGAGTGCCGGTTCCAACTGCTGGCCGTAGCAATCGTATTGGTCGGCGGTCATGCGGCGGGCACGTTCGCCAATGGCGGTGAGCTGGTCTTCGGGCGTGCGTCCGGATGGATCAAGCTTGCGGCTGTTCTGTCGGAACAGGACTTCCAGTCCACCAACACGTACCATAAAGAACTCATCGAGATTCGACGCCGTGATCGCCAGGAACTTCAAGCGTTCTAAGAGCGGAATCTGCGAGTCTTTCGCTTCGTCCAGAACTCGCTGGTTGAATTCCAGCCAGCTCAGCTCACGGTTCGTAAATCGGCTAGGTTCGGTCTTCATGGTGTATAAATCGACGATGTCGTTAATTCGCTCAGCTATTCACTCTTCGCGGCGGCGCGACGGAGGAGGACTTTCATTCCAAACACTTCTTCAAACAGCGACCCACTCTGTTTGATGGCCAACTGCTCGACCGACAGATCCGTCACGCCTGGGATGCCGATCACGAGTCGATCGTCTTCGTGGGTGCATTGCAATTCACGTATTCGCTGGCTGCGAGATTCATCGAGTGCCTTGGCAACCCGCAATATCGCCGCCATCTTGGCCACGGCCCCGCGTTGCTCGCGATTCAAATTGGCAAATCCTTGGTGCGAAGGACTGGGATTCGCGCGACGGTGATAACGCGCCGTCAGTCCCACCAGCAAATGGTCGGTGCGGCTCAGACCAAACATTTCCGCGTGAGAAATCAGGTAGAGCGAATGCTTGTGGTGGCCCCGCGTGCCAATGTAGAGTCCGACCTCGTGCAGGCGAGCCGCCAGTTGCAGCATCAGCTCGCTGCGGGGGCCAAGCTGGTGTTCTTCCTGCAACGCTTGAAACAGCAGCTGGCACAACTCAGCCACATGCCCGGCATGTTTCTCATCGACGTGATACTTACGGCCCAAGGCCACTGCCGCCCGCACAATCTGCGCCCGGAACGCTTCGGTCCACGGCTCCTGAACGGCGATCTCTTGCAGCAGCCCGTCGCGAAGATTCAAGTCCGCCACGAAGATCTGTTCCAGGCCAAACGTCTTGGCCAACTCCAAGTAAGAGAGCAACGCCGGGCCGAGGGTTTCCGCGTCGGGAAACGCCAGGTGATACGTTCGCACAAGCTGATCGACCGACAGATCCAAAATGTGATTCGTGAACTCTTCAAACTCGTCGACGGAGATTTCGCCGAGGTGGCCCAGTTCGCCAACTTGGTCGGTCCCCAGTTTCACGCCCAAACGCGCGGCGGCGAATCGCATGTCGCCACCGAGGGCAACCAGCTGCACCGGTCCCGCTTCAGGGATTTGCTGTTGCAACTGTTCCATGGTTTGGTGAATGCGAGCTTCCAGGATATGTCGCCCGGGGCCTTCAGAGGTGTCGTAGGCTTCCAACGCCTGACGCAGTCGCAGAGAGCCAAGTCGATACATGTGCGAATAGAGAACGTCGCTGCCGCGAAGCAGCAACAGGTCGGTGTTGCCTCCGCCAACTTCCGCAACGATGGTGCGTGCTTTGGCGAGTGCTGGTTCCCGACTCAGCATCGGTTGTAATGCAAGGTAGGTGATTCGACTCACCTCCGCTTCGTCGAGCGGTTCGACATTGAAACCAGTTGCGATGAAGACGCGGTCCACAAACGCCAAGCGGTTGCTGGCTTCACGGACGGCACTTGTCGCAACGACGCGAACGTGGCTGTCACTGGTGATTTGATATTCTTCAAGCACCTTGCGGTAGCTCTTCAGCACCTGCACGCATTGCTCGGTGGTCGCCTTGTTGATCGTCCCCTTGGTGAAGGTGTCTTTGCCAAGGCCGACCGCTTGCGTGAGCATCTCCAGCCGCCGCACTTCACCACCGCCACCGATTTCTGCAATCGCCATGCGAATCGACGTCGAGCCGACATCGATTACCGCCACGGGGCGAACTTCATCGCTCCGTGAATTGGGGGCGGCCGTGGAATCAGAGGCTAACGAATTCATGGCAAACTGAACTGGAACGCTACAAACTGCTCGGGCGAGGCAGCATCGGCGGTTTCATGCGCGAAGGGCAGAAGACCCCGGCACCCAAGGCCGATCCGGATGACGTACCGATATCCCAAGAGGCCGAAATAGGTTGTGCAAGCGCACGACGAAACGGCCCGTCGACGAGGGGATTTCGCTCTATATAAACCTACATTATGGTCAGAAATCTAAGCGGCGTGCGTTAAGAAACCGCAAAGGCCGGGGCGAAAACCGGCCATTTCCTCGTTTTTCACCGCTTTTGGGGGTAAAGCGGCCCCTTCTTCCGGCTGTGCGGTGTGCGGTTTGGGGGAGAATTGGCTATCGCGAGGCGATTTCTTGGGCGGCCCAACCCGCCGCTCCAATGGCCGCTGCATCGTCGCCAAGCTCGGCCGCGATCACTTTATAGGAGCCGGCATACGAGTCGAGCACATTGCGGTCGATCGCTTCGCCCACCTCTTTGACGAAAAGTTCCGGCATCGCCTCGACCAGGCCGCCGCCGAGCACAATGGTGTCAGGCGAAATCATCAGCACCGCACCTGCCACGGCGATGCCGATCATCTCGGCCGCCTGTTGCACGATCTGTTCGACCGCGGTATCGCCGGCGCGAATTGCCTTGGCGATCACACCACTACGAATCTTGGAGAGATCGGTTCCAGCCAGTTCGACAACATGGGGCGCTTCGCCACGATAGGCAGCCTGCGCTACGGCGGCCGCAATGGCCAAGCGGCTGGCCACCGATTCCAGCGTGCCACGTTGCTGTGAACCGCTTGGCGGCCCCAGCGGCGTCAAAGGCACGTGGCCGA
>CAYLRE010000236.1:0-7759 GCA_964385715.1 uncultured Planctomycetaceae bacterium
ATCGGTTTGTTATCCGTCTTGCTTACGCTCACCTGCGTCGCCAGCCGAGGTAGCCGAGTCCCAGCAGGCCTAGCACGGCCATAACGTAGGTCGAGGGCTCTGGCACGGGCGGCGAGCCGCCTGCGGATTGGGTCGACAACGAAGCGAGGATGGCCCGGGCGAGTCGATTTTCACCCGGATAGTGGAATCCACCCGAGGGAAAGTCGGTTCGAACCGAGCCGCTGGTCAATGTAACTCCATTGCCAATCCTATCGTTCTGCATACCGTACGATTCAGTTGGGCCAACAAGACCTGCCACACGATAGACGCCGGGTGTCAGCAATGTAGGCGAAATATCTGCCATGTACCATACCGCAATTCCGTGGGCACTGAGTTGCGTAGGACTCGAAGGTGTCACGTCCACACTAGCCAAGAGAGCTTGTGTCGTTGCGTCCCAAAGACCGACGGTGTGCGTATAGAGTAAGCCGTCACCTTCTGTATCTAGCCACGCTAGGCTGCGGATCGTCTGAGAACTTGTCGTCGTGAACTCCGTCCCCCGGACGTAATTTCCTCCAAACAATTTGTCCGGGGATGACCCGGGCCCGACATCGATGAGCAGTCCGGCAGGAGCCTGGGTTGCCGTTGCGATCAGCAGCGTTATGCTGAGAATCGTCTGCCGAATTGTACGCACTACTTTTGGCATCCGGATGCAAGTAACCTTCGCAATGGCTGGTGGAAAGGTGGATTTCATGCCTCATGGTCCCTAGTTGTAAGTCGTCCCGAGAATTTCACGCATCGATTAGAAGCAAATTCCGCGCCGTTTGCCGGCGTTCTCGAAAATCAGTCGCAATCCGTTGTCTTCAAACGAATAAGCGTTTTCCATATTGCGGTCAACTGTCCGGATTCGGACACCTACCACCTGACACCTGTCCGGATTCGGACACCAGGACGGTCCCCCTCTCCGGATACGGACACATTTCGAGGCCCATGCTGTCCTGCGGTCCGAGCTCGAATCACCCTGCAGCTTTTCGATCAGTCAAAAACTGCGTCGGTGCGATACACCTCGGAAGTTTTTGATTGGTCCAAAACTACCGAGGTCGGGCAGACCCCCGAGCTTTTTGGCTGGTCAAAAAGCCTCTTCGCCGGTGCTCCTTGGATATCCAAACTTGGTTCTTGCATGCCCATATCGTGCTACACCCCACAACCTATCAAGTGAGATGGCCCACCAAGAACGAAAGAAAATCGCATCTCGGAGGGAAGGGACATACGTTACCGGAGTCCCGCAAGGGGCCGGGGGGGGCTGGATCGGATTCCGGTAACCTCGCCCAGAAGCCGATCAGGTCGCCCTCCCCGGCGAAGATTCTGACCGCCCCAGATTCGACTGCAATGGACGCATGTTTAGTTATCGACACTCAGTGCCCTGAGGGCGATCGTGCATTAGAGGCCGTCAGGGCGGCCCTGGCGAGATGCCGATAATGCGAAGAATTGACTCCCGATCAGCTTTGGACAACTCGGGCCACGCATCAATGAGGGCGGCCAGATCGGGGTCGGCAGCAGTCCCGTCAGAGACCGTTTCGTGACCCGTTTTCGGATTGCTGGTGCAAACGCTGGTGCAAACCGAAAGAGGCGTTTCGCTAAGTGGTTGCGATGCCACCTCTTGCGAATCATCGCCTTCGCGTTCGGGACGCAGAGGTCGAAGGTTCAAATCCTTTCGCCCCGACTTACAAGTGCGGACACCGACCGATTCGGGAGGAGAATGATGTCTGCACGAGGTAGTTCTATTGAAAAAGCCCTTAGGTATCTCGCCTAAGGGCTTTTTTCTTTGGGGCGTCGGCCATGCTGATGGCCGTCGGGCACCCGCTGGTTTTCTTACGGGCGTCCAAACCCGAAACGCACTCTACTCGCCCGACGGCTTGTCGCTCGCCGCCTGAAATGACTTGCGTAGGAAAGCCAGTAGATCGGCGGCGTCTTGGGGCGAAATCAGCTTATGTAAGTCCGACGGCATCAGCGATATCTCCGACGCCTCGAGCACATCGATGTTCCGTCGCAAGATGTCCTCCACAACGCCCTTCTCCTTTCGCAAGGTCACGCTGGTCGCTGACTCCGATGCGAGAATTCCAGAGAAAGTGCGGCCGTCATTGGTAATCACGTTGTAGCTTTGGTAATCCGGCACAACCCGTCCACTAGGATCGAGCAGGTCCAACAGCAACGACTCATCCGGCTTATTGATGATCGTCCCCAGAGCCGGTCCGACCTCGAAACCTTCGTTGCCCAGCTTATGACAGGTCATGCAGTTATTGCGAAAGACCTTCTCGCCATTTACCAGATCGCGGTCATTCTTCAGCGCCGCCTGATAGACGGCGATACGTGCTTGCATCTCTGCATCGGCCTCGGGGTTGGCCAATAACTTCTTCGCTCGCTCCGCCACGGCGGCGTCGGAACCGGTGACCAACTGCTCGATCTGCGAGGCAGTCAAATCCGATGCCGAAACCAGGCGGGCTTCAATGGCGTCGAGGATCGCGGGGCGACGATTGTCCCGTTCAAAGATCTTTTGCAAGACGGTTTTGCGAATCGCCGGAGTGTAGCTCGGCCACCCTTCTAGCATGACCTTGGCAACCTCGGCCGAGGTCGACGCCGTGAGGGCATCGATAGCCGCCACCTGCAATCCGACCGGTTGACTCGCATCCAGCAGCGGTGTCGCCTCATTGATGAGACGTTCCACTGGTGCGCTCGCCAGCACCTTGATCGCGCGCTGCTTCTCCTCGACCGACGTCGATTCCGCTTCCAGCTTGGCAGTCGCAGCGTCAAAGATGCGATTCATCTCCTTCTTATTGATCATCGGCAATTTGGCCGACAGTTGTGTCGCCAGGGTACGCACCGCATCGGACTCCGCCACCAATAGGCGAACGGCACCCGCCCAACCATCTGGCGAGGCCGGGAACGGATCCTTACTCCGGGTCACCACCTCGGTTATCCCGGTTAGGCACGCCGTCTGCACCTTCTCGTTCATTCCAGCGATCGCGGTGAGAACCTTGGACATCGACTCGACATCGCGCTGTCCGGCAATCGTCGCACAGAGCGGTCGCAGTAGCGGCTGGGCCTTGCCGATCGTCTCGGGACTTGCCAAGAGCTTCGTCAACACGGCCATGCCATGCTCGCGGCAGGAACTCATGATCGCCGCCGACATCCAGCGGTCGGTACCGCGAAGGCGAGCCAGCTTGGTCAACACCGGCACCACTTCTGCCGAGGACGATTCGCCAAGTGTCATGGCGACCTGAATTCGCACGCTAGAATCGGAATCGTCCGCTGCGGCCAGAACCGCCGCCCGAACTTGTTCGTCAGAATCGAGCCACTGCTCCGCCATTCGCAAGGCATGCACGCGGACCGAGTAATCCTCATGGCGCAACATCGGCAAGACATCAGACGGCTTCAGCCGTTTCATCGTGTTCAAGATATGCAGGGCGTGAATGCAAGTCGCGGGCGAAGCACTCACATCGAGCAGGGCCGCGAGGCCGTCTACTCCTTGAGCATCCCCTCGTTTCAGAAGCAGACGGTGAGCCGTCATACGTCGCCAAGCGTTGGGACTGGAAACCGCTTGCACCAGTTCATCAACGGTCAGCTTCGACATGTCCCAGTCGGTGGCTGCCTTGGCGTCTTGCGGCAACAATCGCCACAGCCGCCCGTGACGACGGCCCTTATCCAGGCCGTATTGTTGCTGTAGAAACCGTGGGATCGCCGAGTAATCTTCAATGATCTCGCGATACATGTCGACGATATAGAGCGATCCTTCAGGGCCAACCCGAAGATTCATCGGGCGGAACCACTGATCGGTCGAGGCCAAGAATTCTGACGCCTGTTCCGAGGGAGCACGCTGACCAAAGTATCCACCGTCTCGGCGACTGATGACGCAGCGGTGCACCATGTTCAGCGACGGCTCACAGTAAAAGATGTTGCCGCGATACTGTTGCGGAAACATGCTGTCGCCGTAGAAGGTATTGCTGCAACCGCCCGAGAAGTAGTTGCTATTCGTCTCGTGGTCGCCATAGAACTTGATCCAGGCCGGATCTTGCCGCCGTCGCACACGCCAAGGGTGCGGGTCGCTGATCCGAAACCCACGATCATAAGGAGCCGCAAAGTGATTCGTCTGTGGCGTCGTCACAAACGGGTTACGGGTTAGGTAATGCTGCGGCAGCGGCAAAGCATACATGGCCGGGCGACCACCCGAAGAAGGAAAGCGATCGCCATTGTCGTTCATCGTGAGACCAAAGGTACCCACGCGTCCATTCACAGGCTCAATCGCAGAACCATCCGCTTTGATTCGAAAATCGGAGTGCGGCATGTCATACGGTTCGGCCAACTTCGGACCGGTGATCCGGCCGCCTTGGCTTCCCGCACCGATGTAAATCCAGTCATCATAACCCCAGAGCGGATTGTTGATGCCGCGTTCCATGACACGCATCTTGAACCCGGTAAAGAGAGTCTCGCGTACGTCGGGACGTCCGTCGTGATCGGTATCGCCAAAGTAGACGATGTCCGGAGCGGCAACCACAATGACTCCGTCGCGCGCCGGGATCACGCCGTAGCACGACTTGAGATCGTCGGCCCAGACGGTGGCCTTGTCCATCAATCCGTCGCCGTCGGTGTCGCTGAGCATCTTCAGCACGCCGTATTGCCGCTGGGCCGCCTTCTCCGCAATGGGACCGCCCAACAGCTCCCAACGAATGCGGCGAACCGTGCGGTCCAACTCGCCGGTCTTGTTCAACTCGGCTACGTCAATCTCGCCTTCGACGTTGTATCCGTGAAGCTCGCAAACAAACATCCGCCCACGCGGGTCGAACGCCACGCAAGACGGTTCCTCAACAACCGGCTCCTTGGCCACGAGTTCGATGCGAAACCCTTCAGGCAGCTTGATCTTCGCAGCGCTGGCCTCGGGAGAGAGCGGCTTGGGAGCATCGGCAGCGGGCTGAATCGGGGTTGGCTTTGCGTCCGTCGACGACTGGTCCACCTCGGCCATTAGCAATTGCGGAATCACCATTAGGGTGCTAACACCTGCGTTCCCCCAGGCTCCTGACGTGAACGTCAGCGTCCATCCGGTGACCAACAGCAACGCCGTGCCTGCGACAACATTCCCAAAGCGGATTCTTCCTCTCACAGATTTCATTCTCACGTTCCCGTCGATCTCAGTTGTGATTTCGCGAATTAGCTCGATAAAGGGCCCCAACGCCTGGCTACCATCATACACGGTTGCGGGGGCCCCGTCGTGACAGCATAGTATACAGCCAAGGGGTTAGCTGTCCCACGCTGAGAGTCCCCCTCCCGACACCACCAACTGCAACTGAGAATCTCCATGAGAACCTTCTTTCTGCTCGCCTGCCTGCTGCTTCCCTACTGCCTACTCCAAGCCCACGAGCCCAAGGAGAAGGAAAAGTCGACCGGCGATTCCGCGCTCCGCGTGCTCGTCTATTCGAACACGGCCGACTACCGCCATCCGGAGATTCCGGCCATCAATCGCTGGCTAGTGCTGACCGGTGACAAACACGGCATGGAAGTCGACGTCACCGAGCATTGGAAGGATCTGCAGAAGGAGTCGCTGGAAAAGTATCAGGTGCTGGTGCTCAACAATTCCAACGCCCTGAACGAGGTCATTCCGGAAAAACAACGCGACGAGATCGAACGCTGGTTCAAGGCCGGCAACGGTATCGTCGCCCTACACGCTGGTCTGGTACGACAACAGAAGTGGGAATGGCTTTCCAACCTCGGCGGCTGCGACTTCGACAGCGACTCCGATTTCCTGAAGGCCAAGCTGATGGTCGACCCGGCCGCCAAGGATCACCCCGCGGTCGCCGGACAGCCGGCCGAGTTCTGGTACACCGCCGATTGGACCAATCACGACCGCAGCGTCACTGGCATGCCTGGCATTCAGGTCTTGTTGCGAATTGACGAATCAACGTACGAACCGGTCCGCGACCTCTTCAAGGAACTCGGCGGCAAACCGATGGGCAAGGACCACCCGATCGCCTGGACGAACACGTCGCAGGGCGGGCGTTTTCTTTACACGCAGCTGGGCCACGACGTCCGCTCGCTCGATACCGAATTCGGCACCCGCCACGTGATGAACGCCATCCACTGGTCAGCGGAGAAGAGCCCGACGCTCGTCAAGAAGAAGGGTGACGCAGGGGAATAGGCTACCGGGCGTTACCCCTCCAGCTCTTCCCAGCGTGAGTAGGCGGTGGCGAGCTCCTCTTCCAACTCCTTGAGCTTCGCCTGATCGGCCGCCAGTTTGTCGCCACCCAGCTGATAATATTCCGGCTGGCCCATTTCGTCGTGCAGCTCCGTGATCGCGGCGTCGAGCTGTTCGATCTTCTCCGGCAAGGCCGCCAGCTCACGCTGCTCGTTGTAAGAGAGCTTGCGTTTGGCCGGCTGTTCATTCTGAGTCGCGGTGGCCGCGGCCGCTTTCGCCTGTTTGCGATCCGCCTCCGCGTTCTTGCTCTTGCCAGCGTCTCCCTTGCCCTTCTCCGCTTCTACGGCAGGAGGTTCCGGTCGCTGGCGGAGCCAGTCATCGTAGCCGCCGTCGTATTCCTTGACGTGGTACTTCTCACCACCCAAGGGATCAAAGGCGATCGTGCTGGTGACCACGTTATTCAAGAACGCCCGATCGTGACTGACCAACAGTAGCGTCCCTTCGTAATCGATGAGCCGTTCTTCCAGCAGCTCCAGAGTCTCGGCGTCGAGGTCGTTCGTCGGTTCGTCGAGCACGATCACATTGGCCGGCTTGGCGAACAGCTTGGCCAGCAAGATCCGATTCCGCTCGCCACCAGACAGGAACTTCACCTGCGTACGGGCCCGTTCCGGATTAAAGAGAAAATCCTGCAGGTAGCCGATCACGTGCTTCTTCTGAGAGCCGATCTGAATCGTATCGCTTCCCTCGCCGACGTTCTCCTGCACGGTCTGTTCGCCGTCGAGTTGCTCGCGGAGCTGATCGAAGTAGGCGATCTGTAAATTCGTGCCGACGCGGATCTTGCCACTTTGGGTCTCGAGCTTGCCGAGCAGGATGCGAAGCAGGGTCGTTTTGCCGACTCCGTTAGGCCCGATCAGACCAACCTTATCGCCCCGCATGATCGTGGTGGTGAAGTCACGAACAATCTCCCGGTCACCGTACGCGAACGAAATCTCCTCGGCGTCGACGATCAGATTGCCACTGCGAACTCCGGCGTCGATTTTGAGATTGACCTTGCCCTGCTTCTCGTGCCGTTCGGCTCGTTCCTGCCGCATCTTCTTCAAGGCTCGCACCCGGCCTTCATTGCGGGTGCGACGAGCCTTAATGCCCTGACGGATCCAAACCTCCTCCTCGGCCAGTTTCTTGTCGAATAGGGCGTTCTGTTTTTCTTCGGCGTCGAGTGCCTGCTCTTTTCGTTTCAAAAAAGTCTGGTAGTCGCACGACCAATCGAACAGGCGACCGCGATCGATTTCCAAAATCCGCTTGGCCATGCTCTGCAGGAAGACGCGATCATGGGTAACGAAAATCAGAGCGGCCGGCCAACGACTGAGAAAATCCTCCAGCCAGCAAATCGCATCGATGTCCAAGTGGTTCGTTGGTTCATCCAGCAACAGCAAGTCCGGCTCGGTCACCAGGCACTGCGCCAGCAAAACCCTTCGTTTCATGCCGGAAGAGAGGGTCTCGAATGCGGCATCGCCATCGAGCTGCATTCGCGAGATGATCTGCTCGGCCGCCAGATGCTGCTGCCACTCAGGCGTTTCTTCCAGTCCGCCCGGCGTGATG
>CAYLRE010000237.1:0-7689 GCA_964385715.1 uncultured Planctomycetaceae bacterium
CGGGAGGGACGCTAGAATCGCCTGCATCGAACACTTTGAAATATTCAGGACCAATGCGAGATGAAACAACTGCGACCATACCTATTGAAAACCGCGATAACACTACTTATCTTCGCGTTGGCTGGCGATCTCTTATCCGCGGAAGCAGAGCGGCCCGCGGCGCGGCGGCCTAACATCCTGCTTGCCATTGCCGACGACTGGTCTTACGGACACGCGGGCGCTTATGTTTCCGCCGAGAGTGTCATATTCGGGTCCCATTCTTCACGAGATTTCGGGACTCTTATTACGAGGCGCTGATTGACGGAGCGACTGAATCCAAGATGGTCGAGTAAAGGCTAGATGCCGTTAACAGCGGCGCCGCTTGGTCCCGCCTAACGCGGGGAGCGAAGGCTGTACTAAAGAGCCGCCGAAAGTCGCTGGACCGGCTCACCGGCTACTTCCCCCGATTCTTCTCAATCAAATTGAGCAGTTTCATGCGTTGCGGATGATCGGCTTGCAGGTCTAGGACCATTTGCCATTGGGCCACTGCTTCGGCGTACTTTTGGGCTTCGGCGTAGGCGTCGCCGAGTTTCAGATGCAGCGAGGCCGTCTGGGGGCTCTCGTTGACGGACAGGGCAAGGTACTCGATGTACTTGTCCAGTTGCCCGGATTGGTTGTGCTGGTCGGCGACCTTCAGGTATGCGTCGACCAGCGTGGCCTTGTAGGCGTCCGGGTCGAGTTCGATCGCTTCAGCAAGCAACTCCAGATACTTGTCGTAGCGGCCCGTGCCGAAGGCGGCTTGGGCGTGGTAGTACAAGAACAGGGCCTTGTCGTCCTCGGGCACGGTGGGGCCTATCTCGGTGAAAAGGTCGTACGCGCGAGACCAGCGGCGGGCATTCAAGTATATCGTCGCTTGAAGAACGCGAATGTCGGCACGGTCCTCGATACCGTCGGCCATCGCCCGGGCAATCTGGTAAGCGGCCGATGTTTGCGGAGCGCAGCGGAAGACATCCTTGCGTCCCGGTACCGGCTCGATCAGATACCAACCTTCGTGAATCGTGCCGGCCTTGCCGGACTTAATGGTCTGCTCGCTGACGTGGCCGAAGTAATTGCGGAGATTGAACAGGGCGGAGCCGAGCTTGTATCGCAGCACGGGACTATCCAACCCCAACCGCAACGGCGCCTGATACGACTCGGCGGCCAGGGCGAAGAAATTGCCAGCCAGATAGATATTTCCCAACTGGTAATGGTCGGCTGCGCTTTGCGGGTTGAGCTTGACGGCCTCCTCGTAGTTCTTTCGCGCGTTTTCATGATCGTCGAGATTGTACTGTGCCTCGGCCAGCATGTGGTAAGTGGGGTAGTCGTGGCGATACTTCAACAGCGGCTTGACGACTCGCACGACGTCCTTCCATCGCTTGGCGGCGGTGTAGAGTTCGCCCAAGAGTTGCCCGGCCTCAACGTGGTCGGCGGCGGCCGTGATGATCTTCTCCAGATGCTCGGCCGCCTTGTCGTGTTTATCGGCATAGCGATACGCTCGAGCCAGTTGGAGGCGGTAATTGGTCTTGGTGCCGTCGGCCGCAACGGCCTTTTCCAGCAGTTCGATAGCCTTGTCGTACTGGCCGGTAAACAGCGCGTCGCGGCCCTTGGAGAATAGCTGCTCGGCCGTCGCCGGTGGTTCGGGTTGCGGCTCCTCGGTGTCTGTGCTTTCGTCTTCACTGTCGGCTTTCTCGGTATCGGCGGCCGGTGTTCCGTCGGGTGCGGTAGCGTCGGTTTGCGCGAAGGACGAGTTGCAGAAGGCGGCCAGCACAAGCATGGCCATGATCGCGGTTATGATGTTTCTTATTTGCATGATCGAATCTCCTTACAGATATGTTCAGGGCATGCCCTGTCGGGGAACGCGTTTACAGGCGATATGTTTTGATCCAGTTGATCTGTTCCTTGGCCTTGGCGACTTGCGGGCCTTTGGGGTAGTTGTTCATATAGTTGGTATAGGAATCCATGGCGTTTACCCACTCGCCCAGGTGTTCGTAGTTCTCGGCGATGGCGAACTGCGCGGCGCCGGCCTTGGGACTGGAGCGATAACTTCGCAGGAACGACTTGTAGGAATCGATTGCTTCCTTGTACTTGTTGTTGCGCTCGTAATACTGAGCGATTCTCCAGGATGCATCCTCGGCCACCGCGGTTCCGCTGAACTGGCGGACGATTTCCATCCAGGTGTCCATGGCGGCTTTGGCGTCCTTCAGACGCTGGTCGTAGATCGTGGCCATTTTTAGCAGGGCGTCGTCAGCCTTGTCGGCGCCGGCTACCTTTGAGGCCGAATCATAGGCCTCGATCGCTTCGCGAAGGGCGGCGTTTATCTTGTCTTGGCGGTCCGCCAGTTGAGTGGCCGTAAGCGACTGCACTTCCTGCCACGCATTCTGTGCGAACAGCCTCACGTTAGCGTCATTGAATTGGCCGCGGTTGCCCGCCCAATTGGCCTCCTCGGCGCCTGCCTGAGCGGTTTTGCCGGCCTTCTTCAGAGTGTTGATTTTACCGAGCATCAACTTCTCCTGTCGACGACTTCGCGATTGCACATTCTGATACGCCCGCCGCTGGGCAATATCCTTGTTCCGCTCCAGTGATTTCGCGCGAGTGTCGCTTGCCAGTAGTTGGGCTTCGTCCTCGAAGCTCTTGCCGACCATGAACAGGGCGTCGTCGGCCAGCGGGCTGGCGGCGTATTTCCTAGCCATTTGCAGCAGCGCCTCGCGAGCTTTCTCTGTTTCGCCAAGCGACAGATACGTGGTGCCCACCGCGTAAAGGGCATCGTCGGCCAGATGACTTTCGGGCCATTTCTCGACAACCTTGCGATATTCGATTATCGCTTTGACCGGGTTAGCCAACTGCGTATGCACGATGGCGGCGATCTGGTACTGGGCATCGAAGGCCTTGCGCTGGCCCTCTTCATCGACCAGCACCTGATACCGGGCAAGGTCCTTGAGAACCTCGATCCGTCGGTTGGCTTCGGCCACCTTGCTATCGCTCGGATAAGCGGCCACGAAATTGCGATAAGCGGTCATGGCCTCGCCCCAACGACTCAAGTTTATGGTGCATTCGGCGATGGACCATTTGGACTCTTGAACGAATTGCGCGTTGTTGAACTCGCCGATCACCCGATGATAGGCAGCGATGGCGTCCTCCCAGGCCTCGTTTGCCTGATGAATCTGGCCGACCATGGTCAATGCCTGGCCCGCCTGCGGATGGCGGGGGAAACTGTCGACGAAGTTCGAGAGAATATGCAGGGCCTCCACCCAACGCTTTTCGCTCTTCAGCGTCTCGCCGATCTGAAAGATGGCGTTCTGCAAAGACTGGTCGTTTCCGCCGCGGGCGAAGTTCAATTCCTGATAGGCTTCCACCGCGCGCAACGGTCGCTTCAGCCGCGTTTGATACGTTTGGGCAACTTTCATGGCCGCCTGCTGGGCCACGGAGTGCGCGGGGTTGTTTATGGAAAGGTCGTTCCATACCAGAATCGCCTCCTCGTGGTAGCCGCGGCCTTCCAGTTCCGTGGAAATGTTCCAAAGCATCTGAGGAATGGTGCCGATTTGCGGATGCTTGGGATACTGGCGGGCAACGCGACGCAACTCGCGGGTTGTGCGAACGTATTGACCGCGGGCCAACGTGGGACTAAACGCGGCCACCACTCGCGCCTGGCTCAGAAAACTGTTGGCGCTGTCCCATTGGGCCTGCTGCTGGTAGCCTCGTTCCTTGGGAAACTCCTCGACGATCTTGGCAAGATCGGCTCGGGCGGCGTCGAATCGCTTCACCACCTCGTTCAAGCGATCCTGCTTGCTCACCTTTCCTTCAATCGGTTTGGCGGCCAAAGCCAAACGATCGCGAGCGATCTCCAGCCGCAGTTTGGGCAGTTCGCGATCCTTGGCGTTGTCGGCTAGAAAGCGAGACGCCAAGCCAATCGCTTTTTCCCATTGGGTGAGAGTTCGCCAATGCCCGACCATTACCAGAATCTCGGCTCTCGCTTGTTGGGCCGTGGGCGTCCCGGCGTGGTCTTCGCGAATGCCCTGGAAAATATCATAGGCGGCCGAGAGGGCCTTTTCCTGGCGAGTAAGTTCGGCCAGGGACATCGCTGGCATGGCCACGACGACCTGTCGCGATTGTTGCGACTGTTGGTCCACCTGCACGGCCTGGCCGGCCCCCTGGGCAACGTAGTGACCGTTAATGGTGTTTGAACGAAGCCGCGCGATTTGCGAGGCCCTGCTGGACTCGCGCTGCTGGATCGCGGCAAGCAACTGTACGTCCCGCTTCGTTTCGGCGGAAGGCTTCGCGCCGGGACGAGGCTGTGGAATAGCCGAACCCGCTTCGCCGCCACGGGGAGCGTTGGGATTGGAACGGATGCCGCTGGACATCGCCGGTTGGTTTCTCGCAGGCGCTGGAGTATCGCTGGGCGTAGCGACCCGGCCGCTTCTGTCCAAAGCCGCCAGCGAGCCTAGCTGAATCCCTCCGCGTTGGTCGTCATCGGTGCCGGCCCCCACACCACCGGAGCTTAGCGCGGACAGCACGGCCTTGGCGTGGTCGGGCATTGCTTTGCCCAACTGACAGAGCCCGCGGCAGAACTCCAAACGCTCGGGACGGTGCAGCTTCAGCTCGGAAGCCAGCAGTTCCGCATATACCGAATCGGCCACGTCCCAGGCATCAATGGCGGCGTACTTGCTACCGATCCGCATTATTCGCTCGATCACCGGACCGACCTGGGGACTCTTCTCATAAGTCTTGATGAACAACTTGTAGGCGGCGATAGCTTCGACGAACTCCTTGCTCAGTTCGGCCGGTGGTTGGGCGTCAGCCGCCCGCTGGGACATCTGCTTATTCAAGGTGTGTTTCGCGTTTTCCAAGAGCGCGTCGGCCCGAGCTAGGGTGGCCAACTCGGCCGCGCTGGATTTGCCGGGCTCTGCCGTGGATAATCCGTCGATGTCGGCGGCGAACTTGGCGAAATCGCCGTACACTTCGGCCGCCACGCGATGGGCGCCGTGCTTCTGAAAAACCTTGCCGATGTCAAAGATCGCAGCGCTGGCCCGTTGAACCAGCGTGCTTTGCGGGCGGTCGACAATAAACTTCTCATAAGCATCAATGGCGGTCTTGAACTCCGCCGTGAGGGCGATGCGATCGGCCGAACCGTACTGCTGCAACGTCCGTGCAAGCTCGCGGCCGGCATGTTTTCGCTTCAACTCCGCATCGCGCAGTTGCAGGTGTTCATCGGCCAGAGCGACGGCCTTTCCCCCCGCACGGCAACGGCCGCCTCGGCAACGTCGAAGTACTTAAGCCCTTCGTAGTGGACGATGATCGAATTGGTGATGCTCCTGAACTTGTGCATCTCGGAACTTCCGGCGGGCAGGTCGGCTTGCAGTTGGTAGCATCGCACCAAGGCCCGACGGTGTAGCTCGTCGAGCTTGCGAGGTACGGTGAAGCCGGCCGCGGCAAGTCGCTGGTGTTCTCGCGCGACCCGTTGTATCCACACGTTTACAACGGCCAACTCGACCACCTGTTGCTCGCGCGGGGGCAAGAACTCGGCCGAAGCAGCGTAAACCTTCTCGACCAGCGGCCAATGCTCGTGGGTGATCCATGGCTGTAGGTGCGTGCTTATCTGCTGAAGTGCCGTCGGGGCCCGGCTCGCTTCGCGGGCAACGAGTTTCGCGAGCGTGTCGAGCAACTCTTGCTGCACGACGGAAATCCGCGCGTTGGCGGTCGCCTCGCCCCGTTTCAGCCGCTGCTGGAATTCGTATTGGGCATAAGCGTCAAGCTGTCCGGCATGGGCAAGCATGGCCGCCGGCCAGCAGTGGTGATCCCGGTCGAGCGTCTCCGTCAAGACGCGGCTCGCCTGAAGCCTCAATTGACGGGCTTCCTCGTTTCCGTGGCTTGCGTAGTTGGCGATGACCGCTTGCACGAGTGTCACCGTCGATTCGACGGCGACCGAGTCGGCGTTCGCCTTGATTACCGATTGGGCAATGTCGATGGCCCAGGCGTCGGGACCCTTGAAGAGAACCGTCTTGGTAGGCGCGGGAACTCCGCTCGAATAGCCGCTGACGGTCTTCGCCAACGTGGCTTGCGCGGCCCAGGCCGGCTTGTCGGGAAACTCCGCGTTTATCAGAGCGAGTATGGCCAGCACGTCGCTGAGTGTCTTCGGCATCGTGCCGGACATGGCGGCCTCGGGCAGATCACCGGAGCGTTTTTGGTCCTGCAACTCGTTGATGGCAATGGCCGTCTTGTAACGCAGCAGGGCGTCGAGTATCAAACGGCGGCTTTCTCGCGGCAGGGTCAACTGGCCTCGCGGTTCGATGCCCGTTATGGCCGCCGCATATGCGCCGTTGCCCGCGTAACGCTTGTCGAGATTGCCAAGCAGCAACTCGGTAAGTTCTCGGGCTTCGGCCGCTCGCGGCAAACGTTTGTATAACTCGTCGGCTAGCGCCAGGGCATCCACGTCCCACTTGTTCAGTTCGGCCTTGGGCGTGGGCTTGGCCTCCTGGCTGGCCACGCGTAGATAGGCTTCGATCAGGGCTCGCAGGGCCTCGCCGACTTGGGGATGGTCGGGGCACTCGGCCAGCCATGCGGCAAGCGCGCGTGCCCGGGTCGGGTTGGCTCCCTGCTTCAACTCATCGGCGATCAGGGCGTAGCGAGCAGTGGCGGCAGCGGTCGTGTCGGGATTCCCGGCCACGAGTTTCCGCAGCATGGCGACGCCTTCCAGCGTGGTTTGGCCGCCGCTTTGGAGTTTAGCTTGACCCTCGATCAATGCGGCCTGCACGGGGTCCAACTGCTTAGCATGAAGGACGCGGAGGCGTTGGATTTTGGCGAGGGTCTCGGCCGGGCGACCCAATTTCAGAGTGGCTTCGGCCTGGAGCAGGAGGACGGCGGCCCGCTGTGCTTCGGATAGCCGCTTGTCGGTAAGCAACGAGGCCGCTTCCTTGAGCGATTCGGCCACCAGAGTCTCGTCGAGCATGACGCGGACGAGCTTGATTCGCGTCTCGATGTCAGTCTGTTGTCCGCGAAGGGCAGCCAGCATGCCGGCCGCGTATGGTTGCTCCGGCGCCAGCGAAAGGGTCCGCTTCCAGGCAGTCATGGCGGCGTCGACCTCGCCCAACTGGTAGCGAGCCTTGCCCAGCAGCAGAAAGACCTCGGGATTGTTGCGGTCCGTTTGCGAGGCCCTTTCCGCCAAATCGCGGGCTTGGGCGAAGTTTCCCACCTCATAGGCCTGCTTGGCTTGCCCATAAGCGGCCCGGGCATCGGCTTGGGCCAACGCCGGGGAGACTACCGCGGTCAGCAGAAGCAGCGACAGGAGCGAGGATATGAGCCGTTGCATTGTTGTGTTCCTTTTTTTGTGTTTGCTTGTGTCCGGAGGGGGGCTTGATACTTTGACCTTCCGGCCGACAAGAAGTTCCATGGTTTCTTGCGCATCATCGCTTTTTCGTACCATGAGGGAAGATGACTCGCGGTGCCAGCTATTCTAGCGGAATGTCATGGCAGCGCGCGTAACAAGTTTGTAACGAGAGTCTTCCAAGGCGCTTTGATATCCATGAAAAAGAGGGCTTTGCAAGATTGAAGTGGTTCCCCTATTCGCAGGGCAGGACTTTCAACCCATTTCCGAACAGCAGAACGACGACCATTCCATACCCGGGAATCGACCAACATGCACGTCAGATTACGATTTTCCGGCAAGACGACGACGGG
>CAYLRE010000238.1:0-7685 GCA_964385715.1 uncultured Planctomycetaceae bacterium
GCCTGGCGGAGCACTGCTCTCTCCTGGCGGAAGCGCTCGATTCCTTCATCGAGCAGACGCTGCCAGCTGGCATCCTCGGCGTCCGGGTTGATCGGATAGAACAGGCAGTTATTGGCAACGGCCGCCTTGTAGTCGCCGGGGGCGTCGCCAACCATCAGCACATGATCGGCCGCGTACTTCGTGGCATTGGAAAGCGTCTCTTTCTTGTTGCCACTTTCCTGTCCACAAATCTCGGTGACGTACTTGGCGATGTCGTGTTCCGTCCACTCGGCAGTGAGCGCCTCGTTTGGAGTGGCAGAAACGACCAACACGTCGGCCTTCTCACCAAGCTTCTCCAGGCTCTCTCGTACGCCGGGGAAAGGAGTAACACCCCGCACGGTGTCGGCGATCGTCTTGTTCACCGCCACCGACCACTCCAGGGCGTACTTGAGATCGGGATCGTCTGTTTCGGCGACCGCGACCTCCAACGCCGGATTGCCTAGTTTGGTCTCCGTCTCGACCCATTTGCGAAGGGACGCGGGGATTTCAATCGACGCGCCACGGGCGGCGACTTCCGGGCGACGCTGCAACCACTCAAGCGTTTCGATCAAAGCCGGAAAGCGATTGATGCCGCGACTTTTGGAGTACAGATTGACGAACTCCGCCGCCTCGCGAGCGTATTTGCTAATCGCCTGCAGGTTGTAGTAATTGATGATATTGGGAATGAAACACTCCTTGTGCTTCAATTCCATGGTGTCGAAGGCGCATCCGTCGGAGTCGATGCCGACGAGAAATTCGTGCTGGGGGTCGATTTCGTACATTCGTGTTTTTGGTGCTGACCGGGCCAGGTGTTTGCATTCAGTTACTGTGTTTAAGTCGACGGGTAGGCAGCCTTTTGGCTGGATTCCTGACCGACGGCTACGCCTTCGATGCGGCCGCTTCGCGATCTGCCTGCGGAACGTAGGCCGGCAATTTCTGCTCGGCCAACTTCATTTCAAGTCGAGCGAGTCGCTGACGCCCCGCTTCCATCGGAATATCGACCATCTCCGTGCCGACCAGTGGTGTCGCGTAACGCAGAAACTCGCCGGTCACATCGTAGCCACTCTCGGCAATCCATTCCTTCGGGAAAGTTCGCTCGCTCAGGGCGACTTCCGCCAACGGAACCTGATCGTAGCGAACTCGGTATTCGTCACCCGGTTCTCGCAACATAGTGGCCATGAACCCGCTCTCACCGCGGGCGGCCAAATCGAGTGCATAGCGACCGACCTGGTACGCCTCTTCTAGATCGACCGTGGAAGCCATGGCGATGGCGTGCCGTTGGTCGGTGCCGGACACGTTCCCGCGTGCGGCACCTTTCACGGAAAGCCCGACCCGGTTGAGGTAATTCACGACCGTTTGAGCCACCGTCGTTTCGCTGGAACTAAACGAGGTATGTCCGAACGAATCTTTCAGCTCTCCAAGGTCGCCGACGTCGAACCCTTCGCTGATCACGACGATGCAACGACCATCGCGGCGCAGCTGATCATTGACGTTGTCGGCCAGTTCGGCGAGCGTACAGGGGCTCTCTGCCAGATAGATCTGCAGTGGCAGTTCGCGGTTTGGATCGGCCAAACGAGCCGCGGCCGGAATGAATCCGATCCGCCTTCCCATTGCCTGCATCACCAACACCGGATCGGCCGGCGAGCTACCGGCATTTTCCTCATTGGCGTTCTGCACCATGTGCATCCAGTACTTGGCCGTGGAGCTGTAACCCGGCGTGTGATCGATCAGCTTGAATTCGCTATCGCCCACATCGTTGTCGATGGTCTTGGGAACCCCGACACCGATCAGGTCGAGCCCTTGTTCTCCGGCCAGGCGGGCGACCTTGTTGGCGGTATCCATGGAGTCGTTGCCGCCGATGTAGAGGAAATAACCAACGTCGTGGGAACGAAAGACCTCGATCAGTCGGGCAAAGTCTTCCTGTTGGTGCTCGCGAATCTTGTAGCGGCAGGTGCCGATCGATCCGGCGGCCGGTGTTCTCCGCAGTAGCGAGATCTCCTCAGCAGCCTGAGAACTAAGGTCGATCAACTCCTCCTTGAGCACGCCTTCGATTCCGTGATGGGCCGCGTAGACCGTACCTATCGCGTCGCGGTCGCGAGCGGCCTCAACGATTCCACACAAGCTGCTGTTGATCACCGCGCTGGGGCCACCACTCTGGGCGACGACGAGATTCTTGGGCCGGCTCATAGGGCGAAATCACAAAAATGGCGGGAAAATGCGGGAAAGCGGCATTTTATCACCGCCAACAGAGGCTCACAATCGAGGGCGCGATGCCAGACTGGGCCACGCTAAAGACCCGTATCGCAGCCGCTCACCGAATAACGGCCGCTACAGTTGCCACGAATAGCAAACCCACAGACCCCGATCCGAAGTGCGAACTACGAGCTTTAAGTCCAGCAACACGCGTACCGGTGGCCCGCACGACGATCTCGCAGGCGAGAAGGAAAGAAATTGAGGCCACGGCCATTCTAGGCTGCCTGACGGCGTGCCACAGGGCTCTTGGCCAGCATCTCAGCGATGACCAAGTGCACAACCCGTTCACAAGCGTGCAGGGCGATCTGCCTTTGCAGACGCTCATCGACCGCGTGACGGCGGGTTAGGCAGATTTCCACCTGCCGACGAATGATGCCCGTCGCACGAGCACGAACATACCCACGAGCCTCAGCCAAGGGCATTCCAGCGGCACGAGAAGCGGCTCGATCTTGGACCGCGGGAAAGCTGCGGTCAGAAACCTGGCGAACCAAATCGACCAATTCTTGTCTACTTGGACGAGAAATCAACTGCGTCAGATACTTGATCAAGGGAGCGTCCTTTCATCCAGACAAGCGATTCGAGGGGGGCGGCGATCCGGTGCCTACCCAATAGAAGTCGAATATCGCGGGGTCGAATCTTCAGCGTTTGATAGGCTCCCGGGCATCTGTCGACGTTTATTCATGTGAATGACTCGAACAACCGATAAAGTCCACCGGTGGCTCCGAACCGGACAACTTGGCCTCTGGCCCGCGATCCCTGTGGCCCTTTCAGGTGGACCTTGACGGATCGTTAATGTTTCTCTAGTTTTACAGCCCTGAGTTGGCGCCGTAGGCAAGTGGCTAAGCCAGCGGATTGCAAATCCGCCACCATCGGTTCGAATCCGATCGGCGCCTCTAAGAAACCCCTCGCTATTGGCGAGGGGTTTTTTTGTGCGCCAACATGCCTGGGGAGACAGGCAAAACGGGCCAGCTAAGCAAGGCCGTCGTCGCCCATCCCAGGCGATTATCCAGGCCGATTGCGAGTGCCATCGCACGAGCGTATCTGGATTCGGTCTCTATCCCGTTGCAGCCTACGGGCGGCGAACTTCCAGCACGATCGGGCTGCTGACCTGCTCCCCGACGCCAAACGTCTGCATGGAGAAGTTACGCTCGGTGTTGGGCACCCATTTCTCGGCAGACAGGAAGATTTCCCGCTCACTCGCACCGGCCACAATCATGATGCCGTTGAGCCCGATGTTGTCCACGATCACTCCGTGCGGCAGATTCAACGGGCGGAAATTGATCAGCTTGTCGAAGCCGTTACGCTCGATTCGCAACATGCACTTGATCGTGGTTCCTGGTTCAATGACCAGCCGATCCTGGCTCTTATCGAGCGGCTCCAAGAAGACCCGTACCTGCGGAGCGTCGAGAAGCTTAACCTCGCCCAGGGTGCCGATTTCCTTGGTCACCTCATTGCCGTCGACATTGGCAGTGGCCGTGACCTTTGAAATCTTGGCATTCTTCTCAGTAGGAGCGGGTGCATCGGCGTCAGCCGTGATCGTTGTGTAGGCCTCGAGTTGGCCAGCCTCAATTGTCACTGGCGATGCAATGTGGAAGCCTGGCGGAACTCCATCGAGGTCGACACGAATTTCGCCATCAAATCCGTCTATGCGATTGGCGCGGACACGAATTCGGCGACCGCTACCCTTGGCGACTTCTTGCTTACGCTCGTCCGCCTTGCCGTCGAGCATGACCTGAAAGTCTGGCTTGCGAGGACGAACCGTGAGCTTGTAGTTGAATTCCTCCCCGTGGAAACCGCGGACGTCGGTCACCCGAATAATGTAAGTACCATCTTCCGGCGCCGTGAACGTCAGACGTGAGTCACGGCGGAACTTCCGCTGGCTCTCGTCATCGTTCTGATAGTAGATCGGGAAGACCGGCAGGCCATTGGGCACAATCTTCGCATCCGCCGCGATCGGGCGCACGATGTAGACCGTCTCGTTCATGGCGTGCGTCGTTCCGGATGTTCCAAAGTAACCGTAGCGCAGTCCTTCGTGCGGATACATCAGAATGTCCGAATCAGGGCCGCGTGGCATTCGCCAGAGCTTGCAGACTTCGCCCCGCATGTAGACCAGCTGGTTGAGGTGCATCTCATCGGAGTTGGCCAGGCGAACTCCCCGGCCACCGGAGTCGATCGGGCGAAACGTGATATACGAGTCGCGGACCGCCTGAAGCTTCACTCGCAGGACCGGGTCGCCATTTTCGTGAAGCACCTCGATCTTGGAGTCGAGCTTCGACTTGCTCCGCTGGGCGTTGGTCTCGATTACCCATTGCTGGTTCTTCTTGGCCTCGAAGCGAAACAGGTCGGCGTCGCCCGACGCGTTCTCATCGGCCGGCTGAATCATCCCACTGGTGACCGAGGGAATCGCGATCGCCTGGGCCGTCTCTGGGGTTCCATTCGGTTCCACCTCGGTCGCTTCCGGGAGGTCGCCCATCGGAAGCTCAACGAGAATCGGCGCCGCTTGGGTGCCTGTTCCCGCGTCACCACTCACATTGCTCGGCAAGTCAAAGAGCTGGAGCGAGCCGTCCATGCGTCCTACCGCAAAACTATTGCTATTGGGCGTGAGCGCGAGGGCCGCCATCACGTCCGGCTGATCCTCCAGCAAGTAGGTCTCCGTGAATGTGCGTGTTTCCCAAACCTTGATCGCCCGTTCCTCACCGACCGTGATGAGCGCCGCCCCGTCGGGAGTAAAGTCGAGTTGCACGACCGCCCCTTCATGGGCAAAGCGAGCGAAGAGCACGGGATTGATGCGGGGCGAATCGATCGACAGCAGCTGCCAGATACGAATTCGGTTGTCGGCACCGCCGGCGACGATTTTCTTACCGTCGGGACTGAACGTGACCGCGTACTGCTCTTTGAGCGGTTGGCTAAGCGTATCGAGCCGCATGCCGGAGTCGACGCGCCAAACCTTGACCGTAGCGTCACCGCTGGCACTGGCCAGAATGTTTCCGTCCGGAGAAAACGCCACATCGTAAATGGCACCATTGTGCCCTTTGAATTCACGCACCTGCTCTCCGGTAACCAGATCCCACAAGATGATGTTGCGATCGTAGCTACCGGTGGCCAGCAACCGACCATCGGGACTTGGCACCGCGGCATACATCGTGTCACGATGTCCGCGAATGGTTTGCAGCAGCGTGCCGTCGGCCACGTTCCAGATGCGAGCCTCACCGTAGAGGCCGGTAATCCCTGAGGCCGCGATCAGTTTCGAGCCATCGGCCGAGAAACGGATCATGTTCACTTTGCCGGCGTGATCCGACAGCGTGCGATGGACGCGGGCACCATTGGCGGTGCGAAGCTCGACATTGCCAAATCGCCCGACCGCCAGGATTTTTCCATCAGGCGAGAAACGCATCGACGAGACCGCCTTCGTAATCGAGTCGCTCGGCGTGATCTCTGGTACCAGCAGTGTGCGAGCTGGCTCGGCTCCCTCAGGGCCAGGTGCTCCACCATCGACCCAGGCCTTGAGAATGGCAATTTCCGCGTCCGTCGGCTGGGCTTCGTCCTCCGGCGGCATGGCCGGTTCCGCTTCGCCCGTCAGTACGCGAATCAACCGGCTCGAAGCCGCCATGCCGGGCGAGATCGCCGGACCGCTTTCGCCACCTTTGAAGATGTCCGCAAAGGTCTCCAGCACGAGATCCCCATCGGCATCGTCTGCGTTGTGACAACCGACGCAGTAGGTACGCAGGATCGGCGCGACCTTAGTGTTGTAGTCGGGCGGAGCTTCCTTTCCGGAAGCCGGAGAGGCTCCCAGAAACAACGTCGTTAGCAGCAGAAAAAATAGAGCACGCGTATTCATATCGATAATCAACACAATGGGTGTCGTTCTAAATTAGTGGTGGAACAGGAATTCGCGGCTACTGAGCAGACTCCAGTAGACGTCCTCAAGCGCCAGACGCCGCTCGTCGCCGGTGGTCCCTTTGAGGGCCTCGAGCATCGTCCGCTTCTCTTTGGCGGTTGGATAACGCGACAGGCTGCTCAGGAAGGCAACGTCGACCATTGCCTCGTCGGTGACGTCGGTCACCAGCAGCTTGTCGACGCGACTCTCCTCCGATTGCAACTTGCTATTGATCGACTCCCCGTTGACGATGTGCAGCACCTGAACAATGCTCGGCTCGCTGGTCCGCTCGCATTCACAGGTAATCGCCCGATCGTTCCGGCCAAACGCACTCAAAAAGTACGAGACGACCGCCGAGTCATAAAGCTGAATCGCGCGGGTTCCCTTTGGATACGCTTCCGTCTTACTACGAGAACCATCCGAGGCGACGATCTGATTGAATTCGCTAGGTACGCCGGTTACCTGCGAAACGGCATCGAGTAGCACCTCGGCCATCATTCGCCGCGGATAGTACCGCGAGTAGAAGCGAGTTTCGCCCTCGTTGCCGGGCAACGTTTCGCTACTACGCTGATACGTTTCCGATTGCAGAATCAGCCGCATTAGCGACTTGAGGTCGTACTTCTCCTTGACCAAATAATCTGCCAGGGCCGCCAGCAATTCTTCGTTGCTGGGCGGGTTCGTGGCTCGCATATCGTCGATCGACTCGACCAGGCCGACACCGAGATAGTTCGCCCACACCCGGTTCACTATGGCACGGGTGAAGTACGGATTTTCGGGCGAGGTCATCCAGTCGGCCAGATACTCGCGGCGATCGGTCGGATCGTCGAACGCGATCGGCTCACCATCGAGCGGCGTTGGCGGTTGCGGCTTGCCGGTGCGGGGTTGAATAAGATCGCCCTTGGTCATCACGAAGACCGATCGGTGCCCACTACCGTCGCGAGGATCGCCGCCCCAGCCCTTGGCCCGCACTCGCGAGAACAAGTTGGCCATCGCGTAATACTGGTCGTTGGTCCATTTCTCCAGCGGATGGTTGTGGCACTTGGCACAGCCAATGGAAAGTCCCATGAACGCCTGACAGGCATTCTCGGTCATGTTCTCCGGATCTTGGTGCAGGGCGTAAAAGTTCGTGGCCCCGTTCTGGTAGCTGCTACCGCGAGCGGTCAGCACGTCGCGAGCCAACTGATCCCACGGCTTGTTCTCTTCCACGCTCTTGTGGATCCACTTGTAGTAGGCCTCGACCGCCTTGGGCCGCAGACGGCGACCGTCGATCGTCAACAGATCGGACCACTTCAGCGACCAGTAATCGGCAAACTCGGAACGTGACAGCAGCGTCTCAATCAGCTTGTCTCGCTTATCCGTCGATGTGTCGGCCAGGAAGCTGCGTGCCTCGCTCGCGGAGGGAAGTGTACCGATCGTGTCGAGAAACGCCCGGCGGAGGAATTCCGCGTCGTTCGAACGCGGCGACGGTTCTAGATTCAACTCCTCAAGCTTCTTCAGCGACAGCTCGTCGATGAAGTTGCGACGCGGGGCCTTCTTA
>CAYLRE010000239.1:0-7684 GCA_964385715.1 uncultured Planctomycetaceae bacterium
CTGGTCGATCTGGGGGGTGCCGCCATCGACCTGACCCGTATTCAGACGCAGGTCGACGCCGGTGGACTATCGGCCGCCGATCTTCCTGGCGGCAAACTCGGCCCACTCGGCATTGGACCAACACTGGCCTACCCGAACAATCCCAATCCACTGCTACTCTCGGCCGAGCAGGATTCGCCGGCCGAGGCAACCATCGAGACGATTATCGCGTCGCTTCAGGCGATTGCTGCAAGCGACAACCCAACCCGCGTGTTTCCGGTTTACACATCGGTCGCGAGCGGCGATGCGAGCGTCGTCGATTTCATTGCCGCGAACGTGATTTCCGCGATCGACGAATCGGAAGGAGCCACTCCGGAACGTCAACGGCTGAAAGTGACCATTGAGCCGTGCTACCTAATTCACACAACCGCTTGGACCAAGACCGACGCTGCCCCGCGCGATGTTTACGTGCGGCGACTGCGACTGATTCGCTGATTTAGATTTAACAACAAGAACGTTTGCCCGATTACGACCCTTCGATCGGCAAGAGTGACAACCGCCATGAAAATGAATCGAACCGACTACTCCGCTCCGACATCCTCCTCCGCCGGATTTACGACCGACCTCTCGGCCAACCGAGCCCCGGTCGGGTTGGCGACACCTGTTGAGAATCTCGAAGTCGACAATAGCGCCGAGGCGAGCTTCCAGAAGCTCAAGACACGGCTGCATCGCGAATTAATCAACTCGCTGGATCTTTCTCGCATCGCCGAGATCGACGAACAGCGTTTGCGACGCCACATCCACTCGCTAGCCGAAGGCTTGCTCCGCAATTGCGATGAGAATCTATCAACCGCCGACGAGCAGCGATTGATCGATGAGTTGATGGCTGAATCGTTCGGTCTCGGCCCGCTCGAGCCCTACATGCAAGATCCCGACGTGACCGACATCCTGGTCAACGGTCCCCACGAAGTGTTCGTAGAACGCTTCGGGCAATTGCAGGCCACAAACACCGTGTTCGCCGACGAAGAACACCTGATGCAGATCATCTCGCGAATCGTCGCCCGGGTTGGCCGCCGCATCGACGAACACTCGCCGATGGTCGACGCCCGGCTGCCGGACGGCTCTCGAATGAACGCCATCATTCCGCCACTGTCGCTCAGCGGACCGGTACTTTCGATTCGCCGATTCGGTGCCCAGCCGCTCACGATTAGCGATCTTGTCGAGCGAGGTTCCATCCACCCGGAAATGGTTCGCGTACTGCAAGCGGCCGTCGAAGGTCGCGTGAACATTCTCGTCAGCGGAGGTACCGGCAGCGGCAAGACGACCATGCTCAACGGGCTGAGCCGCTTCGTGCCGCTCGGCGAACGCCTGGTCACGGTCGAGGACTCGGCCGAACTGATCCTGCAACGCAAGCATGTGGTCAAGCTCGAAACTCGGCCGCAGAGCGCCGAAGGAACCGGCGAGGTATCGCAACGCGAGCTGGTTCGCAATGCTTTGCGAATGCGACCTGACCGCATCATCCTGGGCGAAGTTCGCGGCGGCGAAGCACTCGACATGCTACAAGCCATGAACACCGGTCACGAAGGCTCGCTCAGTACGATTCACGCCAACGACACAAACGACGCCCTCTCACGACTCGAAGTCATGGTAAGCATGTCTGGCTACGACTTGCCGGTCAGCGTGGTCCGTCGCTACATCGGTTCGGCAATCACGCTCGTCGTCCATCTGGCTCGACTCAAGGGTGGTGTTCGCCGGGTGATGAAGATCTCAGAAGTAACCGCTATCGAAAACGGCGAATACTGCACGCACGACATCTTCGGCTTCCGCCAATCGGGAGTCGATGAACATGGCTTGGCGACCGGCGCATTCTACGCCACGGGTAACACCCCGGCCTGTATGCGGCGATTGGCAGAACTCGGAATTGAGCTGCCGTCCGGCACGTTTGTCAAACGCGAATTGGAAGGCGATGCACGATGATTATCCTCTTCTTAGCAATCTTTGCGACCGCGACTTTGGCGGCCTTTGGTGTTGGACTCGCGGTGCGCGACCTGCGTGCCTCGCGATTGCAGCAGTTGCGACAGCGAACCGACGGATCGCTGGAAGGCTCCCCGCTCGATGAACCGATCGCTCTGGAACGACGCGAGCTACCGGGCACGCTCGATGAGTCCTTGCTCAATCTGCTGACTCGTGCTGGCAACGTGATTGAGCCACCAGCAGCGCTGACCATCGTCGCCGCGTTCGGACTAGTCGGCTGTGCCTTTCCGCTGTTGGCATTTGAAAGTCTGATCGGCGGTGTGATTGGTTTGCTAATCGGCATCACGATTCCGCTATTGTGGTGGGCTATCCAAGGCAGCCGACGACTGAAGGCTATGAACAAGGACTTGCCCGAGACGTTCGACGCCCTGGCCGACGCTCTGCGTGGTGGTCGCAGCCTGCAACAGGCGGCTCAAATGGTCGCCGAGGACACGACCGGACCGTTGTCCAAAGAGTTCGACTACTGTGCGTCGCAGTTACGACTGGGACATTCGCCTGTCGCCGTCTTAGAACGCATGGTCAAGCGAATTCCACTCGCCGAATTCAAGATGTTCGCCATCGCGGTGACGATGCATCAACAGACCGGTGGTAACTTGTCGCGATTGGTCTCGCGACTCTCCTCGGCCGTTCGAGATCGACAAGAATTTCGCGGGCACCTGGCCGCCACAACCGCCGGCAGCCGGCTATCGGCCATCGGCCTGATCGTGGCCTCAGTGCTTGGCGTAGCGATCCTTTCCTTGATCGATCCCGAGTACGTTCAGCGACTGGTCTCGTATCGCCATGGCCCGATGCTGATCGTGATCGCCTGCATCCTGCAGGTCAGCGGCATCTTCTGGCTGTGGAAGATCATGCGGATCAAGTACTAACTTTGGACTCAAACCTTATGGTTCAGCCTCCAACAACCCGAAGCGTGAGCGAGGGACACGACCAAATAGGTATCACAATCAATCGGCACTTCAAGTTGGCGTCACGGAGTGCCGCACGACTATGGGCGAAGCAGCAAGGTTATGCAGTACACAAGTCGGCAGGCAAGTAAGTAAGACACGCAACTTCAATTCAGAGACCTGGCTCAGGCGAAAACCAACAAGTAGGCAATCTCATGGAACAGTTCAACGAATTCGCATCCTCTCTGAAGATCGCCCTGTCGACCTATGGCGAGACGATCATTCCGGTCGCGGTGTTCGTCGTTGTTACGGCAACCGCACTCATCTGTTGGCGAATCGCCAAGCGTCGTGCGGCCCGTCGGACTGCAGCCGCTGCCGATGGAAACGCCCCGGACGACTTGTTCACGTCGCTGGCTCCGGCACTCGCGGCCCAGCTGCCCGAATCGGCCAAGGGCAACGAAGATTTCGATAAAATGTTGCGTGAGGCGGGACTCTACAGCCCCGATAGCGCTACGAAGGTCTACGCCACCCGATTTCTGCTATTCATCACGCCGCTGTTAATCGCTGGCTGCTTCGCGGTCTATCGCGCTCCGCACGGCACCTACTCGATCATGCTGACCGGCGTGTTCGTTTCGGCGTTGCTGTCGATCGTGCCACGGCTATACGTCTTCTTCCGTCGCCGTCGCCGACTGGCCTCGATTCGTGATGGTTTGCCAGACGCCATCGACATGTTGGCCATGTGCATGGAAGGTGGCATCAGCGTAGGCGAAAGCCTCACCCAAGTCGCCAGCCGCTTGGACAACTATCCTCCCCTGGCTCAGGAATTGATGATCCTCCGCCGCCAGGCAGACGTCGGCAGCCTGAATACGGCCCTGACGGAACTCTCCAAGCGAGTCGATCTGCCCGAGGTGCGAGGGCTATGCACGCTCCTCTCGCGTGGCGATCGCCTGGGAACCGAAGTCTCCGGCTCGTTGCTTGAGCAGTCGGACTACATGCGAACTCAACGCCGGCAGCGGGCCACGATGCGAGCGAACCGAGCTCCCGTCAAGCTTGTCCTACCGATGGTGCTCTGCTTCGCCCCCGCGGCGATGATCATGCTCCTCTCGCCGGCGGTCCTGGAACTGCACGATTTCCTTGTCCCCTCCGGCGGAGACTCGGTACTAACCGCCCGCGACCAGATGTCCGATACCTCGGCGATTGTTGAACAATTGCGGAGTTTGGACCAAAACGCCCAGCCCTAACACCGCCAAAAGCGGCACGCTTTACCGCCGTTGGCCGGTTTCACAGGCAGGGACGTTTCCCGCGATACCGACATTTCCTGGAGTCCGCAGGGGTCCGTTGGTAGGAAACCCTCGGCAGGGTAAGATGGGAAGTCGTGCGAGGACGATTCGTCAATTGAAAGGTAGTGTGTGGCCGGTTTGACTGTGAGCCATTCGGCAGATTCTTCGACTCAGGATTCACGTAGTTTGCAGCTGGCGTTGGCCGCTGCGCGAACGGCCGCGGAAAATCGCGGACGCGAGATCGTGATCCTCGACATGCGCGACATCACGCCGATCTTCGACTACTTCGTGGTTGCCACCGGCTCCAGCCGTCGGCAGCTACACGCCATGAGCGAAGAGATCGACCACACGCTCGAAGACGATCTGAACGACGAGCGTTACAGCGTTGAAGGCTACCAAGAGAGCCGCTGGATTCTGCTCGACTACGGCACGGTCGTGATTCATCTGTTCGACGAAGAGACACGCTCGTACTACGATCTGGAACAGCTCTGGTGCGACGCCAAGCAGGTGGAGCTGCCCGAGGATCTTCAGGACGCGGCCAAGAAGCCTCGCTAGGGGCCAATCTGGTTTCCCACGCGTTGCCCGCTCTCCTGCACGCACTGCCCGTTCTAAGAGGCGACTTCGCTGCGCCCCCGGGTGTGCCTACCAGTCTCGCTGCCGAGCGATGACTCCACCTGACGAATCGCGGTCGATCTGCTATCAATGGGGCGTCGTCTGATCCTTCAGATGATGGGGCGTCTCGAATCCCTGGACGCCTTGGATTATTGTCTCGCCTGGCCGCTCTCCAACGTGGCCAACTTCTTATTTTTGCAGAACAACCCATGAACGCGATTTCGCTTATTCGTCGTCGTCTCGCCGTAGCACTTGAGCCAATTTGTGCCAGTGCCGATCCCGCGCTCGAGGTCGCCCCGCTGTTAGAAATGGTCAAGCCCAGCGGCGATCCGAAATTCGGCGACTACCAGGCGAACTTCGCCATGTCCCTGGGGGGCAAGGTCGGCAAGCAGCCGCGCGATCTGGCCACCGAGATCGTGGCCGCGACCGATGTCTCCGACTTCTGCGACGAACCGGAAGTCGCCGGGCCAGGCTTTATCAATCTTCGCCTCAGCGACGACTGGATCACCACACAACTCAACGAAGCAGCAGCCGACGAACGACTCGGCATTGCCCCGGCTAGCGATCCGAAGACCTACGTCATCGACTACTCGGCCCCCAACGTGGCCAAGCCGATGCACGTCGGCCACATTCGCTCCACGGTCATCGGCGACGCCCTCTCGCGCACGCTTCGCTTCCTCGGCCACAAGGTGATCAGCGACAACCACATCGGCGACTGGGGAACCCAGTTCGGCATGATCATCTACGGCTTCAAGAATTTCCGCGACGAGGCCGCCTACCAAGGAAGTGCCGTCGCGGAACTAGCCAGGCTGTATCGACTGGTCAATTCACTGGTCGAATACCATCGCATTCCGGCCCAAATCACGGCAGCCGACGAGACGATCGCCCGACTCGAGGAACAGCTGGCCGACGCTAACGCCGAGGCACCTGCCGACAAGAAGGAAGAAAAGAAGCTCGCAAAGGCCAAGCGTCGTCTAGAGTCGCAGCTCAAGGAAGCGGCCGCCGGCAAGGACGGACTGCTCTCCAAGCGCGCGGCCATCGAGTCCGACGAGAAGCTGGCCAAGATGGCCGCCGATCATCCGGAGATCGGTACCCGTGTGCTCGACGAGACCGCGGCCCTGCACTCTGGTGATGCGGAGAATCTGGAACTTTGGAAAGAGTTCTTGCCGCCTTGCCAGGAAGACATCGAGCGCATCTACGGTCGACTCGGCGTCACCTTCGATTACACCTTGGGCGAGAGTTACTACCACGATCGTCTGGCCCCGGTTGTTGAAGACCTCAAGACCAAGGGCCTGGCTACCGAAAGCGACGGCGCGATCTGCGTCTTCAACGAAGGGCAGCCCGCCCCGATGATCGTACAGAAGAAAGACGGTGCGTTCCTCTACGCCACGACCGACTTGGCCACGATTCAATACCGCGTAGAAACCTGGCAGCCCGACGCCGTGCTGTACGTCGTCGATCATCGTCAGAGCCTGCACTTCGATCAGCTGTTCGCAACGGCCGCTCGTTGGGGTTATGAAAACCTGGAGCTAGAGCACATCCGCTTCGGCACCGTGCTGGGCGACGATGGCCGCCCCTTCAAGACACGTAGCGGCGATACCGTTGGTCTCGACGGTCTGCTCGACGACGCGATCACCAAGGCTCATGCGGTCGTCTGCGAGAGCGACGACGCCAAGCCAAACGGAGCCGAACTGTCGGCCGAAGATCGCACGCGAATCTCCGAGGTGGTCGGGATCGCGGCCCTCAAATACGCCGACCTGTCGCAGAACCGCGAGAGCGATTACACCTTCAGCTACGAGAAGATGCTAGCCCTTAACGGCAACACGGCCACCTACATGCAGTATGCCTACGCTCGTGTGCGAAACATCTTCGCCCGCGGTGAAGTCGACGCCGACGATCTGCGCGCCACCGGTGCCAAGATCGCGATTGCCGAGGTAGCTGAGCGAACGCTCGGACTAGAGCTGTTACGATTCAGCGAGGCCCTCGATGAAACGGTGGCCGACTATCGTCCCAACCACCTAACGACTTACCTGTTCGAGCTGGCCAACCGCTTCTCGACCTTCTACAACGAGTGCCCTGTGCTCAAGGCTGAGTCCGATGAACAGCGCAACAGCCGGCTATTGCTCTGCGACCTCACGGCCCGCACGCTACGCACCGGGCTTTCGCTGCTCGGCATCGACGTGGTCGAGAAGATGTAAGTGTCCTTCCCCTGAAACGGACACTCAAGGCCGCGGCAGGCGCGAGCGAGTTAGCTCTTGGCGGTCTGCTTCGACGAATCTTCGGTTCGGCCGAAGACCATCCGCCCGGCGCTCGTTTGCAGCACGCTGGTGACCTTGATCTGCACCGTTTTGCCGATGTGATCGCGGCCCCCTTCGATGACGATCATCGTGCCGTCGTCGAGGTAGCCGACGCCCTGGCGTTGTTCTTCACCCGGTTTGACCACTTGAACCTCGACCTGCTCGCCCGGCAGAAAGACCGGCTTGAGCGCGTTGGCCAGGTCGTTGAGATTCACAACCCCCACGCCTTGTAGCTTGGCGACTTTGTTGAGGTTGTAGTCGTTGGTGATGATGTTGCCGTCGAGGTGCTTGGCCAGCAGCACCAGCTTCAAGTCGACCGGCTGTCCGTCCAGCTCCGGCGGCTCATGATCGTAAACCGACAGATCGATGTCGGGGTTCTTTCGCAGCCGATTGAGAATGTCGAGGCCGCGTCGCCCCCGGGTGCGGCGCATCTTGTCACCGCTATCGGCGATGTTCTGCAGTTCGTTGATGATGAACCGGGGCATGATCAGCCGCGTCTCCATCGCGCCTGTTTCGACGACGTCGGCGATGCGGCCATCGATCACCACGCTCGTGTCGAGCAGTGAAGGGCGGTTGCCTTTAATCTCGCGGCTAAATT
>CAYLRE010000240.1:0-7674 GCA_964385715.1 uncultured Planctomycetaceae bacterium
AGGCAATCTTCCACGAAGACGACGTTCCGGACGAGTGGCAAGAGTTCATCGAGCTGAACGCGGAAATGGCCGCCAAGACGCCATCGATCACCGAGAAGAAGGCGCCGTTGGTCTGATACGCAGAACAGGCAGACCAGCTGGAGAGATCCGGATGGCCGCTACTTCGCGCCATGCCCCGGCCGCCTTGGCGTATACGTACAGCAGTCGGTCGGGCAGACATCGTGGCTAGGGCCCAAGCAGCCGAGGGCCATTCGCTCGGTGTCCGCTCCATCGTCGACCGCCAGGCGCTCTTCGATCAGCTCGCGGATCATGGTAATGAACCGGGGATGGGTGCCAACCGTCGCGGCACGAACCATGTTGATGCCGATCTCGGCGGCGATCTGTTGTGCTTCGGTATCGAGATCCCAGATCACTTCTAGGTGATCGGAGATGAATCCGATCGGCAGCACGACCACATCGCTCACGCCGTCGTTCTTGAGCTGGAGGAGATGGTCGCCGATGTCGGGCTCGAGCCAGGGCTGTTGCGGGGGACCACTACGGCTCTGATAGACCAAGTCCCACGAATCGCGACCCAATCCCTCAGCGACGAGTCGGCAAGCCTCGCGCAGTTGCTCTTCGTACTTGCAGTTCTCGGCCATCGATAGTGGAATGCTGTGGGCCGTGAACACCAGGCGTGTCGCGTCGCGTCTGTCGGCCGGAACTTCGGCGAGTGCCTGGCCCATTTTCTCGATCGTGGGCTCGATGAAGCCAGGATGATTGAAGAACATCCTCAGCTTATCAAACTGTGGAGCCTGAGAGCCAACCTCTTGCTGAGCGGCGGCCACATTCTCACGATACTGCCGGCATCCGGAATAGGAGCTAAACGCCGAGGTGAAGAACGCCAGGGCCCGCTTTACTCCGTCATCGGCCATTTGGCGAAGTGCGTCCGGTAGCATCGGATGCCAATTGCGGTTTCCCCAATAGATGGGCAACTTGGGGCCGTGTTCTTGCAGTTCTGCTTCTAGGGCCACGATTAGCTGGCGATTCTGCTCGTTGATCGGGCTGACGCCGCCGAATTGCTGGTAGTGCTCCACGACCTCGAGCATGCGCTCTCGGGGAACGTTCTTGCCCCGGAGTACGTTCTCCATAAACGGCAAAACGTCGTCAGGGCCCTCGGGTCCGCCAAACGAAACGATCAACAGGGCGTCGTACATGGGCAGAGCGTTACCTTTCGCTTAGCGAAAAGCGTCCCTAAAAGAGGAAATCCGGGGCAAGGCGAAGATGCCCTACCCCGGATGAAAGTGACCCCAACGGGATTCGAACCCGTGTTATCGGCGTGAAAGGCCGGTGTCCTAGACCTGGCTAGACGATGGGGCCAAAGCAAGGAACTTGTGAAGCACAAGTAACTCGCATCGGAGGTTTATAGGGGCGATACCCCATAAACGTCAAGAGGAGCGCCGAGCGAGGCGAGATAAAAACTGTCGTTTGGACAGCATCTACCGGCCAACGGCAACCTATGTATCGGCTACTGAGGCGCGAAGCGGCCACACCAGCAACCAAAAAAAGAATATGCCCCGAAAGATTTCATCAGCTGGCTAAGGTCTAAGCTTAGACCGATCGCCCCGCAGTGCCGGCCGATTAGGCCTCGGCAGTCGGTTTTGTGGTACCGGTTGGCTCGTCGCCCGACGACGCCTGACTACCACGCTGAATGGCATCATAAACTTCGCGACGGTGAACCGGGATTTCCTTGGGAGCTTCAACCCCCAGGCGTACCTTGTCCCCGCGGATTTCGACGACCACGATCGTGATCTTGTCGTCGATGATGATGCTTTCGTTCTTTTTTCGAGATAGAACCAACATGACCGATTCCTTCGTACATTCCGCAGGACACCATCGATGGGCCCGCCACATATCTACCGGCGCGAACGCCGTATCCTTGTTCCGCTCGGAGTCGGGGCCTACAGTCCCCTCGCCCGCAAACCCACGGGCCTCCTCGTACGCATCAACGCATACACTTCCTTCCTTTCACTCTACGTGCTCCTAAACCAGAGTCAAGCATTGAGGTAGCCAAAAAGGGACAATTCGCCGCAATTCTGTCTGAAAGCGGCTTAGGATTTGATTTTCCGCTGCCAGCGACACCAATGACAAACCTTCGCGCACCCGAACATCCGCGCCTACGCAAAGCCACAAGCCGTTACATAGAAATGCCTTAAGCAAATTCCAGGCACGCCAAAGACGCCTGAAAAATTCGGGCAATCTTAACACCAGCATTATCCAGGATGATCCTAAAATTCTGTCCCAATGACACGGCATCCGATGGACAGACTCGCCGAAATTCGCAAATCTGGCGTCTGCTCAACGGACGATCGCGGACGATGCCCCAGGCGCAGGCCGGGGCATACCTGAAGCACGGCCACCCTGCTCCTCCCGATTCACCGAGGGGACCACTTGCCATGATCAGCCGGAATGTGGACACCAAATAGCTCAACAACTCAGGGGGAGATCCCTCTGCGTGAGGAATTCATCTGCGCCTGCCCCAGGGACACATAGCAGCTTCCAGCACCCCGCTGTGATGGCCGTTCCGATTAGTCAACCGTTATCGAATAATCGATGGTTGCGACGGACGGTCCGCTTCCTATAATTCAAGTTTGCCAGCTTACGATTGATAGTCGACGGGCGGACGGCAGTCTCGCCTGCCGTTGCGGATATATACAGAGCGAGTTGAAGCGAAAGAAGGACGACGATGGGTAAGTGGTTCAGGGATGTTTTCGGAGCGGTTTACACCGTGGCGCACGGCATGTACGTGACGCTGCGATACTGGATTCGAACGTATAGCCCCGAGCGAAAGACGTTTACTGAGCACTTTGAGTACCCGGAACTTCCCGTCCCGGTTGCGAACCGATACCGAGGGTTTCATCGGTACGATCTGACCACGTGCATTGCCTGCGATCAATGTGCCAAGGCATGCCCGGTCGACTGCATTTACATTGGTAAAGAGCGAGTCGAAGGTGGCAAGGGCTTCAAGGTGACGGGCTTCGCCATCGACTACGCTAAGTGCATGTTCTGCGCGTTGTGCGTGGAGCCCTGCCCGGTGGACTGTATCTTTATGGGCGCAACACACGACCTTAGCTGTTACAGCCGAGACGGGTGCCTGGTCGACTTTTCCAGAATGCCCGTCGATGTGTCCTGGGGCCGAGCGACACTCAACCCGACGGCGGTGGCTGATTCAAAAGTGGTGTTGGAGCCGGTACACGGTGGCCCCAACCAATAATCTTGGTTGCAAGACCTGCTCCGGACGACTCGCATCGGAGCAAGATTTCAGCGATAATACGTGTAGCGGACAGGTCGACCGCCCTCGAGCGGATTCCGTCCGAATCGATACCGCTTTCCACGTGAGAGCGTGTGAGAGCCTGTCGAAACGAAAGCACGAAGCACCATGAGCGTTGATCCGAGCGATTTCAAGCGACTGTTCACCGTCGATGAGGCCAATGCAACACTGCCGTTGGTCAGCGCTATCTGCTCGGACATGTCGGAGCTTTCACAGTCGCTGCTGGAACGACGCGAACGACTAGCACATTTGGCCGGGCGACGTGCGGCCGCCGGCAAGACCGACCGCAGTGACCCCTACCTGGAAGAACTGGCCCAGGTCGAAGAGGACCTGAACAATGAGAGCCAACGCCTGCAGGAGTACGTGACAGAACTGCAGGACCTTGGCGTAGAACCTAAAGATGGACCGAAGGGACTCGTCGACTTCCCATCCATGATGGATGGTCGCGTCGTCTTTCTCTGCTGGCAACTTGGCGAACCGGAAGTGCTCTATTGGCACGAAGTCGAAGAGGGGTTCCCAGGACGACAGCCGCTAACTGCGGACAGTGCTGCCGACAGCTCTGCCGGGGATGACTCCTTCGATGGACTCGGCGGTGAGTAACACCGGCCGATAACAAATGCATCCCTGATCGGGCGAGCGAGGGCGTTTCTTAACCGCCCCCATCTTGCAATCGATCGTACGATTCCCCAGAATTGCGAACATGGCTCATCCCACTGCAATCGTCGCTTATCTCGCCCTTTTTGCGAGCATCGGATTCCTGTTCCTTTTTGCGAACTTGGTCGTCGGCTGGCTCGTGCGACCGAAGGATCCGCATACCGAGAAACTCGAAATCTACGAGTGCGGTGAACCGGCCATTGGGTCAAGCTTCGTGCAGTTCGACCTGCGATTCTATGTCGTGGCACTGGTATTCATCGTGTTCGATGCGGAAGTCGCCTTCCTGTTCCCGTCCACGACCGTGTTTGGCAAACTAACCGAACTCGGCAACAGCCGGGTTGCCGTCGTATCCAACGAAGGAACCCCGGCACTAACGGAGAACGCCAAGCAGATCTATCAAGAAATGGGAATTGCGAACCCGACGCTGGAGGGCATTGTCGGTGCCGAAAAAGCCACCTCGGTGGAAGCAGCAGAAGCCGCTATTCGTGGCCAATCGACCGAAACCGCCCCCAGCTTCACATGGTTCGCTCTCTCGGAGATCCTCGTATTCTTCATCATCCTATTCGTGGGCTTCGCCTACGAATGGAAAACGGGGGCCTTCGAATGGGTCCGTTCGGTGTCGAGTACCCAAACAGAACGTGCTCCGCCCGAGTCTGAAGCGACGAAACAGTACCCCGTTCTCTCCAGCTAGCGGACCGGGACAAGACGATCGTGACCGTCCTGCGGTCGCCTTGATGACGCTCATCGGCGATCCAACGCAAATCTGAAACACAACCCTCCACCCGCGATTCGACGAAACGAGCAAGCAGCGAATGAGTGGCCAGAATTTTGTTGACCAGCTGAAAGAGAAGTTCCCGGACCTGGTAACCGGTGCCGACCTGGAAGCAATCGATCCGTGGATCGCCGTTACGACCGACGGGCTTGTCGAAGTTTGCGAATTCCTAAAGAACGACGCGAACCTTCGCTTCAACATGCTGAGCTGCATCACCTGTGTCGACTACTGCGAACCGGATGAAAAGAAGGCCAAGAAGGTCGCCTGGGAACCGCACCTAGAAATCGTCTACCACCTGTGGAGCGTTCCGAACAAACAGAGCCTCGTCGTCAAGGTCATGTTGCCCCGCTGGAAGGACGACAAAGAAGGGGAACTTCCCGAGATTCCGTCCGTGGCTGGCATTTGGAGCACAGCCGACTGGCACGAACGAGAAACCTACGACCTTTCTGGCGTCAACTTCACCGGCCACCCCGACCTAAAACGAATCCTTTGCCCGGAAGATTGGGTCGGCTACCCACTCCGCAAGGACTACGAAATGCCGCTGGAATACCACGGCATTCGCGGACGCTAAATTCACGTTCATCGCAACGGCACTCCCTAATCAGCAATCACCGCGAGTAGCGACCTCGCATACCGTCGCCCATCGCAAGAGCTTTCATAGCACAAAGAGACCGACCTCATGTCGACCGTTGAAGATCCACGTATTGTCGAGTACGACGTCCGCACGGACGAAATGCTGATCAACATGGGGCCGCAGCATCCGAGTACCCATGGTGTACTCCGCTTGGTACTGAGAACGGACGGTGAAATCGTCTCCGAGACGACGCCTCACCTCGGCTACCTGCATCGCTGCGCAGAGAAAATCGGCGAGAACCTCACGCCCCGCCAGTGGATTCCCTACACCGACCGGATGGATTATCTGGCCGGCATGAACATGAATCTCGGCTGGGCCCTAACGGTCGAAAAGCTGATGAACCTGGAGCTGCCTGATAAGGCCAAGCATCTGCGGGTGATCATCGCCGAAATGTGCCGTATCGCCAGCCACTTGGTCGGCATGGGCGCATACGGTCTCGACCTCGGTAGCTTCAGCCCCTTCCTGTACGCATTTCGCGAGCGAGAGAAGATCCTCGACCTGTTCGAGGAGACGTGTGGAGCCCGCCTGACTTACAGCTACATCACGCCGGGTGGCGTCACCGCCGACCTGCCGCCGGGATGGCTACAGAAGTGCGAAGCATTCCTGGAGAACCTGCTGCCCGTCATCGACGAATGCCATGCCCTGTTGACCAACAACGCGATCTTCGTCAAGCGAACCGCGAACATCGGAATTCTGTCGCCGGAAATGGCGATTGATTACGGTTGCACGGGCCCTGTGCTCCGTGGCAGCGGTGTCGACCAGGATCTGCGCCGTGATGGCGAAGACATCTACACCGATATGTACGATGGCTATGCGTTTGAGGTGATCGTTGAGAAAGACGGCCACTACCCAAAGGACCACGATTACCCGCCAATTCCAGAGACGGCCGTACTAGGCGACTGTTGGCACCGCTTCTACGTGCGAATGCTCGAAGTTCGTCAGGCGATCGATATCGTCCGCCAGGCAATCGACCGCTACAGCACCGCCTCTGGCTCGTACGGCGAACCGATCAAACTGACCGAAAAGCTCCCCAAGGGAGAGGCCTACCTGGAAACCGAGGCTCCTCGCGGACAGATGGGCTTCTACGTGGTGAGTGACGGAACCGCCACCCCCTGGCGAGTTCGTGCCCGCAGCAGCTGTTTCTGCAACCTCTCGGTGACCCACGAGCTGTGCCGTGGCGTGCTGCTGGCCGATGTCCCGGCAATCGTTGGCTCACTCGACATCGTGATGGGTGAAATCGACCGCTAGGGCACCGACGCAGGATCGATCACAGCGAATCGATCCGTTACGAACCATCCTCCCGGTGGCACCGAAACGACCACCAAGCTTCCTCCGATTAACCCTCCCGGCTCAACCACCTTGTTGAGCCCTAGATCAAGATAGAAAACCAACTTCCGGGGCTTGTGGAACCGGCCCCGGCTGTGCAATATTTCACAGTCTTCCGGACGTCGCGAATCACATGGACGGAAGGATTTGAGCGTCCCAACAGTGACGCAGCGACGTGCCCCACGGGCTTCGTCCAGATGCCCGCACCAACTCGCAAACCGTTATGAGAACGGTTCCCGCAGTAGCTGAGATAACCGTGGCCAAGTTCATCAACGAGAATCTACTTTTCTTCTGGGACTCCGAGACGCCCGGCTACGTGATCGTGGCGCTGATCGCAGCTGCCTTGATCCTAAACGTGATCGCTGTCGGAGCGTTGGTATTCATTTGGCTAGAGCGTAAGATCGCCGGCCGTATCCAAGATCGCTTGGGCCCGACGCGTGTCGGTGGCCAGTTTGGATGGCTTCAGACGCTGGCCGATGGCATCAAGTTGATCGCCAAAGAAGATCTCATGCCGGCCGGCGCCGACGGTCTGCTATTTCGCCTGGCACCCTACATCGCTTTTTGTGCTTCGTTCGGATCATTCATCGCCCTGCCCTTTGCGACAGGCTGGGTTGGACTGGAACTGAACGTCGCGGTGTTCTTTGTGACTGCCGTGTTGGGACTGGAAGTATTCGGGGTCATCTTGGCCGGTTACGGCTCTGCCTCGAAATGGTCGCTATTCGGTGCGATTCGAGAAGCGGCTCAGGTCGTCAGCTACGAAGTTCCACTCGGACTTTGCATCGTGATCCCGGTTATGATCGCCGGTTCGATGGACCTCACGAAAATCGGCAACGAACAGGCTGGTTGGTTTACCAACTGGTTTATGTTCCACGATCCGTTCACCTTTATCACCGCGATGGTTTACTTCACCTGTGCTACGGCCAGCGTGAATCGCGCCCCGTTCGACTTGGCGGAAGCGGAAAGTGAACTCGTCGCTGGTTT
>CAYLRE010000241.1:0-7623 GCA_964385715.1 uncultured Planctomycetaceae bacterium
CATGTCCTGCCATACCAGCAGGCCAAGCTTATCGCAGTGGTAGTAAAAACGGGCCGGCTCCACCTTGACGTGCTTGCGGACCATGTTGAAGCCGAATTGCTTGGTGACGACCAGGTCGTACTTCAGGGCTTCATCGCTGGGGGCCGTGTAGAGTCCGTCGGGCCACCAACCTTGATCGAGCAATCCGTACTGGAAAAGGACCTTGTCATTGAGCAGCAGGCGGTTGTGGCCCGCTTCGTCCTTGCCCATAGAGATCTTTCGCATGCCGAAGTAGCTGCTCACCTGGTCGAGCATCTTGTCGCCACGCTTGACCGTGACTTGGAAGTCGTAGAGCCAGGGAGCATCGGGGCGCCACAGCTTGAGCGGCGACGTCTGCAGCGAGATCGTCTTGCCAGCCTTGCCCATGGCGACGATCGGCTTGATTTCGCGAGCCTCGTCGCCGTTGGTCAGTCCGGTGATCTTTACCTCGACGATATCGTCGGGGCCGGCACCGAGAGTGTTCGTCGTGACGTGAACCTTGCGGTTGTCGACATCGGGCACGATCTTTAGCGAGTCGATGCGAACCGCGGGGACTGGCTCCAGCCAGACGCTTTGCCAGATTCCGGTTACAGCGGTGTACCAGATGCTCTGCGGATCGCGGACCTGCTTACCACGCGGCTGCGGGCCTTCATCCGTCGGGTCGAATACCGCGACGACGACTTCTTGCTTACCACTGGGGAGCAGGGCATCGGTGACGTCGAACGAGAAAGGATCGAAACCGCCGCGGTGTTCACCCATCGATTGACCGTTGACCCAAACTTGGGCTTCCCAGTCGACCGCACCGAAGTGCAGTAACACACGTTGGCCATTCCACTCCTTAGGCACCTCGAACGTGCGACGGTACCAAAGGCGATTCGCGCCGCCGACGTTCTTCATCACGCCGGAGAGTGACGATTCGGCCGGGAAAGGAACCAGGATCTCGTCCTGGAACTTCTCTGGCTGGTTTTCGTAGCGGGGAATGATCGAATATTCCCACAAGCCGTTGAGGCTCTGCCACTTGTCGCGAGCCATCTGCGGGCGAGGGTATTCGGCGTGGACGTTGTCCGGCTTCAGGCTCTTGCCCCAGCGGGTGATCAGCGGCCCCTCGCCTGGCTTCCATTCAGCGTGGGCGGAGCTGGCGGCCAGGTGAATCAGGCTTAGTTGAAGCATGGCAATGGCAATGGTTCCGACAACCTTCATCGATGTTTCCTTTCAATGTCCGGTCGCTTGGCTGCAATGCTCGCAGCAAGCGGGTGGCATAATCGTGATGATTTGGAGTGCGTCTATTGGTGTGGGGACAGCTGTCGAGTCTCAAGCGGCGGTTCCTGCAAAGCGCCCGTTTGCCCTGTCAGGAGGCCTGCTCGCAGCAGCTTTCCAATCCCCTCTTTTAACCCAAACACCCCCTCCATACAAGGAACTCAGACTCTCCTGGTGAAGCGAGTGTTGCTACCTTTTGGCGGCTATTCTACGATAGAAGCCACAGGCGGCCGCTTTCTGCCGGCCTGTGAGAAAATGGCACATACGCACTGTGCGGGGCGCGTCGTCTCGCAACGGGGAAGCAAGCGATGTTAGCGGTGGCAAGAACGGTGGCTAGGCGAGCACGTCGCGCTCTGACGTGCCACACGGTATTCCGCAGCCTGAAGATGGTCGCCATCCTGGCGCTAATGCTGCTGCCGCAGTCAGCTGTCTGGGCTCAAGACGGCGCGGACAAGACAGTCGAGGAGACGACCAAAAGTGGTTTTGCCAGTGGGCTGGCTTACTTGCTAACGATCGTGGTCGTAGCGCTCGGCGTGACCGTGGTCTGTCGGGCTGCTCGTCGAGAGGACGAGACCGAGTCGCTCATTCGCGATCACGATGAGCCGAATTTTGGGCAGTACTAGGGCACACAGCGTTATGCCGCTTGATCTGTAGCGGCACTGGCGTAGAACTTGCCAATCGCGTCGACGACTCGTTGCTGTTCCTCCGCGGTCAGCTCAGGGAAGATGGGCAGCGCCAATACTTCCGCAGCGGCCCGGTCCGTTTCCGCTAGGCGATCGGCTTGATCGGCCAACGACGAGAAGCATTCCTGCTGGTGGAGGGGAACCGGGTAGTAGATCTCGCTGCCAATTTGCTGCGATTGCAAATAGCTGCGTAGTTCGTCTCGGCGTCCGCCGGGAACGCGAATGGTGTATTGATTCCAAACGTGGCGGCCTGCGTCTCGCCCTTCGGCAAAGGCATCGCCTGGCAGACCAATATGCTCTGCCAGACCTGCTTCGGTGAGCAATCGCGTGTATCGGCGGGCATTCTCGCTCCGCGCGTCGCTCCACTGGTCGAGGTACGGCATCTTCACGTTGATTACCGCGGCCTGAATCGAATCGAGCCGGCTATTGATGCCGACTTCTTGGTGGTAGTAGCGAGGTCGCATGCCGTGGCCACGCAGCAGCTGTAGCTTGTCGGCCAGGGCGTCGTCGTTGGTGGTCAGCATCCCGCCGTCGCCCATCGCACCGAGATTCTTCGTGGGGTAGAAGCTGAAGCAGCCAATGTCTCCCATTGAGCCGGCACGCTTTCCTGCGTGTTCGGCACCAATTGCTTGGGCCGCGTCTTCGACTACGGCGATCGAGTGTTCGGCAGCAATCCTACAGATCGCTTCCATGTCGGCACATTGCCCGAACAGATGGACCGGGATGATTGCCTTGGTCTCGGAGGTCACAGCCGTGGCGACCTGTTCCGCATCGATGTTGTAGGTATCGGGGTCAACATCGACGAACACAATCTTGGCACCAAGTCGCCAGACTGCGCTGGCGGTGGCGAAGAACGTGAAACTCGGCAGGATCACTTCGTCGCCGGGCCCGACTTCCAGAGCCATCAACGCCAACAGCAAGGAGTCACTCCCAGAGGCGCAACCAATGGCGTGCTTGACGCCACAGTAATCGGCCACGGTCGCTTCGAGTTCACGCACGGGAGGTCCAAGCACAAACTGACCAGAGCGGCAGACTTCGCCAATCGCGGCGGAGATTTCTTCTTCGAGCGCTCCGTTCTGTCGCGCCAAGTCCAACAGCGGGACAGGCGTCGGTTCCGGGGCGGACGAATTGGAGGCGACTGCGCCTTGGGCCGTAACTTTCATGCGTCGATCGTCTTAGCTATCGAGGAAGCGGCCCACTCGGAGCCGCGAAATTTCGGAATTAAGCGTCGCAACGGTAGGACTTACCGCCAAGTGGGTCAATAGCGTCGTGTCCCATTTACGGCCTTGCCGGCAGCCCAGAGAAATAACGCGGGCGCAATTCGCACACCTTGCGCTGATCGCTGGCGATGCTAGCACCCTGCCGCACGCGCACGACCTAGAATGTCGCTAACCGCCGGGCGATCGGCCGGACCGCGACCGACGTGATGCAACAGCACCTTGCCACCAGGTCCGATGAGTACGTCGCCGCCTAGCTGGGTGACGTCATTCGTCGGCCGCTTCGGCATTCGCCCGCGAGCCATCAGCTTCAGATAAACCCCGATCGCCGATGGTCCGTAAAGGTCCCAGGCTTTGCCGCGGTGCATGCCGTAGCCTGTGGCGAGTTTCCGGCTCTCGTCGATCAACAGCGGCCAAGGCAATTGCATGTCGGCTGCATAACGTTTCGCCTGCTGCGGAGTTTCGAAGGTCACGACCAGAACGGCGATATTCAGCTCGGCGATTTCCGATGCGTGCTGCTGCAACTGCAACAGGTGTTCTCGGCAGGGAAGTCAGCCGAGGTGCCGGTGAAACACCAGCAGCAGCGGCCGTCCGGCGTACTGCTCCAGGCGATGCGTTTGCCCGTCGGTATCGGTCAGTTCAAAGGGAAGTGCCGGCTGACATTCAAGGCTCTTCATCGATCCGAATCTCCATCGCGGGTGACGTGTGACGCTTCCTTTCATTATTGGCAGAAGAGGCCCCGCGAGAAGCCGTGACTTTTTTTGCTGAATGTGGAAAAACGGGGTTGGGGTGAAAAAACTCGAATGTGTTGTAGGCGACCGAGTTAGGGCGATGGCCGTATTTCGCGACTTTCGCCACAACTCTTTCTGCCGATTACTTTTAGCGTTAATAGCGATGATTTGCCGGTGACGCCAAAAAAGTCCGCATAGTCGCGCGGCATGTTGTCGCGCAGGGCGAAGCTTCCCAGTCGGGTGCCATGTCCACGCTCGCGTGGACATGTGAATGCAATCTTACAAAAGCATGCTCACCAGCGGTGAGCATGGCACCCAGGCTCCTGCTGAGCCGCCGCTGCATCGCGAGTGGACGTCGCCTAAGCACTGGCAAAGTCAGTGGCACCCTCAAGTCTCAGACCTCAAGCCTGACACCTCTCTAACCAAGTTGTCAAAGAACGGAGTGATTGTTGCTGAACACTCCGCGTTCAGCTTGAGCTGAATGCGGAGCATTCAGCGACATTAAGCAATAGCAAGGCCAACCCTACCACAGGTGTCGGGTTCAAAACAAACAAGATTGTCACCGACTGCGCATTCATGCAGCGAAGATGAAACATCCGTGGAACACGGACCGTACTACGGACACTGCTGGAGAGGTGTGGCGTTCTGAACGCGTCGTCGTCGGGCGATCAGGCCCAGGCCGACAATTCCTATCCCTGCGAGCAGTAGCGTGCTCGGCTCCGGCACGGGTGGAGCTGGAATCACCGACAGGCTCAAGAGATCGACCGAAGTGCCGCTTACCTGAGGCGTCCAGTTCAGCCCCCCATCGATCGTGGAGAGAATCACGCCGTTGTCGCCGACGGCCCAGCCGGTCAAGGAGTCAACGAAGCCGACGCTGCGGAGGGCCGATGTGACGCCACTGGTCTGTGGGGTCCAGGTTGTACCGCCGTTGCTGGTGAACTCAATGTTTCCACCACCGCCGACGATCCAGCCGGTGTTGGCGTCGAGAAAATCGCCGTCGTTGCCGCTGGCCGATTGGGGAACCCAGTTGTCGCCACCATCGAAGGTTCGCAGCACCGAGCTTCCGATGCTCCAGCCGTTGAGGGCGTCGGCGAACTGTAGGTGCTTGGTGTTGTTAGGAACGACGGCATTGACCAGCGACCAGGTTGCCCCGCCGTCAGTAGTGCGGACGATGTCGTTGTCGGAGTTGAAAAACCAACCGTTTTGCGAGTCGATCATCTCGATGTCGCGAATGAAGCCGGTCGGCAATTTTCCGCCGCCCGGATTCACGATGTTGGTCTGCGTCGTCCAGCTATTGCCACCATTGGAGGTATGGCCGATGCCGATCAGCGAATTGCCTCCGCTCCAGCCAAGGTTGGCGTCGACAAAATCGATGGCGGCCGGAGTTGCAATGCCCGGTTGCGCGTTCCAAGTGGCGCCGCCGTCGGTGGTATTGATCAGGCTGAAGTTGTCGTGCAGAGCCCAGCCCGTGTTGGCGTCGACGAAATCGACTTCAATCACGTTATGCGTCACGCCCGAGGTCTGCGCGGTCCAAGTGGCCCCGCCGTCGGAGCTGTGCAGGACGGTTCCGTTATCGCCGGTCGCCCATAGGAATGGTCCGGCCGCTTGCGCGGAGAGAGTGGCGGAGTAGGTCAGGCCGATGGCGAGAAGGAAGCAGGCGGATTTGAAGATCGAGCTGGTGTTCATGGTTGTTTGCCCCGGGGGCTTGGAGAGGGGTTATTCGTGTCATCAATAAGAGTGATGAATAACACGGCCCGATTTTCGTACGAAAATCGCGGGGAGTCAAGAAAATTCGCCGGCGGTGGGATGGGCCGCAAGAAGCGGTGCGTTTTACCGCAGAAAGCAGCGGGTGGCGGGGTGTTGATCCCGGCGTTGAATCGTGGGCGCAATCTAGGCCGTTACCGCAAGCAGCCGCCTCTCTACTCCTTATCCGCCCTAAGCACCGAGATGAAGGCCTTCTGCGGGATGTTCACCTGGCCGAACTGCTTCATCTTGGCCTTGCCCTTCTTTTGCTTGTCGAGCAGTTTGTTTTTCCGCGTGACGTCGCCGCCGTAGAGTTTGGCCGTGACATCCTTGCGGTAGGGCTGGATCGTGGTTCGCGCGATGATCGAGCCGCCGATCGCGCCCTGGATCGGAATCTTGAACTGGTGCCGGGGAATCGCCTCGGCCAGTTGCTCGCAGTAGTGGAGTGCCCGCCCACGTGCCTTTTCGCGATGGACCAAATAGGCGAGCGTGTCGACCGGTTCTTTGTTGACCAGGATGTCGACCTTCACCACGTCGGTGGGGCGATACTCGATTGGCTCGTAGTCGAACGAACCGTAGCCGCGGGTAATCGTCTTTAGCTTGCCGTAGAAGTCGAACAGCACCTCGCCTAGCGGCATCTCGCTGGTGATCTCCACTCGACCGGCCGAGAGATAGTTCATCGTCTGGCTCTCGCTGCGATGCTCCCGGCAGAGATCCATGATCGGGCCGATGTATTCCTCCGGCGTCAGAATCGAAGCCTTGATGTATGGCTCGGTGCACGATTCGATCGCCATCGGGTCGGGCCAGTAGCTGGGATTGTCGACGTCGAGCGTGGTGCCATCCTTGAGCGTCATCTTGTATTGCACCGACGGCGCGGAGATGACCAGGCCGATGTCGAACTCCCGTTGCAGCCGTTCTTGAATTACGTCCAAATGCAACAACCCCAGGAAGCCGCAACGGAATCCGAAACCGAGGGCGGCGGAGCTGTCCTTTTCATAGGTCAGGGCCGCGTCGTTGATCGCCAGCTTGTCGAGGGCCTTGGTCAGGTCTTTGTACTCGTCGGCATTCATCGGGTAGATCGACGAGAAGACGACCTGCTTCGCTTCTTGATAGCCGGGGATCGGTTCGGCTGCCGGACGATCGACGAGCGTGATCGTGTCGCCGATTTCAATGTCCTGCACACTCTTCACCCCGGCCACGATGTAACCGACTTCGCCCGCCGAGAGTTGGTCCCGCGGGTTGAGCTTCAGCTGGTTGTACCCAAGCTCTTCGACTTTGTATTCGCGGTCGGCGTGCATGAAGCGAATCACGTCGCGCTTCTTGAGCGTGCCTTCCATGATGCGGGCTTGCAGAATCACACCGCGGAAGGAATCGAAGTGGGCGTCGAAAACCAGAGCCTTGAGCGGGGCCTCGGGGTCGCCGGTCGGGGCCGGGAGTTTTTCGGCAATGCCGGCCAGCACGTCTTCAATGCCTTCGCCGGTCTTGGCGGAAACGGGGATCGCCTCGAACGGGTCGAGACCCAGATCGGAATCGATCTCCTCGCGTGCCCGATCGACGTCGGCCGAGGGGAGGTCGATCTTGTTGATGACCGGCAACAGTTCCAGCTCGTTTTCAAAGGCCAGGTACAAGTTGGCCACGGTCTGGGCTTCAACGCCTTGGGAAGCGTCGACGATGATCAGGGCCCCTTCGCAGGCCATCAGCGATCGCCGCACTTCGTGGGAGAAGTCGACGTGGCCCGGCGTGTCGATCAGATTCAGCTGGTAGTCCTGCCCATCTTTGCCACGATAGGAGAGCGTCATCGTGTTGCTCTTGATCGTGATGCCCCGTTCCCGTTCGATGTCCATCCCGTCGAGCAGCTGATCGCGAAACTCCCGCTGTTCGACGGCACCGCAGGCCTGAATCAGCCGGTCGGCGAGGGTCGACTTGCCGTGATCGATGTGAGCAATGATGCAGAAGTTGCGAATGTTCTTCATA
>CAYLRE010000242.1:0-7535 GCA_964385715.1 uncultured Planctomycetaceae bacterium
TACTGGCGCGGCACGGTTCGCTACAACAAACGAGACTTTGCCGGGGCACTCGAAGATCTGTCCGCCGCTTTCAAGCAAGCCCCCAATGACCCAAGCGTCTGTCGCGTATTAGGGCTCACGCTCGCTCAACACGACAAACTCCCGCAAGCGCTGGAGATGCTCAGCAAGGCAATTGAATTGAAGCCGGAGCTCGCCTATCTCTACACCGACCGAGCGCGCTGGCGGACGCAAACAGGAGATCTCCAAGGCGCGCTGGCAGACCTGACGCGGTGCCTTGAACTACATAAAGACAATGCCAAAGCGTATGCGACGCGCGGTATCGTCCGTGTCCTGCAAGGCGATTTTGATCAAGCGATGACGGACTTTGATCACTCTCTCACCTTGAACCCTGGAGCACCGCACCATCATTTCATGCGAGCTCGACTCCTGCAGGATCAGACAAAGTGGGACGAAGCTCGAGCCGGATTCAAGAAGGTTCTTGAACTGCAGATTATCGAGAGTCCGCTGCGGCGACTCCGCAGTCGCGCTGCGTTGCGACTGTGGTTCATAGAAACCACATTAGGCAAACACGAGGCAGCCACCGCCGCGCTTCAAAGAATGGAAGATTGGACCGACACATCTGCCTCCGATGACATTGCGCTGCAAGTGGCAAAATTTGTTCGCGGGGAAATCGACGCAAAGGCACTGATCGAGTACGCGGACAAGGCCGGCCCTCGACGACGTTTCCAGCGGTGTACCGCCCACTATTGGATCGGGGCTGTTGCTTTGCTGGCCAACAAGAAGCAGGAAGCGAATCGGGCATTCAGGCGATGCTTGGACACCGGCAACCGACTCGATGGGACGTACCAAAGTGCTGCCTATCACCTGGTACATACGGAGCCGCTCTCGCAAGGTCGTAAAGCGACAGGCAGGAAACAGGTCAACGGAGATAAGGCGACCAATGAGTGAGAGCTTTGTGAAGAATATCCACCGACGGCGAATTTGGTACCTCACGACCGGCCTGCTCGCTTGCTGCTTCGTTGTCAGCGGCGTCCCGTCGATCGCAATGGGCGAGAGCCCGGCGACGTCCGACATGGAATCTTCTGCCGACGCTTTGATCAAGAAGGCCAATAGGCTAAGCAAAGAGTATAAGTATGCTGAGGCCCTATCCGCCCTCGATCGCGCACTGGCCGAAACCGATGGGGCACTAGCTCTCGATCCGCACTCCGCACAAGCGGGCAACGTCCGCGGACGTGCTCAACCGACCACCACATCGCCGCAGTGCAACGGTTCGCAAGAGATCAGGGAGAGGCGATAAAGTCCCTGGAAAAATGCCTGGCCACGGAAGAGCGAACGTGGCAGGAATACTTGAGTGCCGCGTCTCAGTTAAAGGCGTTGAAGAAAAAACATGAATAAGCGTGACCACCTCGACCGCCCAAGCGCTGCCTCGCGCGACGACACCGGTTGCCATCTGGCCCGTCGCCGAGCATGGCCGCGGCCCTGGCTGTTGCTCGCAGTCTTCTGCTGCGGGGCGTTTGGATCGTCCACGGCTGGCGCCGACGACGAACCGCCCACGGATACAGCCGCCCCGAGCGTCAGCTCTCCAACCGCGGACCAACTCGTTGAGCAAGCGATTAAGCTCGACGACGCCGACAAAGACGCCGAGGCCCTGAAGTTGCTGGAGCAAGCGATTCGGCTTAACCCAAAGCACGCCAGAGCTCACCTGTTTCGTGGTCGCATGAAGAGATACCTGGGGGACCCTCACGGGGCACTTCGCGACATGCTCCGAGCCAAGGAGTTGGGCGAGAAGTCTGCCCGGCTCTACTGCGAACGTGCCTCGGCCTTGCTCGATCTGTCGCTCCACCAGAAAGCACTTCAAGCGACCGACAAGGCGTTGGCCCTACAGCCTAAGTCGGCTTGGACGCGGAATCTTCGCGGACTCGCCAAAGCGGGGCTCAAGGACCAGCAGGGCGCCATCGAAGAATACACCCTGGGCATGAAGGACGACGAGTCCTACGTCTGGCTCTATCTCAATCGTGGCAACGTCTTCTTCAGCTCCGGTCGACTGCGACCAGCGATGCAAGATTACGACAAAGTGCTCGCCCTGCGGCCGAACGATCCCCTGGCACATCACAACTTGGGGCTATGCCATTATGAGTTTCGGGAATTCGACAAGGCACTCGTCCACTTCGATCGGGCAATCGAATTGAATCCAAAGTACGCCGACGCCTATGGAAATCGAGGGGTGTTGAAGCTCGACCGCCGGCAGCTATTTCCCGCCATTGCCGACTTCGACAAGTGCTTGGAACTTAATCCGAAGGCGAGTCGCTTCTACCTGAAACGGGCGATTGCCAAACATACGATGCGCGATCGTAACGGAGCCTATCCCGACACGGTCAAGTACATCGAACTCCGACCCGACGACGCCAAGGGCTACGCACTCCGGGGTTTGATTCTGATGCAGGCTCGTCGCCACACCGATGCCATCGCCGACTTCACGCAGGCGCTAGAGCGCGATCCGCAGCATGAAGGATCGCTACTCTACCGAGCCCGCTCGCTAGAAACGATGGGAGATCATCAGGCGGCGATGTCGGACCTCAATGCGCTGCTCAAGATTGCGGATCGCACCAGTGATGGTTGGTACGACCGGGCCCTGCTGAAATGGACACTCAAGGACTACCGCGGTGCGATCGCGGATCTCGACGTGCTTACGAAGTCACGACCCGACTACGCCATGCCGTATTTACTGCGTGCCCATTCATGGATCGCCCTCAAGAATTTCGATCAGGCAAAGGCCGATCTCAAAAAGATGCTGACCATGGACCTGCGGTCCATCTGGGTCCATCCCGGCATCCCGGGGCGATGTCGGGTCGAACATCTCCTCGGGGTTGTCTACTTCAAGGGTGAGAAGAATACCGCGCAAGCGCTTAAGCATTTTGACGCAGCCATCCAAATTCATCCCAGGGATGGTGCCCCGTGGACCTACCGGGCTGCGGTGAAGAAGTCGCTTAAAGACTATGCCGGCGCGGTGAGTGATTTGAATCGGTCGATCGAAATCGATCCGCGTCGAGCCAGCCTCTACGTCAACCGTGGCGACATCAAAATTCTCCAGAAGAATACGGCCGGCGCGATCCTCGACTACGACAAGGCGATCGAGCTCTCTCCGGGCTGGGGCCGCGCCTATTTTCAAAGATCGCTGGCCAAGGAACAAAGTGGCGATTACGAAGGTGCCCGTAGCGACTACGGGGCGGCGATTCAATATGTCGCTGGCGACGAACAATCGAAGTTCGCGCGCAGGCGAATCGCAAAGATCGACCGAGGCGATACGAGCGGGTTTCAGAACGATCGGAATGAATTGCTGCGAACCGATCCCGACGCGCCCTTCGATTTCCTCGTTCGTTCGGACGACTCCGCGAAGGCCGGCGAGGGTGCGTCAATGGACTTCGATTCCTTGAAACGCCGTGCCCGGTATCGCTACGAAAAGAAGGACTATCAGGCGGCGCTGCAGGACGTTGCCGCGGCAATCAAGCTTCGCCCACAAGAGTCCTTCCTTTATCGCTGGCGCGGCCTGGCAGAAGCGGAGCTTGCGCAATACGACGACGCCCTGGCTAGTTTCAGTCGCGCGATTGAAATCGATCCCGAGAACGCCGACGCCTATAGCAACCGCAGTCAATGGAGAAAGCAAGTTGGAGACTTGGAGCGGGCAGAGAAGGACGCTCGCAAGTGTATCGAACTCGACAAGCAGGCGGTCTACCCGTTTGTTTACTTAGGCGACATTCGTTGTCTACAAGGAAAGCACAACGACGCCATTTCCCATTACGACAAGGCGATTGCGGCCGATTCCTCGCTCGCGTGGCCGCGTTACTCTCGGGCCACGTGGCTTCTCGACCAAGGCCAGGAGGAGGAGGCTGGGGCGGAGTTGCTTCAGGTCCTTACGAAGAACGATCGGATAACGGCCGACTTTGCCTGCTTGCGTCTGTGGCTGATCGACGTCGAAAAGCAGGGGCGCAGCGAAGCGGACAAGGCGCTGCGTAAGCACTTTGAGGCCAAGCAATGGGGTCCGCAGAAGGATTGGGCGCCCCACATCGCCAAGTTCCTGCTGGGCGAACTGAACGAGGCCGAATTGCTCGACCAGGCTCGTCGGATCGATGACGACAAGCGACGCGTCTGCCAATGTTCGGCCTACTATTACATCGCGCGTGTGCGGAAGATCGCGGCCGAGCATGCTAAAGAGCGTGAGGCCTATCGCCAGTGTTTGGCGACCGGTGAAAGGAACTCACGCGACTATCTCAGCGCCGCGTTTCACCTTAAACACGTCGAACCGGCCAGGCCAGCGAGCGGAAACTGAGTCGACGAACACTCTAGCAAGATGGTGCCGTCGAGTCGTGGCCCTACATGGGCCGATGCTCCGATCGCGCTGGTGTCTGTCCCGCTCGCTGAAGCGTGTGGCTCTTGTTCGGTCCATTCTGCGACCCGTGGACGGAAAGGTGTCGATAATCTTGAGTATCGGAGCCTGCCGGAACGCCCGACACATCCGAGGTGGCAAACGAATGCCATCCCCCTTGATGCGCTAGTTCGACCAAATCCGCACGTGTTTCAACATTGAGCTTCTTCATGATGCTCGCCCGACGGAACTGTACTGTGCGGAGACTGATGTCGAGCATCGCCGCAATGTCTTTATTGGTTTTTCCAGCGACAATCTGCTCGATGACACTCAACTCATCTTCCGTCAGCTTGGCCTTCAGCGACTCGAAAACATCCCTCTGCCGGCGGCGTAGACGCTGTGCCTCGTCCAATTCGATCGCGTAGCGAATGGCGGTAATCAGCTTCTCTGGCTGACACGGCTTCTCGAGAAAATCGACAACGCCGTTCTTCATGGCACGGACGCTCATCGGAACGTCTCCGTGTCCGGTAACAACAATTGCGGGGATTTCGATCTCGTGAGCGACCAGCTTTTCGTACAGCGTGATCCCGTCCATCCCCGACATGCGAACGTCCAGCACCAGGCAGCCGACGCTACCCGGGCGGAATTCGCGCAAGAAATGCTCCGCGGATTCAAAATGTCCGACATCATAATTCTCAGCGCGAACGATTTCCGATATCGAGTCGCGAACGGCGGGATCATCGTCGACGATAAAAATGGTCGCTCGATTGCCGTTGAGCATCTGGTCGTTCATAGTTCGTGTCTCCGCAATATCCTATTCTGTTATGCCACCAGGCAGACGGAATCGGAACTCCGCGCCTTCTGTACAACCCGGCTCTGCCCACAATTGCCCTCGATGCGATTCGACAATCGATCGACTAATTGCTAGCCCCATTCCCAAGCCGCTTTCCTTGGTCGAATAGAACGGTTCAAACAGCTGATCCACTTTTGAGTTGACCAGTCCGCAACCGCTGTCTCTTACTCGCACCTCGACGCTGCCCACGTCGCTCGACAACGTGGTTATCCAGATTGTTCGAATCGCCCCCCCTCGCTCGAGGACGGCATCCATCGCATTGCGAATTAGGTTAACGAACACCTGCTGAATTTGCACGTTGTCTATTACTACACTCGGTAGATTTAGGTCCAGATGTAAATCGATATTGATCTTGCCGAGCCGCGCCTCGGGTCCGACGAGATCGACAACGCCCTCGATCACCTCATTGATGTCACAGGCAACCCTGTTGGCTGGTTCTTCTTTCTGTACGAAACCCCGCATACGACGCACAATTTCGCCGGCACGGATCGCCTGCCCCTTCAATTTAGCTATGGTCTCCGGAAGGGTATGCGCCTTGAGCGCAATTTCTTGGGCCAGCGCTCTTTCTGCTACGAAAGCGTAGTTGGCCATGGCCGCCAGCGGCTGATTCAGTTCGTGCGCCAATGCCGTTGTCATCTCTCCCATTGTGTTGAGCCGGGAGACGTGTGCCAACTCATTGCGATGACGTTGCGCTTGTTCTTCAAGTTCTCGCGTGTCCGTAATATCGCGAGCGATGCCCTCGACCCTGACGACCCTGTCATCCTCTTTGACGGCCGTGATCATACGATCCTCAATCCATTTCAACTCGCCTTGCTTCGTCCGAATTCGATAGATCGCTGTTCTCGGACTACCGGTCTCACATACGGCAGAAAACGCTTGCCAAACCCTCTCCTTGTCCTCTTCAATGATCGTATCCAACCACAGCTCGGGATTTTCGCAAATATCTTCGAGATCGTATCCCCAGATTCGTTTCCATCCGGGACTGACGTATGCAACTTCACATGCTCCGTTGTCGACGATATGGACGCTCCAAACGCAGTCGGGAACACGTTGGGCAACGTACTCAAACTTCGAGATCGCTTCGAGGCGGTCCGCCTCCGCTTGCCGGCGTTCCGAGATATCGCGCATGAAGCAAAAGTGCCCGCTAGCTTCGTCGTCGGGATCGACTTTCACCAACAATACATGCTTGTAGAAGACCGATCCATCCTTCCGCACACCGCGGGCTTCGGCCTCGCCCTTTCCCTCTTGCAGCATTCGTTCGTAAGCGGCGACGACCTGAGGCCGGTCGTCAGGGTGGACGGTGGGAGTCCAATCGTTACCGATCAAATCTTCCGGCCGATAACCCACCATCGAAGCGTAATCTTCGTTGACTTCCACGTATCGCCCTGCCGAATCGAGCTTGGAGATGCCCGGCATCGCGTTTGACAGTGCGATGCTCACCTGTTGTCGTTCCTCTTCCTGGCGTTTGCGTTCGGTAATGTCAGTCGCAAACACGTAGTTTCCGCGCACGGTACCGTCAGCCGCAATGTCCGGTACATACTCAACGCTCAGATCGCGCTGTCCAAGACGAGAGAAATTGATTTTGTTCTCGTAGCTGACGCGCTCGCCAGACAGCGCCGATCCAAAAAATGATTCGATTTGGCTGAAATTCTCCTCGCCCAGAAAGTCCCTTACATGTTGTCCGACAATGTCCTCAAGCTTGGCGTTGAAGCCCTCCTCGTAATGCTTGTTGACGAACTGATAACGCCAATCCGCATCCACGTAAGAGATATACGCCGGCATCGCGTTCGTCACCAGACGCAGACGTTCCTCGCTTTCGCGCATGGCACGTTCCGCCAAACGCTGCTCGGTCACATCGACGCACACGGTAATCGCTCCCGCAGGGTCCCCGGCGGAGGAATGAAGAGGTGAATACCGGGTGTCAAGAATGCGACCATTAATCTCGATCGTCGTGGGTAGCGGAGTACGTCCTGCCAGGCACTCGCGCATGGCAGCGGTCAGCTCCGGTCGATCTTTCCACAGTTCAAAATAGTTCTGACCAACGAACTGCCCCGGCTCAAATCCAACCGACTGCAGAGCGCATCCGTCAAACAAGTCGAGATTCCCATCTCGATCGACGGAGGTGATGACGATGGGAGCGGAGCTGACGAGTGTCTTCAATCTTGCTTCGTTTTCCCGAAGCGTCGACGCCGTCTGCTTCTGTTCCATCTCGGCCGCGGCACGGGCCACAAAAATCCTGACCGCCGGTATCGAGCAAAAATCCTGGGTCAAAGGCCGATCATCAAGAATTGCCAGGTGGCCAACCACTTGTCCGCGGCT
>CAYLRE010000243.1:0-7442 GCA_964385715.1 uncultured Planctomycetaceae bacterium
CACGGAAACGAAAAATCAGCCGATCGAAGCGGTCATCATCGGAATCGTCGATTCGGTTCACGTTGAGAACAACAGCGTCTACTCGCGAGACGACTAGCAGCGGACAGATTAAGCGAAGAAGAAGCCGCCCGAATGTCGAGGCGGCCAGGAAATAGACGAAAGCGAACGAAACATGCAAGCGACGGAAGATCTAGTTCGGAACGTGGTTCAGCAGGTTCTGCAGCAGATGAACGGTGGTGGCGCCGCAGCGCCCGCAGCTGTTGGCTCGACGCCGGCGGCCAGCGGCAGCTATCGCGGCCGCTACGGAATCTTCACCGACGTAGACGAAGCGGTTGCCGCTGCGACCGAAGCGTTCGACGAGCTCAGCGCTCGCCCGGTCGAAGATCGCAAGCGAATCATCGATCACATTCGCCGCATCTCCATCGACCAGTGCGTCGAACTCGGCACGATGGAAATGAACGAGACCAAGATCGGTCGCCTGGAACACAAGATCGAGAAGCTCAAGACGCTCGGCGAGAAGACGCCCGGCGTGGAGTTCATGAAGAGCGAAGTCTTCAGTGGCGATCACGGTCTGGCGGTCATCGAGCACGCCCCCTTCGGCGTCATCGGTGCCATCACCCCGGTCACCCACTCGCTGCCGACCATTACCGGCAATGCGGTCAGCATGATCGCCGGCGGAAACACGCTGGTCGTCAACCCGCATCCTTCTGGTAAGAAGGTCGCGGCCGAAGGTGTTCGCCGCTTCAACCAAGCCATTCTTCAAGACGTTGGCATCGACAACCTGATCTGCGTGATCGCCGAACCGACTCTGGAGTCAGCCGAGGCCATCTTCTCCCACCGCGGAGTGAAGATGATCTGTGTCACTGGTGGTCCCGCGGTCGCCCGCGCGGCGCTCAACAGTGGCAAGCGAGCCGTGGTCGCCGGCCCTGGCAATCCTCCGGTGGTTGTCGACGAGACGGCCGACATCGATCGAGCTGCCCGTGCAATCATTCAGGGCTGCTCGTATGACAACAACTTGCTCTGCATCGCCGAGAAGGAAGTCTTCGTGGTCGACGCGGTCTTCGATCAGATGATGGCCGCCATGGAGCGAGCCGGCGCGGTTCGTCTCAACAGCCAGGAGATCGACCGTCTCACGAGTGTCGCCATTGCCACGGTTGGCGAAGGGGCCGATCGCCACGATGTGGCCGCCAAAGACTACATCGGACAGGACGCGGCCGTGTTGGCCCGTGCCGCTGGGCGAGAAGTTCCGGCCGATACGCTGGTCGTGTTTGGTGAAACGGACGAGCACAGCCCGTTCGTCACCGTCGAGCAGATGATGCCGTTCTTGCCGTTCGTCCGCTGCCGCAATGTCGACGAGGCGATTGCCTTGGCCCAGAAGTACGAACACGGCTTCCGCCACACCGCGATCATTCACTCGCACGATGTACGAAACATGACCAAGATGGGCCGCGTGATGGACACCACGCTGTTCGTTAAGAATGGCCCCTGCATGTCGTCGCTCGGACTCGGTGGCGAAGGTTACCTGTCGTTCTCGATCGCTACGCCGACCGGCGAAGGGGTCACGACGCCGCTGACCTTCACCCGCGAACGACGTTGCTCACTGATCGACGACCTGCGGATTTTGGGGAAAGCCTAATGCAACTCGCCCGCGTCATTGGCAACGCGACTGCCACGGTCAAGCACGAATCGATGGAGGGTTGGAAGCTCCTCGTCGTTCGCTTGCTGCTGGCCGATGGAGAGTCGGCCGATGGCGACCCGGTCATCGCGGTTGATTCGCTGGGGGCGGGCAAAGGAGAAAAGGTATTGTTGACGACCGACGGCCGCAGTACGCGGAAGTTGCTTGACAGCGAAACGACACCCGTCCGCTGGAGCGTGATGGGCATTTGTGACGGATAATTTAGAGGGTAGGTGTCGCGAAGGGCGAGGCTCGCGTGCGAGCCAGTGCTAACCCGAAGCGTGAGCGACGAATCGAAACATAGCCCGAAGCGTGAGCGAGGGAACTAGAGAATACCGCAGGTGAAGCCTGACCTACTCGAACTCAGTAAAGCACTGGCAGAGCCAGATGCACCTGCAAGCCGGAACATTTAAGTACGCATATGAGAATTGCAAAAGTCATCGGTACCGTAACGCTGAATCGCTGCCATCCTAGTTTGGCCGGCGGTTCCTATCGCATGGCGGTGCCGCTCAGCGAGGACGATCTCGCCTCGCCCGAGAAGGCCGATGCCGATCCGTTAGTGCTGTACGACGAACTCGGCGCCGGCCCTGGCACGCTCGTCGCCCTGAGCGAAAGCCGCGAGGCGGCGATGCCCTTTTACCCGGAAGTCAAACCAATCGACGCCTACAACGCCGCGATCCTGGACGACCTTCAGGTCGACAGCAAGAAGTAACTGTAAGAAATAACCACGAATACGAATTCGGAACAAGAACGACTCACAGCGAGTCGCCCAAATAGAACACCAACTACCCGCACTAAGCAGGAAAAGAAGTTATGCAGAACGCACATCGCATCAAACAAGAAATCTGCGAGATTGGAAAACGCGTCTACAACAAAGGTTTCGCGGCCGCCAACGACGGCAACATCACCTATCGCCTCAACTCGAAGGAGGTGCTCTGCACGCCGACGATGCACTCCAAGGGCTTCCTGAAGCCGGACGACATCTGCTTGATCGATATGGAAGGCAACCAGCTCGCCGGCCGCAAGAAGCGAAGTAGCGAAGCCCTGCTCCACCTGCAGGTTTACAAAGAAAGAGACGACATCAATAGCATCGTCCATTGCCACCCGCCGCACGCCACGGCGTTCGCGATTGCTCGCGAGCCGATTCCGCAGTGCGTTCTGCCGGAAGTCGAAATCTTCCTAGGCGATGTGCCGATCACCAAGTACGAAACGCCCGGCACGCAGAAGTTCGCCGACACGATCATCCCCGTGGTCAAGGATTCGAACGTCGTGATCCTGGCCAACCACGGCACGATCAGCTGGGGCGAGACGGTCGAGAAAGCCTACTGGTGGACCGAGGTGCTCGACGCCTACTGCAAGATGCTGATCCTGGCCAAGGATCTCGGCAAGGTCAATTACTTCACCGAGCCGCAGCAGCGTGAGTTGCTCGAGATGAAAGACAAGTGGGGCTTCCGTGATCCCCGCAACGAGAAGGGCATGGAGAACTGCGACGTCTGTGCGAACGACCTGTTCCGCGATAGCTGGAAGGAAGTTGGCGTCGAACGTCGTGCCTTCGAGGCCCCGCCCGCCATGCCGGCCGGTGGTAGTGCTCCTGCCGCCGCCGCTCCCGCCGGTGGACTCGATCAAGAAGCCTTGATCCAGACGATTACCGATCGCGTGCTGGCCGCTTTGCAGCAGGGAGCTGGTGCGTAGGCACTGGCAGAGCCAGTGGCACCCGAGAGACAACAAAAAACCAACAACGGAACGAACGCGATGAAAGTTAGCATTATTGGCGGCGGTGGATTGGTCGGCTCCTGTGCCGGGTTTGCCTTGCAGACCGGTGGCATTGTCCGCGAGATCGCTCTGCTGGACGTCAATCAGGACTTGGCCGCGGGTCAGGCTCTCGATCTTCAGCACGGTGGTCCCAGCACGGCCGATCAGATCATCAGCTCTGGTGGGTACGAACACGTCAAGGACAGCGACGTGATCTGCATCACCGCCGGCCTGCGTCGCAAGCCGGACGAAAGCCGCCTCGACCTGATCAATCGCAACGTCTCGTTGTTCAAGTCGATTCTGACCGAAGTGAAATCGGCCGGCTACAAACGGGATGCGATCGTGTTCGTCGTCTCGAACCCGGTCGACGTGCTCACTTACCTGGCCGCCGATACGCTCGACCTGCCCCACTCGCAGGTTATTGGTCTCGGTACGCAGCTCGACACGATCCGATTCCGTAGTTTCATCGCCCAAAGGCTTGGTGCCGCTCCGACGCAGATCAAGGCCCTGATCCTTGGCGAGCATGGCGACAGCATGGTGCCAATCTGGTCGAGTGCCACGCTCGGCGGACTGCCGCTCGACAAGTTCCCCGCCTGGACGCCGAACTTGGCCAACGAGATTTTCACGCGCACCAAGGGTAGCGGGGCCGAAGTGATCAAGAAGAAGGGTGGTGCCGGCTTCGCGGTCGGAATCGCCATTCAAGACGTGATCGAGGCGATCGCGCTCGACACCCAGCAGGTGCTGCCGATCTCCAGCGTGCAGAGCGGTTGCTATGGCATTCGCCGCGTGGCCCTGTCGGTGCCCACGGTCGTCGGCCGCGGCGGCGTCGTTTCGACCCAAGAGGTCGAGCTATGGCCGAAGGAAATGCAGGCTTTGCAGAAGAGTGCCGGCGTGCTGCGTCAAACGCTCGATCAGGTTTTGTAGGAAATGGGAGGGCGAGGCTCCCGCCGAGCCGTGGTAAAGAGAGAGTTGAGTTGCCATTCACACTGGCACCCGCGAAACAGCGAACAGAGTTATGCAAAAATCACTCGATCAAAAACTGGCCAACATTCACGCCGACCCGCACGGGGCTAAGGACTTCATCCTGGCCGATGCCAAGGACGCCGACATGGCGTTCGGGATTGGGGCCCCCGGCATGTCGCCCGAAAGTCACGCCGACGAGGTGCGATTCAAGACGTTGGCCGAATATCGGGATCAAATTCGCCAGATCATCCGCCAGGAGTTGGTCGACATCATGCTGATGTCGGCGAGCACGAACGATGTGCTCAATATCCAGGAGCGGATGTTCGACAACTCGCCGATCACTCCGGCCGCGCGTGCCAACGATGCCAGCGACGTCTTCGTCGTTCGCGGTGGCAAGTACCTCGAGGCCTCGGCCCAGCCGTTCCGTTCCGCCACGCTCGACCACATTCAATGCGGGCACGTCGATTGTGCCCCAGAAGAACGCTTCCGCGGCGCGAATCTCGGTCTCTACAGCGTGACGTTCAACAATCAGCTGGACGACGACCTTCGCACACTCGAGGCGTACAAGGCGTTTCGCGTCGAAGCGGAGCAGAAGGGCTTTCGTCACTTCCTCGAAATCTTCAATCCGAACACGCCGACCGGCCTGTCGCCGGAGATGATTCCCGCCTTCGTCAACGATCACATCGCTCGCACGCTCGCTGGCGTGGCGGAAAAGGGTCGGCCCGTCTTCTTGAAGATGGTCTACCAAGGCCCGAAGGCAATGGAAGACCTGGTCGCCTACGATCCGCATCTGGTCGTCGGCATCTTGGGCGGCAGCAGCGGCACCACGCTCGACGCCTTCAAGCTGCTAGCCGAAGCGAAGAAGTACGGCGCCCGTGCGGCCCTGTTCGGTCGCAAGATCAACAACTCCGAGTGCCAGCTGGCGTTCGTGCAGTTCCTACGCATGCTGGCCGACGGCGAGATCGAGCCGGAAGAGGCGGTGCGTGCCTATCATGGTGTCTTACAGAAACTCAACATCCGCCCACTCCGTTCGCTCGAAGAAGACATGACGATGCAAACGGCCGTGATGAGCTACGCCAGTGGCGGCCAAGTCGTGGTCCCCGAAGGCGTGCCGAGTGAGTCGGGGGAAACGACTACTTCGGGTGGGGCCTCTGTTGTGGGCGGGTCTCCTGACCCGACCACGAGTGCGTCGACATCCGATAAGAAGAAAGACTGCGGCTGCGGCTGCAACGGAGCCCCCAACGGCTGCGGCGGCAAATCGATCACTTACGATCCCAACGTCACTCCCGACTTCGCCAGCATGACCCAGGCAGAAAAGCTGGCCTACAACAAGTCGAAGCGGGACTATATCTACGGGACGTAAGGGCGGCGGGCGGCGACGGGTTTCGCGAAGGGCGAGGCTCGCGTGCGAGCCACGCACGAACACCGGGAGGGCGAAGCTCCTGCTGAGCCGCCGGTTTCTCGAGGCGTAAGTGAGGGTCACAATCAAGCGGTGTTTCACTCGTACTGCTTGGCAGGCTTGCGGTGGGATACACCGTGCTCGATCCGCAGTTGCCTAGCTGGGCAGCGGGTCACCGCTTCACTCATGTGGGGTTCTTGAAGTCGCAATTCACCAAAAACGCGGCTTTTATGTCAGATTTCTTTGGCATCAAGTCCCCCTCAATGGACACGGCCTCCATAAGTGGTAGTATGGCCACAATTGTACTACCCACGCATCTCCAAGAGGGCAATTGGCATGAAGCTGGAATCCATTCGTATTGAGAATTTCCGGTCTTTCCGTGACCAGACGATCGAATTCGACAACTATACCTGTTTCGTTGGTCCGAATGGCTCTGGGAAGTCCAATGTTCTCACGGCGCTAAACGTCTTCTTTCGCAACAATGCCGCCACTGCAACAGACGTTGTGAGTCTCTCCGCAGAAGATTTTCATCTTTCAGAGACAGCGAATCCCATCCGCATCACCGTAACGTTCGTTGACCTTTCAGAAGACGCACAGGAGACGTTCAAGCATTACTATCGCCAGGGAAAGCTCGTTATGAATGCAGAGGCGAAATGGGATGCGGAGAGTGAAACGGCCGAAGTCACGCAGCATGGCAAACGACACGTAATGGCGGCGTTTGCGCCTTTCTTTGCGGCCTTGAACAACAAGGAAAGGGTTGCCGAGTTAAAGGAAATATACGGGGGTATCAGGGCTGGGCTTCCAGAACTACCGGATGCAAGTACAAAGGTTGCGATGGAGAACGCGCTTCGCGCATACGAGGAATCGCACGTCGACGAATGCGAACTCCTTCCCGACGAAGGCCAGTTCTATGGGTTTTCTAAAGGCGCCAATCGGTTGGAGAAATATGTCCAGTGGGTTTACATCCCAGCGGTCAAGGACGCGTCTGCGGAGCAGGATGAGGAGAGCAAGACTGCGTTGGGGCAGCTTATCCATCGGACAATCCGAGCGAAGGTTGAATTCGAGGAGCCGCTTGCGCAGTTGCGGCAGGAAATCGAAGACAGATACCGAGAACTGCTAACGGAACAAAGCGTCGCATTGGTGGAGTTGCGGGATTCCCTCCAGGATCGCATGCAGAATTGGGCGACTCCGGACGCACGCGTTGATCTGCAGTGGCGGTTCGACCGTAAGAATTCGGTGAAGATCAGCGAGCCAGCGGCCCGCGTGTCTATTGGAGAAGGGGATTTTATAGGTGAAGTGGCCCGCCTCGGCCATGGCATGCAGCGGGCATTTATCGTATCTGTCCTTCAAGAACTTGCCGAAAGCGATCAAGAGAATTCACCGACACTAATCTTGGGCTTCGAGGAGCCAGAGCTGTATCAGCACCCGTCGCAGGCCCAGCATATGGCGTTCTTACTTGAAGATTTGGGAGACCCTGGCCGGGGAAAGAGTCAGGTGGTTCTAACCTCTCACAGTCCGTACTTCGTTTCGGCTCAAAGCTTGGAGCGTGTTCGTAAGATCCAGAAGCTGCAAGGTAGCCAAGAGTCAACGTCGCACTCAACGTCGTACCCGAAAATCAGCGAGTCTTTGGCGGAATCTCTCGGTGAAGCCCCA
>CAYLRE010000244.1:0-7315 GCA_964385715.1 uncultured Planctomycetaceae bacterium
ACCACCACCTCGTGCGGATTTAGTAAAAGATGACGATTACAACGATTGCAACGATCTCAGCCGGAGGAAGGCATGGCTAGCGATGCCGAACGCGCGCAGTGCTAGCGTGGGCGAGCGGTCTCGCTGCAATGCAAGGGAAAGCCCAGGAGGGCGGGCGGGGGTGCATGGACTAATAGAGAGATCGTTGTCCAGAAAGAGGGAGAACTCGCTTGCCGCTCCGCCTATTCTGGCGGAGGTGGAACGTAAAGAGTTCGTCGTCGCGGATTGTTATTCCGCAGGATCAGCTCCCTTGCTCGGGAGCCGCGGGCACGCCACAGGGCGTCGTTGTTTTTCTTGAGAGTGCGAATGATTTCAGCCCGCTTCTCGTCACTTCCCTCTTCCGTTTCGTCGAGGACATCCAGTATCGCCCGTCCGATGGTCGTTGTGATTTCGTCTTCGTGTTGTTCACGAAGGGACGTTTTGGGCTTGTCGTGCTCTGGTTCTTGCTCCGGTGGCTTTTGGTCGCCATTCTGTTTCTCGCCGCCGTTTTTCTCCTCGGTGCCATTCTGCTCCGTGTCGTCCGCCCCATTTTGCGGCGCAGGGGGTTGCGGACAGCCAGATAGCAAGATGACAGCAACTGCGAGCGTTAGTAAGCGAATCATGTCGGACGCCTCGGTCTATTTTTCCTGCTCCGATGCGGGAACCTCGCGACATCCGAGCCTGCTAAAACGCGAGCAACTACTGGCCAGTCGTGGGTCCCAGGGGCCTATATTCGAGCCTAATTGCCCTGCAGTAAACCTGCAAATCCGGCTCGAATATGGCGGGTTTTCCCTGCTGGTTGCCGTCCGACTAGGCGTAACGCTTAAGAACTCGGTCGATAATGCCGGGAACCCGCTTGCTGGCCCAAACGAGCATGTTGCCGGGGCCGTTGGGAATGATCTCCCGTTTCCCGCGGGCCATCGCCTTGACGGTCGCCTTGGCCACAGTCTCCGCGGTGACTCCTTTCCCCTTGTTCCAGGGGACATTGCCCCGGCCGTGAACGACCTGGTCGTAGAAGTCGGTTTCCGTCGTGCCAGGGCTGACCAGCAGGACATCAATTCCGAGTGTGCTGAATTCGACCCTAAGGGTTTCGCTGAGAGCCCGGAGTGCAAACTTGCTGCTGCAATACTCATTCATGCGGGGAATCGCCCGATGGCCGAGAATGGAGCCGACGTTGACGACGATCGATCGATCCCCTTGCTTGAGTAGCGGCAGTGCTTCGCGAGTCATCTCGGCGACGGCGAAGAAGTTGACCTCCATGATTTGGCGGAGACGGGCTTCATCGCTCTCGTCGAAACGTCCGAAGGCGCCGACGCCAGCATTGTTAACCACGGCATCGAGTCCGCCAAAGGCTTCGACCGCCTTGTCTCGCATTGCCCGCCGAACATCGGCGGATGTGACATCTCCGGTGACAATTTCGATCTTCGCTCCGGTGGAACTGCCGATCTGGCGAACTTCCTCGGCGAGCGCTAGCAGTGGCTCCTCTCGACGGGCGGTCGCGACGCAGTGGCCGCCTGCCTTGGCGAGTTGTAGGACGATTTGTCGCCCTATGCCGGCAGAGGCGCCGGTGACAATGGTGCGAAGGCCGTTTATGGATCGTTTTGCCACGATGGTACTCGGTGGTATGTGAGGCTGTTTTTCTGGCGGCGGCTCTGTTTAACGCTGCCAACGGACTCGATTCTAGCGGTGCAAGCGACCCACGTTGAGGCCAGGCGGAGACCTGTTTTCTGTTGGCGGGGCCATGTTCTGCTAGTACTCGTCGGCGGGGGAGGGGGAAATTCGTAACTCGGTTAGGAAAAACGGGTTGACCGCCTCGCTTTGCTTCCGTATCGTTCGCCCGCGACTACCGGTCTTTTCAGGAACAAGGGAAGAGTCGGTGCGGCGTCACTTGACGTTATCAAGTAGGCGTTTACGTAGGCCGCAAGGATGCGGTCAGACCTATAGCTCGGGCGCAATGGAATGCAGAACAGCCGGGAAACAAAGAGTGTTGGGCGTCGTCAATTGCTAGGTAGTGCGGTTGCCCTCGTTGCTATCCCTAGTTGGGTAGCGATGTTGGGAGGTTGTGCCCAGACAGCGATGCGGATGCAAAGCCCCGAGGCATTGGAAGAAGCGGTGGCCGATGTCGACCTGGTGCGATCGATGACGGTGCCCTTTGGTGTGCATCCTCTTCGTGTTGACGCGGTAGGTTTGGTCATTGAACTTCCTGGTACCGGTAGTGATCCCCCCTTGGGGCCCGGTCGAGCGGCGATGATCGAAGAGATTCAGCGTCGTGGCGTACCCAACCCCGACCAGTTCCTGTCGTCTCCCCGAACGTCGCTGGTGAAGGTTCGTGGTCTGTTGCCTCCGGGTATTCAGAAGGGCGATCCGATCGATGTCGAAGTTCTGGTGCCTAAGAAATCGAAGACGACCAGCCTGGCCAACGGGACGTTGCTTGAGGTTCGACTTCGCGAGTATGTCCGGCTGGGAGGGCGTTATCGAGAAGGTCACGTATCGGCAGTTGCTAAGGGGCGTCTGCTGGTCGACCCTGTTCCCGATAAGAAGCGAAATCCGGAGTCGCAATTGCGAGGTGTTGTGCTCGGCGGTGCGGTTGCTACGAAGTCGCGTCCGCTCGGCCTGACGCTTCGACCCGCTTCGCAGGGCGTACAGAACAGCCGTCGCATCGGTGATGCGATCAACCAACGGTTCTTCGTGAAGTCGCAGGGGCGCACGGTCCCGGTGGCGACGCCTAAGAGCGATGAGTACATCGAACTTAGGGTTCATCCCCGCTATAAAAACAATATTCGCCGCTATTTCGAGGTGATTCGCAGTGTTGCGGTGAGCGAAAACGATCGGCAGAGGCACGCTCGCATTCGTTTGCTAGAGCGGCAGCTGCAGGATTCCATTTCGGCTTCAACGGCCGCTTTGCGATTGGAGGCGATTGGCGATGAGGCCATCGAAACGCTTAAGAAGGGCCTCGCGTCGAACAACGTCGAGGTTCGGTTCTATGCTTCCGAATCGCTGGCTTACTTGGATGACCCCGATGCCGCAGCAACGCTGGCTCAGGTTGCTCGGGACGAGCCGGCCTTCCGGGCCCGTGCTCTTGCCGCGTTGGGCGTGATGGATTCTCCCGAGGCTTACGACTCGCTCGTCTCTCTGTTGGATGCAGCGAGTGCCGAAGCCCGCTACGGAGCGTTTCATGCTCTTTGGAAAGCTAACTCGCGCCATCCGCTCGTGCGTGGCGACGATCTTGATGGTCAGCTCAATATGCATGTCGTTCGCAGCACCGGGCCAGCTATGGTTCACGTGACGCGAGCCAAGCGACCTGAGGTTGTGGTGTTCGGCTCGAACGTCTCATTCGTGACGCCGATGGTTTTGGAGGCGGGACGGACCATCATGATTAACGGGACGGAAGATGGCCGCGTGCGACTGACTCGGTTCTCCGCAAGGCATGAAAATCAGGCGATCGAAACCACGAATCGCGTGGATGATGTCATTCGTGGGATTATTAGCCTCGGTGGTACCTACCCGGATGTGGTTGACGCATTGAGCCAAGCCAAGGCGAGTCGAGCATTGAGTTGCCGCTTCGAGGTCGACGCCGTGGCTCAAGAAGGACGGGCTTATCAGCGTAATCCGATCATGGCGAATCCTGCCGAATCAGGTCTCGACTACGGCACCGATAGCCGGCGGACCAGTAGCCGCTTGAGGCCGGTGGATTGGCCGGGTGGGGAGGATTCTGGACGGGTCCGCGGGTACTAAATCCGCGTGCGTTCGGCTGGATTCGGTTGTCAAACGGCGGGCGGCAGATTTGGTAGAATAGATTGCTTCCCCAACGCCGGGCAAAGTCCACCCCTCAGAGGTGGTGGTTCGGCTCCCACCTTCCTCATTGTTCCCTCCCATGCTCCAGGCCCTAGAACTTACTGGCTTTAAGAGCTTCGCCGACAAGACTCGATTTGAATTCCCGAAGGGAATCACCGTCGTGGTGGGGCCCAATGGCTCGGGCAAATCGAATATTGTTGATGCGATTAAGTGGGTTCTAGGCGAGCAGAGCGTTAAGAGCCTGCGAGGCAAGGAGATGGCGGACGTCATCTTCAACGGCTCGGGTGCCCGGCGGGCGATGAACTGCGCCGAGGCCATGCTGACGTTCGACAATCGCGATGGTCGGTTGCCGATCGATTCTGAAGAAGTTCACGTCGGACGGCGTGTCTATCGCAGTGGCGAAGGCGAGTATTTGATCAATGGGCAGCCGTCTCGACTGCGCGATATTCGCGATCTTTTTGCGGGCACGGGCGTTTCGACGCAGGCCTACAGCATTATCGAGCAGGGCAAGGTGGACGTGCTCTTGCAGTCGTCGCCGCGCGACCGTCGTCTGATTTTTGAAGAAGCGGCCGGCATTAGTCGGTTCAAGGCAAAGAAGGCGGACGCCATTCGGCGCCTCGATCGCGTCGAGCAAAACCTGCTGCGGATGACCGACATTATCGATGAGGTCGACGGGCGACTACGCACCGTTCGCAGTCAGGCATCCAAGGCTCGCCGTTACAAGGAATATACCGATCGCCTGCAAGAGTTGCGGACTCAGGTTGGTTTGACCGACTGGCGCCGGCTTACCGAAGAGCTTGAGCGTTTTGAGGGCGAGCTTACTGAACTGCGAGAGACGGTCGTTGCCAGTGGTGCGGAGGCTGAGGCGGCCGAGGTCCGTATTGTCGAACTGGAGTCGGAGGTTTCCGGCGTCGAGGATGAACTGCGGGCGTGCGAAGCAAACATTGGTCGCCAGAGCGAACGAATCGCGGCCTGTGAATCGTCCATTGTTCATGAACGCTCGCGTGGCGATGAGCTTCAGGCGGAGATTCAGCGCTGTCGCGATCAGATCACAGCGACGGCCAACCGGGCCGACGATTTAACCGAACAACTGGCCAATACGACGTCAGAAGTCGAGGAATCGCAGCACCGCCACGAACAGGTGGCGGCTCTGGTTGCCGATAGCGAGCGACAACTGACCGAGGCAACAGAGCGTTTTGATCAAGTTCGCCAGGAGAGCGAAACGCGGCGAGCTGAACTGACCGAGCGACTTCGCGATGCTGGGCAGTTGGGGAACGAGATCAGTGCCGTCTCTTCGCGAGTGGACGCGATTGGTGTCAATCGGACTCGATGTGAGGAATCTCTTGCCTCTCTGGCAAAGGAACTCTCGGAGACAACCTCCGAGCGAGAGCGGAGCCGGCAGGCTTTGGCTACGGCTACCGACGAGTTGGCGGAATACGACGCGAAATGGGACAGTATCAAAGAAGAGCTGGCGGCGTTGACCACAGCGCGGGATGCTGTCCAGGAAGAGATTTCGACGTTGAACTCGCAGCTCGCCGCGGCGGAGGAACGTTCGGCGGTGCTAGAGGAGCTCGAACGCCGACAGGAGGGGGTCGCATCCGCGGTCAAGCAACTGTTGCTCTCAGCAGGTAGCGATCCCGATAGTCCTCTTGGGACGATTCACGGCCTGGTCGTTGACGTGCTCCCAGTTGGCATCGAAATGGCCTCGGTCATTGAGATCGCACTGTCCGAGAAAGCGGGGTACTTGGTTGTCGAGTCACGCGAACAACTCAAACAGTGGCTGGAAGGTCCTGAGGCGAAAGCGGTCGACAGTCGAGTCGGATTGGTGCAGCTCGATATTTCCTCGACTAACAGAGGCGAACAAAACTCAGTAGATCTTGGCGGCCAGCCCGGAGTGCTGGGGCGAGCCGATCGGTTTGTCGAAGCGAGCCCGGCTTACCTGCCGCTTGCTGAGCGATTGCTTGGGAATACCTGGGTCGTTGAGAGTCTGGAAGATGCCATTCGTCTGGCTGAATCGAATCCGAACGTTGATTTTGTGACCCGTGCCGGCGAAACGGTTGCCGCTGACGGAAGCATCTGCGTTGGACCTCGGACGGCTGTCGGTGGTCTCGTCTCACGACGTAGCGAGTTACGGGCTCTGTCGGTGCGAATCACCGAACTGAAGACAGACCAACAGCGGCTTCGAGGTGACGCAGATGACGCGGCCGCCAAGATCGCTCAGGTGCAAAGAGAGCAGACTGACGTCGGCAAGAAGTGCGCCGAGCTGCAGGAGTCACTCGGCGTACATCAGGTTCGCCTGCGAGCCGCTGAGGAGCGATGTGATCGGATCGAAGAGCAACGTCAGGTTGCTCGAGAGCAGGTTGTCGCGGCAGAGCAGGAGTCGGCTGACGCTGCGGAATCGCTGGCCGAGGCAAAGACGGTTTTAGAGCAAGTCGAACAGCGGGTTGCGGTCCTGGAAAGCAAGTTGGCCGAAGACACAGACGAAATCGAGCGTCTTGAGGAACAACGAGCGAGTCATGGTCGAGCTGCGACATTGGCAAAAGTCGAGTTGGCCAAGAGCGAGCAGCAATTGGATCATCTGCTCGTCCGTAAGCAGCAGTTCGAGCAAGATCAGCAAGAACGCCAGCGAACCGTTGAGAACGCTCGTCGTCATTTAACGGAGGCAACGGAGAAAGCCCGCGAATCGCAGCGCCGCATTCTACAGGCCGAAGCCGAAGTTGCTGAACTGTATCTCGCCAAGGAGGAGGCCAGCAAGGAAACGGTATCGCTGGGGGGGCGCCGAGACGAGTTGCGACAGGAACGTGGCGAACTGACCAGTTCCACCCAGCAACTGCGATCTCGGGTGCGAAAGATGGAGGAGAAGATCCACAAGCAGGATCTGGCCGCCGGAGAAGTTCGCCACCAAAGGGAAACGCTGGCTCAGCGACTCCGTGAAGACTATGAGATTGAGTTGGCGGAATTGGAGCACGAGCCGACCGACGAAGAGCAGCACGAGCGGGAGGTCGTCGAGGAAGAAATCTCCGATCTGCGGCGCAAAATCAATAATATTGGAAACGTGAATCTCGAGGCTCTTGAAGAGCTGGAACAACACGAGAACCGATTCGCCGAGCTTTCCACGCAGCATGACGACCTGGCCGATGCTAAGAAGTCACTGCAGGCAATCATTGAGCGAATCAACGAAGATAGCCGCCGACTGTTCACGGAAACGCTCGAGACCGTGCGTGAGCACTTCCGTGAACTCTTCCGCAAGCTCTTCGGCGGTGGTCAGGCTGATATCATAATCGAGGATGACATCGATATCCTCGAAAGCGGCTTGGAAATCGTCGCCCGACCGCCCGGCAAGGAACCCCGCAGCATTTCGTTGCTCAGCGGTGGCGAGAAGACAATGACCTGTGTGGCTCTCTTGCTGGCTATTTTCCGCAGCCGGCCAAGCCCCTTCTGTGTGCTCGACGAGGTCGATGCGGCTCTCGACGAGGCAAATATCGAGCGATTTACCAAGGTG
>CAYLRE010000245.1:0-7290 GCA_964385715.1 uncultured Planctomycetaceae bacterium
CCTGACCGTACGTTTCGTGCGTCGGCCCGAAACCGGCACCCAAGAAGGGCAGTAGCGCCATGCCGGTCGCTGCCTGTTTTCGATCCGTCGCATTTCCTGGATTGGCACAACCGTTATCGCAGGGCTCCGGATTTTCTATGTAGGGGCAAGTGGCCCCCGTATGGTCGAAGTTCCAGGCGCCTGTGGCGTACTGGTGGCGGGACAGCCAGTTCATGGCGTTCATGACGGCGTCTTCCACTTCATCGGAAGCACCGTAATCGTCGTTGTAGTACTTGCGGCAGTGCCGCCCGTCGTACGTATCCTCCGGGCAGCTGCCTTCGCGATCGTTGTAGGCGCACTCAATTCGTACGGCGTCAGCCACGACCGTCCCGTGCTTGCTACGAGAGAGAGTTACCGTTGCAAATGGCGAGCGGAAGTCGTAGGCGCCAAGCTTGTACCACAGCACACCATCGCCATCGAGGTCGATACCTTCGTAGTCGACCGCCTGATTTACCTCTGCGGTTCCGAGCGAGGTAATGCCATCTCGTATGCTGTAAACAGCCCTCCTCGTCTTGTCAGCACCCGGGATAAAGTGAGTCCAAACCCGATACTGCCCCGGTTCAATGCCGTCGAACGTGTACGTTACGGTTTCCGCACCCGCCTCCGGCGACAGTGCATGCGAACCACCGATAGCATTCGGGTTATCCTCCATGGTCCAACCGGCGGTGGCCTCGTAGCCCTGTCCGTCGTTGTCAATCGGTGGCGGCATGGCACCAAAGCAGCGATCCTTCTCGTAGGTGTCGCGAACCTTGCCACACTCAACACGAACGGCATCCGCCGCAGCCATTTGCATAAGGCCCTCTTCCCCTGGAGAGGCACCGGTTGTCGCCGAAACGACGACGCGAATAATTCGCGTCTGAATATCGTGCTGCCCGAGATGATACCAAGAATATTCACCGTCAGTGACAATAGGCTCTTGCCCTGACGCTGTCGCATAATCGCCGGAGTAGAGCTCCTGATTCACCTTCTCACTGTGAATTTCTTCATCACCATCATAAACCGTAATCGGCGTGGCGTCAGAATGCCGGATATTGCCTGGCCAATGAATGTAGATGTCATAGGTTCCCGACTCCGGAAGCTCAAAAGTAAACGTCGCCTCCGTTGTTCCTTCTTGGCAGTGGCCCTCAGCAGCATAATAATCTTGGGAAAAAGGTTTCCCATGTGAAGGCTCTCGTATCGGCTGTGGTTGAAATTTTGGAACCTGCGTGCCAAAGAACGGATACCAGCTCCCGTTCCAGCCTTGGAACATCGCCGGATACGTATTGACGGGAGAGAACGTGGCTGTGAAGGCCCCGACATTCTGATTGTCGACCGTCATCTCGAACGCTGCACACGTAGTCGGATCAAGCGGCGGATACTCTGGATCCTTCGGTTCCCAAGGTTCCTCTACGTACTCCGTCGCCTCGCCACCGGTCTCGCCATCGCCGGTCGTACAACCGTCGAGCGACTTGTGTTGATCTTGATAGGGTCGCCAGTAGCGTACCCACAACTCGCAATCGGCCGGGTCGATATCGAGAGGGTCGTAGTCCTTGACCGCGCCACTATGCAAGAGCGCGTTGATTCTGCCCAAGTGACGGGCAGCGTAGTCGACCGTGTCGGCGGTCACACCACTTTGAAACCACTTGTCTTGCACGCTGACCGAATCGACGACCAGGTTGGCTTCTGGCTTCTTGTAATCCAGCATCGTGATGCGACCGGTGTCGTCATCGCTAAACCGGTAAGCCCGGTTATTCATGCCGTAGCTGGTCTCGAACTCCTCGGTCACATCCTCCGGACAGCGAAAGATCTTCGCGTCGTCGTTGACCGCCGGCAGCAGATCGTCATGCCAGGTGGCCAGATTGATGGCGTCCGGCTGACTCGCCGCCATAGTGAGTCCGTTGTGGAGCTGCCGCAAATGATTCGCGCAAACCGCGGTGCGATTGTTGGCAAAGGCATTGCCAACCGCCGGCAGCAACAAGGCCAGAAGAATGATCACGATGGCGATCACTACCAGCAATTCAACAAGCGTAAACCCCTTGCGCAACGTCTGGCCAGACGATGTGGAAAGCATGGAAATTCCAGAGTTAGTTGTGAATGCCCCATCCTTATCGACGAATGTCGTGTCCGAACCTCTTTGATCACAATGTCGCAACTCCACTGGCGAGTTGCAACCACTTTACTGGCACCAAGTAATTGTAGCAATTTCGCACGACGTCTACGAGTTGAACTGGAAAAATACTTAACGGAAGCGTTTCCCTAGAGAAATGGGAAGAATTCGCTGGTATTTCCTAGAATGCCGGCAGTCCAAGGTCAGCGAACGGACTCCAGAGCCGACTCAAGAACTACAGGGCCGAAGGGTGCTGCTAAGAGCGTTCACTAGACTCGCATACGTCTCCACCACGCGCCGATCGCTTGGACGATCGGCGACGTGGTGCATTGCGACCGTGACTCAACTATTCTGCTGGTTCACCGGCAGGCTCTTCGGCCGGTTCTGCAGCAGGCACGTCAGCAGGCTCCCCTGGACCGAAGCCTGGCCCCGGACCAGCGTCAGGAGCCGGAAGACCGCCACCTCCTTGCATACCCATTGCCATCGCCATCACGCCACCAATTAATTCTTGAATGTTATCGAGCGCCGATGGTCGCGCCAGGCGAACGGTCAGAACTTCCCCCGACTGTTCAATCGTCGCGCCGTTGGCAAGTTCCTTCCCGATGTCAGCCATTGGCCCGGGCATCATCGCCGCGGGACCGGCTGCCGCCGCTTCGGGCGAATTCATAGCCTCTTTGACTTCCTTGAGACCAGCGTGCGTCATGGCAGACACCATGTCGGCAGTTTCGGCACTGTCGAAAGTAATCACAGCTCGGACAAACTCGTCCGACGAAAGGTCCAGCTCAACCTGGACGGAGTTTACCTTCTTGAACATCTCCGCCTGTTCCGGTGCCGCGGCGCCTGGAATCTGGGCGGCTAGACTTCCGATGGCACTGGTCGACGCGACAATAGAAATATCCTTCGAGGCATCAGCACCCGCGAGTAGCTTCTTAAGCGGAGAATCTCCCGGCTTGGCATCAAGCATTTTCTTGACGGCTGATTCAGTACCGAACAACAACGTCTTCGACGTTGCAAAATGAGCGGCCTGTTCACTTCCTGGCATTCCAAACTGATAGTAGTCCTTGCCGTTGTGCGTCGCCGTCTTGACGTTGGGAGGCAGAGTCTTGTTGATTTCACCAACATTGACAGCATCACCAAACTGAACGATGGCCGCGGCATCTGCTTCTGCATCAGGTCCCATAACGATCAGCACCCGCTGAATCTTGAATGGATCGATGTTGGTGGCCTTTTTCAGCTCCTCTATCTGAGCACCGCCGGCGGCATTGATCATCGTTCGAATTGAGTCGAAGTTAGGCATCTCCTGGATCTGCTGCGGATGAACCAGCACCGCAGTCACAAAGCTGGAGTCGATGAAGTCTTCAGCTGCCGGCTCGGGACCAGAGCAACCGCTCATCAGCAGCGCAATCGCAACGCAGGATGAAAAAGATAAAATGCGCATCGGAAACCTCGTTTCTACTTGTATCGAATGTTATTGAAATGGCATCAGGAAGTGCTGCCCACGCGTTCGGTTATCTCATACGCCGTACAAATGTCAAGTGTCACCCGGGCAGCGATCGGCGAGTTCAGCAGGGATCGGCAGCATCGACAAGAGGCCCGCACCCCGAAACGCAACGCCGGAGGTCGCCCAGCGGGCTGATCTGTCCGATCTCTCAGGTGATAACGACCAACAAGAATTGGTGGGTTCAAATTCGCCAGGTCGTCGTCGGTTGCCAAGCGGGGCCGCTCGCACCGCCACCAGATCACGACCGACCGCAAGCTGGCATTGGTCGCCGGCCGCTAGGCTATTCGCTCGCCGGTCCTTTTCATTTAGACCTCGATGTTTCCGTTGTGTGGCGAAATGCGGCAGCAATTGTTTGGCACTCTTGAGCAGGCGATACGGAGTCCGATCAGAGCCACACCAGATTCTCCATATCTAGGGTTGGCATATCTGCAATTGGCATATCTGCAATTGTAGATTTGGAATTACGCGCTGCTGCGACATGTGTTCTTTACGCAATAGGGTCGGTCAAGCGAGACTCGCGCGTGATCGACCGATTCAACACCGGCCATTACTGCGCAATTGCATGCAGATTCAACACGCGATCTTTTCGCCAGGTTGCGGGAAAACTGATTGACTGGCAAACCGCCGGTGGTATCCTGACGACTAGCCGGACGGAGTATTTTTACAGGTCCATATCGGCTTGACGTTGTGAATGAGGTAGCGACCACGCACCTACAAGGATCCCCCCATGAAAACGAGCAGAGCGTTTGATTGCCTTGGCATTTTGTTCATCAGTCTACTATGCGCGTCTTTCGCATCACCGGCTGTTGGAGCGATGTTTACCATCGATGCCGTGGACAGCGGATTCGTTACCGTCGCCGGCGGTTCTTCAAAAGGTGATGGAACCATTGCTCCAGGCGCCACCTACAACTATTCGGTAGGCCAAGAGGAACATTACGGCGATGGGGCGTTATTTTCGCCGCTGGCATTTATGGACAAGAACAACTACTTCGTTTTCGACACCTCAGGAATCACCGGCACGATCATTGGTGTCGCATTGAAACTGCCCACAGGGACTCTGGAGAGCGTCGATGCTACGGAAACATTCGACCTCGTTGCACCTCTCGATCCAGGAGCCGGATTGGGAGACGCCGACGCTCTGCTAATCGGCAACGGAATCGGGCCATCCGAGTTTGACGCTCCGGGAGATCCCCTGCTGGGTGTTGCATCAGCACTCTATGGCAACATCGAAGGAGGAGCCGGCTCCGTCCTTGCGTCGAGCGTCATATCTTCAGCCGATGACGGCACGATTCTCACTATTCCGTTTGACCCATTCGGTGTGGGTTACGTGGAGAGCTTCCTCGGTGGCCCACTATTTCTTGGCGGTACCGTTTCTACGATCACGCCTGGGCCGACGACGCAGCAACCCTTTGGGTTTGTCGCGCCTGGTATTCCGGCCGCTCCGCCTGGCAGTGATCTCTCGGTTCCCATGCTGGTGATCGTCACGGAAGATCCGGTGCCCGAACCGACCACGTACATGCTGGCGATCCTTGGCCTTCTCGGGCTAGGACTCTACGGCTGGCGTAGGCGGGCCTAACAGGCCCCCTCGGTCTTGCCTTGCGTCGTTCTGGGCAGGCGCCCGGTGAAATGACGAGAGTGCGGGTGTCGCACCTACCGCTGATCGAAGTACCGCTACGGAGCGCGCTAGCGCCCCGCGGCGTTAAGATTTGCCTATCAGATGGATCTTTCGGCCCACAGGCCAAACATTCTGTTTCGTGTGGCCACGAGACAGCCTCCCCAAACCTTGGTATGATAGGGGTGCGGATGAGGGGAGGCACTTGTCCGACATTCTGATTCATACTTCTTGGCTTGGTGCGCAGGGGGCGACCTTCGATGCGAGTACGTAATTGTTCATCTCTATGCAATGAAATGCCATTGGCCCATCTGTCGGCGGAAAGCAACAACCACCTACGGCACTCCGGATCTAGCGACCGGATCTTCGGCCGCCTGCTAACCGCATTGTTAATGGCAGCCATTCTTGTCACGGGCAGCATGGTACATGCCCAGGATGACGATGAAGGGGACGGGGGCGATGAACCAGCATTGCCGGTACACCTGAAGCCAAATTCCGAGTTCGTCCTTCCCAAAGGGGACATCAAACGCGGCGACGGTCGACGGGTGTTGCTCGAAGGTCCGGACAAGAAATTGGTCGTCGGCCGGATCTATGTAGAAGGAGACAAACGCTATCTCGTCACCATGCCGGACGGTTCGCTGGTTTCGGTCGACAAAGGCGAGGTTTCGCTAACCGACCGTCCGTTCAAGGTAAAGACGGCCGAAGAAATGGAGAAAATGCTGCTCGAAGGTCGCTTCGAGGGATTCAAGTCGAAGCGGACAAAGCGGTTCATTTATATCTACGAATGTAGCGATACCTACTTCAAGGCAGCGAATATGATCTTGGAGACAATGTATCCAAAGCTGGTGAACTTCTGTAAGAAACAGGGCCTCGATGTCCGCGATCCGGAGTTCCCGCTAGTCGTGATCATGTTCGGAGATCGAGAAGGATTTGACGACTTTGACCCCAATACACCTCCTACGGCAGCTGCCTATTACAACAACATTTCAAACTATGTTGTGATGTATGAGAATCAAGAACTGACGGAGTACTCCCCCACGATCGCGCTAAAAGAATCGATCTCGACGATGGCCCACGAAGGGGTTCACCAGATTCTTAGAAACACAGGCGTGCAGTATCGCTTCTCCCGCTGGCCGATGTGGATTGGCGAAGGACTTCCCGAGTACTGCGCGCCGACGGAGTCGGGCAAGCGCATTCGCTGGAAAGGTGTCGGCCAGATGAACAGCCTGCGGATGTACAGCCTACTCCGCTATCGGGAGCATCTCGGCAAGAAAAAGAGGGACTGGTTCGACCTGGAAGGAGTTGTCGAGGCCCAGGGGCTCACCGGACTCGGCTACGCACACGCTTGGGGCATCGTCTACGGCATGGCCAAGAGTCGCAAGACGAAAGACAAATTCTCCGCTCTTCTACAAGACGTGAGCAAGCTCGGCCCGCTCGAAGATCCACCTGAGAAAGGCTACTACTTCCGCAAACACTTTGGCACCAACAACAAGAAAAATGCCGAGCACATCGTTGCGGAGCTCAACAAGGGAATCAAGAAGAAGTACGTCGATCCGGTCGAGAACCAAACCTACTTCGTCGCCGTAATCGAAACCCCATCTTCGGTCCACTCGCGGGTTTCACCCTCCATCGCCTATCTGAAGAAGTGGGCCCAAGGTGCGAACGAGGCTGGCGTCATCGGAAAGTTCTGGATTCAAGACTTCCCGAATCGCACGCAGGCCCGTAAAGCTCGTGCCAAGTTCGTGCGTAGCAAGCTCTAACGAGACTGCCGTTCAATTCAAACACGGTTCGGCCGGTAGGCGATCCTATTCGTCACCCTCTGGTCGAGCCGTTTTTTCATTCTTGCCCTCGGCTCTCTCGGCTCCTTCTTCTCGGTCAGTAAAATCGAGCGCGGCCGAATTGATGCAGTAGCGCAGATTCGTCGGCGCCGGTCCATCTTCGAAGACATGTCCCAAGTGGGCGTCACAGCGACTACAGAGCACTTCCGTTCGGACCATAAAGAACTTGCGGTCAGTCTTCTCGGCCACGTTCTCCCGCTTGACGATGTCATAA
>CAYLRE010000246.1:0-7287 GCA_964385715.1 uncultured Planctomycetaceae bacterium
CGCACGGGACAAGCCTTAGCGGTCAGAACGGCGTAACGTCCAGTAATTCGATTCGTATCTAGGGAACAACGTAGCCGTTAAAAACACACACCTATTAGGGCATTTTAACATGTCCGTACTTAGGTAGCGGATCTTTTTGATCCGCGGATCAAAATTGGTTGTTCTCATAGCCGTGTGCTTCGTGTACGCGGCTATTTTTTTTGTTTCTCACAGGAGGCTGTGACATGGATCTGAGTTCGGCTAAGAAGCAGTTTGCTGAAACGTGGCATGGGTGTGTGTTGAAGTTCATCGGCATGCACATGCTTGTCCATGGGAGTTTGGCCAGCGCAACATTGTCAGCTATTTCGCTGCAATTGTTCGTGCCGGCCATTGTCATCGGCATCGTGATCCCCGTCGCCGCGGTGGTCACGAAGCGGGAATATGCCCGCCTGCTTCATCTCCGCGCGTTGTACGAAAAGCTGCTTAACGAGGCGGCTGACGGCAACACGCTGACAGAGGAGCGCGTCCACGAATGCTGCGGATGGATGCGCAACGCTGTGTGAGAACAATCGGATTCGGCGGTAATGTATGTTATCGCCGGATCCTCCGCGAGTAAGCCGCCATTGGCGGATATTATAAAGTGGTCCTAGTTTAAGGAGAGGAGACGACGATGCTAGAAACAAGGTGGACACAAATGGTGATGCCGAACAGTGCGGCGCACCGCGGCGATTTCGCTGTCAAGGTTATTGAGCGTTGTGACAGCTATGGCAAGATTGTCATTATGAGGATCGGGGTTGCTGATGGGCTGTACGGCATCCCGTACGCCATCGACAACAATATTCCGATGTACGTACTGGCGACCATTACGACGCACACACGTCGCGTGGCGTTCGGGCATGCGACGCCACTGGTTACCAAACGTAACGGCGGCACGCAAATTGTCGGCGTTGCCGGTTACGAAGCTGACTCGCTGTCGGAGGCGAAGAAGCAGCATCTAAACCGGCTGAAGGCTTTGTCAGCCGAAACTCTGGAATTCGAGACGCTGCCGATGCGAGACAGGCAGCCAAATCCAGAGGAGTTCGCAAGAACTCAACACCACCATCGGTATCACGAGGAAAAGGAATTTGTTGCTGTGATCAATGAGATGGCGGAAGAGCCGTATTTGGTCACAGATCAACAAGTCAATCTGCCAGAGGCTCTGGCAGATCTCTTTGACGAGGAAACGATGCTCGTAGAGATGAATGTGGTGGAAGACGAGTACGGCCCGTTGGGTGTCGATCTCGTCATTGCGATGCGCGATCATGACTGGTCGCAGCAACCGAGCGAGCAACTGCTCGCGAAGAGAGATGCTGTCGAAGACGGTGTTTCTCTTTGGAATCGTTATGCTCCGTCAGTGTTCACACTTTCATAGGAGAACGAGATGAGGTTGTTCAGTTTTTTGGCAATTGTATTTGGTGTACTGTCAAGTGCTTCAATGACTGCGCACCAGTTTCTGGTGATCGCCGGTTTTGAAAGCGGATGGCCGCCGGAGAAGGTTGTGTGCGCCGTGTGGTTGATTGGCGTGCACAGCATTATCTGCTTGTTAGCGTGTATCGCCAGCGCGTGGATCTCGTGTTGGCCACATCGTAACAAGTAGTTAAAAACGTATGCCGAATACGGCAGTATACTATGAGACCTAGAAATAGGTCTTGAAATATTAGTTACGCAACGGGCGTATGCTGGGCTAGTTCCGGCAGGGTTCGATTCCCGCTAATATTTTGTTTTACGCAGCTTTGCTGTATTCGCGGCACACGAAGTGCCGGGCGAGGCTGCGTTGTTTTTTGCCCGAAAGGGCAGAAGGGATGTATTATGAATAGCCCTGGTTTGGCGACCATGGCGTCGCGGCTGGCAGCAGCCGCGGATCGTTTCGTCGTTACTGAAGAGTTGCGGGAGGCGTTGTCCGATCCCGCACTGGAAGTCTTCAGTGGCGAATCAACGGCCACACCGGACGAGGCCGCGAAAGCGGCTGCGTCGCGAGTGGCGACGGCGTTGGGTAGTTGTCGGGTCTTTGGCGTGGATCCGCCGGAAGACCTGGACGGCACTCTGACGCCGGCCATGGCCATTGCTGCCGCCAGTTGGCAGGCGGCGATGATTCCTCGGGTAACCGAGGATGCCGCCCGCCTCCGGGCGAGGTGGTTGGAGGCGGAGGATGAGGAGCAGATCGAGATGTGTTGCGGCACAATCGAGTTCCTCATGGAGATGTGGGCTTCTTTCCAGGTGCTGGTGGAAGCCCATATTGACAGTGTGGAGTCCGGCTCGAGTGATGAGCCGGAGCTCGACCGCGCGGTCGAGGCGGTGGTCGACGCGTTGGACGCGTTGGACGCCGTCCTCCAGCGGCCAGAGAACCTGGCCCTGCTGCAGACCGTCTGCAGCACACAGTTACTCAGGAACTGGCATCAATGTCTGGATCCTGAGTACAGGGACGTCCCGCCTTGGTGGCTGGACGGCACGCTCGAACGATGGCACGAACATCACCGGGGTTCGGACGTGTAAAAAATGAGGGGGGGTGTCTTCCCCTTAACCGCGACGGTCGCGGGACAAATAATAGAGACACCGTAATACTGCCTAGGAGGTGTATTATGTCGTCGCTCCGCCATTTGGTGGACCCCCACATAAACTGGGACTATGTGGGGGATTGGAAGGACTTGTTGATGTTGACCGCGGAGGCCATTGAACTGGTCTTGCCGCCGGACCATCAACTTGTCCGGTCGATGCCCAGTGCCGTGTGTACGCCATCACTCTTCAACGAGTGGTGGCGGGAACATGCGGATGACGAGATCGACATTACCTAGGTGTCGATCTCGTCCTCAGGCCCAGCCCACGGCCTGTCCAAAAATAATTGGGTGTAATACTCTGGGGAGGCTCCAGGGGGCTTGGCAAGCCGACACAGCCAAAATGCCGGGTGCTTCGGGCACTTTACGGGTTTCGCGCCCGCCGGTGTATTTGCGATTTTGGCGATACTATGCTGATACAACAGCACGCCAAAATCGCGCACTTGTCTGCTTCGGCAGAAAGGAGCCAGAAATGGCTGACATGATTGTTGGGATGACGTTGGTGGTTGTTCTCGTTGCGGTGATCGTAATGCCGCAGCGGCACTTTAACTGGTGGGTGGCCCGCATTCGGGCTGTTGACCAGTGGATCCTGGATCAATTCCGCGAGGCCGCCTTGCGGAAGCGAGATCGGGAAGAGCGGCAAAACTTCCCACAACCGTACCGCAAGGTGCGGCGGCAGCTCGCCCGCGTCATGCGGGCGCTGCGGCGTCTTGACGCCGCAGATGTACCAATGTTCAAAGAACATTGGTCCAATTGGAATCGGCTGGCGAAAGCGGCAGCCGAATTCCTTAGACGCCGGCTGGACGACGCGGAGCTTTCCGCGTTTTCGCAGCTGGTACAGTACGGGCCTACCCCGGGCCTGTCTGCAGCGGCCGGCGACGTATTCTGGGGAGTGCGCGGCGACACCTGGGCACTGAGAGCCCAGAACGTCGAGGATCTTCTCGCGTCGGCGGTGGTGATCCGAAAGGAATTGCCACCGTGGTGTCGCTCTTCCGAGACGCTGTGGCTGCTGGCCCGCGAGCATGCGGAGGCCGACAGCCACATCAGGGCCGACTTCGTTGTCGGCCTTGCCCGCTACATAGCGGGTGGCGGCTGGATGTCGTTTGTGGACGGGAGCGATCCTGTGCCACACACGCAGCAGCCAGACTCTGACAGAATCGCAATGCGATGCGATTCTGTCGGATCTTTCGTTGTAGCGGTGGCGTCGCCTGGCGGTGACGTCATCGAATACAGTGTTGTTGACCGAAAGGTAAAGCAGCTGTAGTACATCGAAAGAAAGGGAGGAAGTGCGGGCCTTAATTGGTCTGCACTTCCTCTTTTTTTTAGCATTCCAAATTTTGATCCGCGGATCAAATTTATTTAGCCCAGGAGGAAACGAGAATGGCGAAGTTTGAGTTCACCGGGGAGACGAAAGAATTTGAGGGCCGAACGGTCCGACGGATTCGGCGGACGGCTGAGTGGGGCGCCAGCGAGGTTCCGGGGGGATGGCTGGAGCGAGAATCGAATCTCTCGCAGGAGGGAAGTGCATGGGTTGCCGATAACGCAGTTGTTATTGGCAGTTCGTTTGTCAAGGATGCGTCGCTCATCAAGGGCGATGCCGTTGTTGTGGACAGCCGGGCGACCGGTCATGTCCTTATCCAGGACACAGCCCGTGTACAGGCAAACGCATATGTTGCCGGATTCATGACTATCATGGGCGATGTCGTGCTCGACGGCGGTTGTTATTTCGGGCACGGATTTTTAGAGCACGGCACACATCGTGCGTGCCCAATCTGGATATCTGCGTCGCAGTATCCGATAGGCTGGGCTGGCGTGCCTGGCTTCATTCGGTCGGGTTGCATCAGCGAATCCGTCGAATGGTGGGATGCAAATGTAGGAAACTGCGCCGCCTATTACGGATACACCGAAGAGCAGCAGAATGAATATCGGCTGCTGTTCGAATGCGTCCGTAATTGGATGATTTTGAAGGGTGTCGACAAGCCGGTAGAAGTCGTCGACAAACACCTTCAAAATGCTTAAAAACCGCCATATTCGTGGCATATAACCATGAGACCCGTAATAGGGTTTACAACTTTTATAGGCTTGTCCCGGGGCCTGGCAATAGACCGTGCCGCTGCAATGGGTTGCGGCGAGTGGCACGGTCTGCCAAACCCGGGGCGCCAAGGTCCGCAGCTTCTGCGGGCTAATTGCCGCGAGCGGCTGAATATCTGCAGAAGGTGGCTGCAGTATTTGGTCCAGATGCATAAAACCCATTAGACCAATTAAAAAGTGCAAGAGCGCCTGTAGCAGTCCGGATGCGGCTGCAAGCAGGAACTTTATCTGTCGCTGGGACCACCTCCCGGCGGCGGCGCATCCAAAGGTAACCAGCCTATAAGTGGAAGCGGATGGAAGTTCCGCGGAACAGAGGCCTAGTGGTTCTCATCGGGTGCGATTCCCGACTCTGTTTTTAGACGTCTGATCCTGTTAGGGAAAATATCTCCCGGGTGACGACGCGAAATCCTCTTTGCCGAAAGGCAGAAAGGTCATGCCCATGTTAGCGAAAGCGCGTGAGCATGTGGTGCTAGAGCCGCGCCAACTCGCGAAAGAGTTGGAACGGCTCGCCGAGAGACTCGGATTGGTCGAGTCGTGCCCCGCGTGGGTGCGACCCGATTATTTCGGGTGTGAGCGTTACGGTCAGCGCACGCTGACCGTGGCGTTCCTCGAACCGGCCTGGGCTGAAGAGCCCGGGACGTTTCGGGTCTCGGTGCGCCCGGCCCGCCAGTAGGCGGCTTGGCGCAGCGCCCTCACCTTGGCAGCGCTGTTTACAGCGCGGGTGAGTGCCGGCCACGGGTCTGTCACCCGGACAAGGATAAACCGAGCCAAACAGGTTTATCCCGCCCAGAGGTGGGCTGTCGCTTCGCGTAACAGGTAACTGCGAAGTTGGAGCGAAAAAACCTAGTTTTCTATACACCGGCGATGGTCGCTTAATCGGGTCCGATTCCCGACGGTGTGTTATATTTGTCCCGGCTTGGGGGTTCCAAGCCGTCTGCGGTTCGCTGGTGCTGCAGATGCAATTAAACCCAGTATGGAGATTAACGAATGAACCAATTCGTAAATCTCACGCCTCACGCAATCGTGTTGCGGATTGGTGAGAAGGACTTGTCCTTCCAGCCGTCCGGCACCACGGCACGCGTGACGGTGGAGCCGAAACCGCGACAATCGTTGGTGTACGACGGGACCGAAATCCCTGTCGTCGCCAATGAATTTGGCGCGGTGGATGGCCTGCCTGAGGTAGTCGACGGAACGATCTATATCGTTTCCGCGATGGTCCTGGGGCAGTGCCAGGGTCGGAGCGACGTTGTCGCGCCCGATACTGGCGCCACCGCCGTGAGAAACGAAAAGGGGCATATCGAAGCGGTAACACGCTTCGTGTGCGCCTAGCGTTTCTCCGGGGCCCCCGCAAGGCAACGCTGTTTACAGCGTGGCGGGGCACAACGAACGGGCGTGAACCCGGACTGACGACAGGCTGAGCCTAATAGGCTTGTCGTTGGATGCGAGCACGAGCTTGAGCTGGGACTGGCGGGGTAACTCGTTCAGGAGACAGCAGTGCAAAAGTGCGGGTGGCCGCACATACGTCAGCCGTGGGGCGAATCCGAAAGGATTTTCAGGATCGAAACCTGATGACGTGTTTAGCCAGCATTCGCTGGCATGGCGAATAGTACGTGTTCGTACGGTTCGTCGGGGTTCCTGGAGCTTTATCCGGGAATGGCGGGGACGCCCGCCGGAGCCGTTGAGGCTCTCCCTTTTTTTTATTTAACACAGCTTTGTCATATTCGCGGCACACGAAGTGCCGGGCAAAGCTGTGTGGTTTTTTTTGCTCGCAAGGGCAGAAAGGATGGTCGCATGTCGATCATCGAGAGAATGGCGTCTGGCGAGCTCCAGACTCCGAACATACAGGAAGTCTGCGAGGCCGTAACTGGCCTTGAAGACTTCCTGGTAAACACCCCTCCCACCAGGGAGGGGTTCGAGCGTGTGCGAAATGTCGCACGCGCGTTAAAGGGCCTAAAATTCGGGATCGACGACGTCGCCGGAATCCCGGCGATTCGGCGGGCCCGCGTCGTCAACGAGCTGGGCGTCGTGCCCAGCCGCTTTGACGATTGGATCTCTCAGTTCAGGGCCGCGTACGGCCTGGACTGAGAGATCCAAAAAAAAACAACTAGAGCCCCTAACCGGGTTCTGGTTGTTTTTTTTAGCTATCAGAACTTTTTGGTTATCGACTGTTTGATTCTGATAGTTGATAAATAGTCGACAAACAGTTGATATCTCGAACAGTATTAGCGGCGATATACTACGAATAAAGCACTTTGCTGTGTTGCCAAATAATTGATACATCGTTGATATCTTATCACAGGCTTATCTGAATTTTGATCCGAGGATCAAAATCTATCTTAAACCGGCCTCGAATCACGGCATTTTACAATGGTGTACTTTACATATGCCGCGTGTAATCTATACTGCGGTGTATGAGGCTAGGACGTCGTATGCAGCCGACGTCCGGGCTGGGTCGATGCGTAGTCGATCCAGCCTTATGGCGCCGTGGCGGAATAACCATGGTGTATAAGGAGGAGTAGGTACCGAATCGCGTGCCATGGTCGCGGGAGCTTCGCGGGTTCGAGTCCCGCCGGCGCCTTATGGGATTAATCGTTCTTCCCAAAGTGGACGATCCCGCCACAGGGAA
>CAYLRE010000247.1:0-7273 GCA_964385715.1 uncultured Planctomycetaceae bacterium
GACGCAAACGCAGACATCTACTTATTGGTGGAACCTGTCTGGTTGTGTCCCTCGCTGACGCTTCGGGTTATGGATGGCAGCCGTCGGCTTGATTGGTGTATTGTCCGTGAACCAATGTATCGTTCTTATTGAGACTGTCAAATTCAAAAAGAACCCACTCTCCCATCGTTTTCACAGAGCCTGTGTTGATCTATTGCCGATGCATGATGACGCGATGATCGGCGCCGTCGACATCGCAGCAGCCGAAGTGGAATTCCATTCCGCTGGAGGGCTGGGAGAAGCGGTTCAATAGCACTTGGTAGCCGCCGAAAGGTTCGCTGGCGGTGCATGTGTAGGGGTAGAAGTTCTTGCCAGGTTTCTCAACGAAGAGCGTCATGAAACTCTTCCCGTTGCGACTGAATCGTCCTTGCACGACTTCCTCGCCTGGGCCGTTGGTGGGCGTGATCGTCAGCGAGAAGCGATCATCGTTCAATGTGAGGCGCCAAGAGAGCGTGGCGGTGCTGCCTTCCCAGGCCTCGTCGGGACCGGAGAGCCAGTGTCCGATCAGCGGCGGCAGGGTGAGCATCAGCACCAGTAGCGACAACAAACTGAACTGAAGCCAGCGACGATTGAGGAGCTTCCCTGTGTTAGCAGAGTGACCTGCGACGTGTTGCGATCCCTTACCCATGATGGAAAGTGTATCGTCGCCGCACGGTCGTCGTCTAGTTTTGGGATTTGCCCGTGGGATAGGGGACTCGATGGTATGGCCTTCCGCCTAGACATGGTACGTTGAAGTCTTGGCACACTCTAACCACAGGGGTACCAAAACCAATGGCCCGGATTCGACATCGTGTAGGTATTCGCGCGGCGCGTCGTGATGTATACGAGGCGGTTCATCTGCCCGACAAGCTTGCTGCCTGGTGGGCGACCAGCGCTTCAGGCAAGCCAGAAGTAGGCGGCCAGCTGCGCCTCGAGTTTCCCGGCTACGATGATCACGTTTGGGAAGTGGTCGAGCTGGCCGAGGATGCGGTGGTCCACTTGCGCTGTCGCCAGGGACCGGGGCCGTGGATCGACTCGGAGTTGCGTTTTGACCTGGCTGCTGGCGAGTCCCAGGTCTATGTCACGCTGACGCATAGCAACCTCGACGAACAGAGCGAGGCCTACCTCTACTTCAATACGAAGTGGGTGACGTTCCTGTTGAGTCTCAAGGATTTCTTGGAGACCGGAACCGGCCAGCCTTTTCCTCGCGACGTGCAAATCGATCACGATTAGTTTGTAGGGCGATCTTGTTGCCTTCATTGGGACGCTTCGATCGAATTGTAATCGGCGTCGACTCGCGGTGCTTCATTTGGCGCCAATGTCTCGTCTTCGTTCTGACGTCGTCGCCGTAGCAGGTAGAGTGGAAGAGACAGCAAGACGTAAACGGTGCAGATGAGGCCGACGAACAGCGGGAATTGCAGGTGCGCGGGCAAGTACCAGTTGAACCAATCCGACTGTTCAAATAAGCCAAATCCCTTGGCCGGAAGGATGCCGAGGCCTCGGTCAAAGGGAGGGGGACCGTGAAGGCTGGTGATTGCTAGGGATATGGCAACGGCCGCCGTGAATGTCATGATCGCCGACAGTCGAAACTGCAGCATTGCCTCCGCCCGCATTCGTCGTTCGACAAGAAGGACGGTCGACGCAACGATCGACAGGCAGATTGCTGCGTTGATGCGAACTCCCGAACTGATCCAGTCCAACGATACGTCCTCTCGGGTTATTGACCTGCCGTTGGCGACCCCGACTACCGTTGTGTTAACGGTCCGCTCGATCATCGGCGAGGGCCAGCCATGACTGGTGGTAGTGAACCAATTGTACAAGCTGCCCCATCCACCCGGCGCGCCATGCATATTCCTTTGCGCGAAGCCGGTTACCACGAGCGTGGCCAACAACACCAGCCAGCTGATCGCGTGCAGTCGTAGGAAGGTATGGCGGCGGCGTTTCTGCGATTCGTCTTCCATCGGATTCTTACGGATCGATTGGATTCCTACGGATCGAGCGGAGCATCACGCAAGGGGATGTTCGCCAGCCAGCTGTCGGTCACCCTGCCAATCCTTCGTCGCAGCCCCTTTCGCAACCACCACCACCGCAGCCGATTCGTCACGGCGGTTCCCTCGGGGCACGGTTCGGGCGACGCCATGCGAAAGGTCGTCATCCATTCGCAGTCCGCCTGCTCCGCGTCTCGCGGTACGGCCAAGTAACAACAGGTCACGTTGCCGCAGCGACAGAGGACCTGCATCGACATGCCCCAGCCCCAGGCCACCGCTGCATTGTAACGTTGGCGGATCAATTCGACGTCATCGAAGTTATTTGCCCCGCGAAAGTCGATCAGCAGCGGCCGCGGCGAACTGGCCTGACTGCTACTCTTGCCCCGCGTTAACACCTCTTCACGCCAGACCCAGCGAAGATTGCCCGGCAGATGTTGCTCGTCGACGAGGCGGCGAAACCGATCCAGGGCTTCATCGAATGACGGGATGTCGACGGTCGTATGCGGTTCGGGAGCATTGTCGGTCATGGTTTCCGCCCCTGGGGACTATGGCCCCATGTCATCTCTTCCCATGCGGTCGGTACTTGCCACCGAGCTTGTCACGCAGCTGGTCGCAGCGGGTTCGCATTTTTGCGAGCGCTTCCGCGCTGGCCGCGTCGGATACCAAATTCGTTAGCTGCTGAGGGTCTTTTTCAAGATCGTAAAGGAACTCGCCCTCCGGCAGGTTCTCGAAGTAGCGGGCGTAAACGTATCGCGAGCCGCGGACCCCTTCCCACTTGGGCACTGTTTTGTCGTCCATCAGGTGTTCGCAGAAGAAATCGCTTCGCCATTCCGTCACGAGCTGTTTATGTACCAATGGCAACAGGTCGCGGCCTTGATGTGATTCCGGGATGCTGAGGCCGGCCGCCGCCAACATCGTCGAGGCCAAGTCGACGTTAAGTGCCATCTGCTCGATGACGCGTCCACGTCTCACTTCGGCAACGCGAGGATCGAACACGACCAGCGGGACCCGCAGCGACTCTTCGAAGTGGGTCCACTTGCCGGCGAATCCGCGCGAGCCTTTGTAGTAGCCGTTGTCGCCGGTGAAGATCACGACGGTGTTTTCGGCGAGGCCTTTCTCTTTGAGCGTGGCCAGTACGCGACCAATGTTACGGTCGAGCCCCGTGAGCATTCGGTAGTACGCCTTGACATTCTTCTGATACTTCTCCGGCGTATCCCATCGCCAGAAGTAGCGGTTCCGATTCATCGACTTGTCAAAGAACCGCGGCAGCTGCTTCCAGTGGTCGGTCGACACCAGCGGCGGAGGAATGACGACATCGTCGTACAGCCCATCTTCCGTCGGCGGCCAGGGGTAATGGTCCTTCTTGTCGTTGTCCTCGGCGTGCGCGGCATTGAAGCTGACCGAAAGGCAAAACGGTTGCTTGTCGGTACAGCTGTCTACGAACTCGATGGCACGGTCGCCGATGATGTCGGTCAGATGCCGCGTGCGGCCGTTGGGAAGTTTCTTAACGTAGGGTGTGCGAGTCAGAATCGTGAGCGAGTCCCACATCCGCTTCCGGTCTTCGCGATTCATGGAGACGCCATACTTGCCGACGAAGCCGGTTCGGTAGCCGGCCTGGCGTAGTTGCACCGGGTAGCTGTCGTCGACGAGCCGGGCCGCGAGTCGTGGTGTGCCAAACGTGCTGCGATGGGTTCTCTCCCACGTCCCGGTGAAGAGGCTCGCTCGACTGGCGGCGCAGATCGAGGTCGTTACGAAGGCGTTCTCGAAGCGGACTCCATTGGCGGCCAGTCGGTCGATGTTCGGCGTCTTCACGATCTTGTGCCCGGCGCACCCGAGCATGTCGGCGCGATGATCGTCGGAGAGAAAGAAGATGATGTTGGGGCGAGATGGATGTGGCGGATTTGGCTCTGCGGCGCCCGCGCTGCCGGCTGCGAATAAACTGACGCCGACCGTAAAGAATCCAGTCGCCGCAAGAAGAGCGAACCGTAGGACGGATATGGTTGCCGCTCGAGAGGAAGGTGAAAGGAGGCGAAGCATCGAGAATGCCCTGATGTGCGAAGTGTAGGAAATTGCCCTGGCCGGTATATTATTTGGGCTTCCTTTTCGCTGTGCAAGCGTGTGACTGGCGATCAGTCGTTCTCAGCTGGTATCATCACAGCTGAGACGCCGGGCCAGTCCGAGCGATGTCTTGACTCTTGAAAGAAGACAAAATGGATCCGTTCACGTTCGTTTTTCGATGGCTTGTGGGGCTGCTCGTCGTCGTAATGCTAATGCCTGGTGTCGTACGTGCCGAAGAGCCGTCGGTCGATGCGCAGCAAAAGCAAGCTGCTGCTAAAGTCCTGGCCGAACCGAACACGAAGCAAGAATCACCGGCCGAATCAAAGAACGCCGCGGAGCCGGTTTCCCTTTCCACCGAGGAGATTGCCGCGCTCGTCAAGAAGCTCGGTCACAAACAGTTCGCCGAGCGCGACGCAGCCACGGCGAAACTGGCCACGGGCGATTTTAAGGTCGCTCGCCAACTGGCACACGCGGTCTCCGTGGACAACGAAGCGGAAGTGAATTACCGCATCATCGCGGTGCTGGGTAGGCTTCGCCAGGCGGAAGACGATCTGGTGCGAGCGGCAGCGTCCGCGTCGCTGCGTAAACTGAGCGAGATGGACAACGCCGCGATTGCGGAGCAGGCTAAGCTAACACTTCGTCCGCCCAATCCGACAGGCGGAGAGGGTTTAACGCGAGCGGTTGACGCCGGCGTGATCAATCTCTTTGGTGGGACCAGAAAACTGATGCTAGGCGGCGAAGGGGGCGGCATGGCAATCGGTGCGGTCGTTCGCGTTGGTGGGCGATCGCAGATTGTGCAGAGCGGAGTCGAAGAGGACCGACAGCATGTAGTTGTTTACCAGGGAATCGGCCGCAAGATCGAGCTGCGAAAAGAGAAAGAGAAGATCGTCGTTCTTGTCACCGAGTGGAACCAAGACGGCGAACCGTTCGAGACGAAATACGAGGCCGACAACGCCGACGAGCTGAAGGCAAATCACCCCATTGGCTACAAGTTTTACGTCGACTTCGAGAAGTACAAAGGCGGCACCGTCATGAACGCCATGCCGGCGGAGTAAGTGAGGCCTGGAGACACTCCGGCAATGAACAGTATCAATGTAGGGCATGCTGTGCATGCGGGAACCCAAGGTCGCCACCCTGTAAATAACCCGAAACCTAACAGCTTTTTGCATCAAATGACGTAAGTCGTTGCGGGTGAATTAGAACCGCAACCCGAAGCGTCAGCGAGGGACGCGACCGAACGGGATTCACCAACAATAGGATGTCTGCGTTGGCGTCACGGAGTGCCGCACGACTATGGGCACAACAGCAAGGTTATGTCGCGCACAAGATTTCGTCGTTTGAGGTAAAAAGCTGGTGTGCCAGCCACACTGCTGGGCTGGTGCATGACGACGGGGCCAGCAGTGGCACCCGGCGGATGGGACAGGACCACAGGATGAACGACATCAATCCTGTCCGTTATCCTGTTCATCCTGTCAAAAAATGAACCACGGGTTACTCTTTTTGCACAACACCAGGAGAAGCCATCGATGAAACTGCCCCTGGACCGACGATTTCTTGTTCGCCGCCGGGCGCTAGCGGCCACTCTCGCCCTGCTCGGCTCGCTGCTGTTCTTCTCCCCTGCCCTGGCCGACGCCGTCGCCGGCAACAAGAAGCTGCCCAACGTCGTGCTGATCATGACGGATAATCAAGGCCAATGGACGCTCGGCTGCTACGGCAACGAGGATATCAAGACGCCCAACATCGATCGCCTCTCCGCCGAAGGGATGCAGTTCAATCGGGCCTATTCCAACAACGCGGTTTGCTCGCCCACGCGGGCTTCTTGGCTCACCGGGCTGATGCCGTCGCAGCATGGTGTGCATCGCTTTCTGACTCTCGATGTGATGATGGGCCCGAAGGCGTACAGCACGCTCGACGAATTCGAGTCACTGCCAGAAGTTTTGAACGACGCTGGCTACAACTGCGGGCTGGTCGGCAAGTGGCACCTTGGCGGGCACATGACCCCACAAGAAGGATTCAGCTACTGGGTCACGAAGTCTCGCGGCCATACCGCCAGCTTCTACAACGACGAGATCATCGAAGACGGCAAGGTCCGCCGGCACCCGGAGCACATCACGCCGTTTTGGACGAAGCACGCCAAGCGATTCCTGGATGAGAGCCAGGCGGGCGAGAAAAAGGACAAGCCGTTCTTCCTATTCCTCTCTTATAACGGGCCCTATTCGCTCGGGTCGGCGATTAAACCGGAACCGAAGAACAAGTTCGCCCAGCTGTACGAGAATAATCCGATGAAGTCGTTCCCGCGCGAGGGCATGCATCCTTGGATGTACAGTCCGCACCAGCGGCAGCACGTGGAGAATGTGACGTCGATGCGGAACATGGCCTCGCAGATCAGCATGGTCGACGAGGGCGTGGGCGAGGTGATGGCCAAGCTGAAGGAGCTCGGCCTGGATGACGACACGATCGTGGTCTTCACCGCCGATCAAGGAACGGCCGGCGGCCACGGCGGTTTTTGGGGGATGGGCGATCACACTCGCCCGCTCACGGCGCGCGATCAGTGCATGCAGATTCCGCTGCTCATTCGCCACTCCGGAAAGATCCCCGCCGGTAAAAAGATCGAAGACCACGTGGCGAATTACGACTTCTACCCGACTCTGCTCAATTACCTGGGGCTGGAGGAGCGAATCCCCGAGAAGCCGGCACTGCCAGGGCGAAACTTCGCGCCAATGCTGCGGGGCGAGGAGATCCCCGACTGGGATAACACGGTCTTCTACGACTTCGAGACGATCCGCGTGATTCGCACCGAGAATTGGAAGTACGTGGAGCGAATGCGACCGAAGCCGAACACGCTCTATCACTTGAAGAGCGAGTTGTACGATCTGAAGAACGACCCCGGCGAGATGAACAACCTGTTCGACAAGACGATGAACTACAACACCACGATCGCCCTGCGGCGGCGGCTGTTCGAGTTCTTCGACAAACACTCCGACCCCAAGTGGGACCTCTGGCACGGCGGCGGCATGAAAGGCGGCCTCATGCTCGGCAAAGATGCCTACCGCGACCCACCCAGCCGGCTGAGTCTGGAGGAGTAGGAGGTGGGGAGGTTGGGGTGTTTGTTCTCCGGCAGGAGCCTGGCCCTTCGCGAAAACTCGCGTGCCCCCGTCGTAGTTGTAGGTCGGGCTGTGCCTGACGGAACCCGGGCAGGGCCGATTGAA
>CAYLRE010000248.1:0-7242 GCA_964385715.1 uncultured Planctomycetaceae bacterium
CATTTCACCCACGTGAAAACCAAACAGCCTGCCGACTAGATGCCCCTCAAAGAATCGGTTGGTCAAACGAAACACGTTAAACTTAGACCAGATCGTCGTAGATTCCCTTTCAACCCGAGCCGCCGCCTGGCGAATCAGATCCCCCTTATCACGTGTACGCCACCAGGAGGATTGCTCTTGTTCTAGAACGCGGTCGACGCAGGCTAAGACCATCGTTGAGAACCCAATTCGCGAGCAGAGGTACAACATGCGGCGCCAGCCGATGCCTCCTTTATCGATACGTGCCTGCCCGAAGACTTCTAGCATCACGTAGCGATAGAGCTTCTGGAACAAGACCGCCTCTTCACTATCAGCCGTGTAACAACCGTCCCACGCTGCAAGACGCTGCTTCAGCTTTCCGTCCTCCAGATGCGGCAAGAACACCGCCAACAACTCCGTCGCCTGCAGACTCTTCACGTCGTATTGAAGAAGTTTCATGTCGTCAATCGTGCCGGAGGGGAGATCCCTCAACACTTCATCAATCCGCCGTTTCCGATAGTCGGGAATGGGTAACGTCACCAACTGAGGACCACCGGGGCGATTCACGTTCTCGTTCGCCGCCGACACAAAGCCCTCTGGCGGATCGTATAGGCTCGGCAGATCGCTATACGGTAGTCGCCCTCGCCAGTGGTTCGAGGGATTCCATGCAGGAATTGGCAGCAGCCCGGTATGTCCGCCACCGCGATCGGGAATCCAACCACTTCCTTGCTTTCCAATATGCCCGTCACGATCAGCAAGTATCCAACAGAGCGTTGGCACTGAGTTCTCGCGTACGCGGTCCATCGCCTGCCTCGTCGACGGACAATCAATGAGCGACAACCAAGTGCCGATCGCCCGACCAGACCCTTGGGAATTGCCTGCCCAGGCAACTGAGAGCTGGTAGCCGGGTCCCAACTCCGCCGGATCGCCATCGAGCGTACCTTGGTCGTTGTGATAAATCTTGAGCGTTTCGGTATCGTGATCCTTTCGCTCGACGACTTCCTCGCGAACGCCAAAGTCTTTCCAGCTGTTGCGCCGGCGATATTGCCAGCCGGTCTCGCCTCCTTCACGAACGTCCTCGATGAAGTAGTCCGACGTGTCCCCCTTCATGTACGTCACGCCCCAGGACAGCTGCTTGGTCCTGGCAACGGCAAACAAAGGGCACCCTGGCAACGTCGCGCCCATCACATACTGATCGTCCCAACGCAACACAGCTTCATACCAGATCGCCGGCAGTCGATTCACCTCGAGATGGGGATCCGCCGCCAGCAGCGCCGAACCACTGTCACTTCGAGACGGCGATATCGCCCACGCATTGCTGCCAGCGAGTCGCGGCAGATCGGTGATTAGCTCCAGGGCCTCGTCAGAGAGCTGCTGTGACATTTTGATTTTTCGCAGCAGCTCGAAATCCGCGTCGTCCAGTCGCGGACTGAACATCTCGCGAAGACGCTCGTCGTCGATCCCGAGCTGAATGAGTTCGAGCAATAGCCGCTCGCTCATTTGCTGCCCAACGGCGAGCCCGCCAAAGCTGAGCAAATTGCCGATCAGAAGGACCGACTGCTGCGTCCAAGGTTGCGGCTGAAACCCGGTCGCCCACATCGGCAGGCTACGACCAGCGTCCAACATGCCGTCATTGACGCCTTCGCAATACGCGGTAACGTCCTCAAAGCAATCATCGTCAAGCGTACGAACTTCTTCTTCTAGACCAAGATGCAGACCAGCCCGGCGGAAGAAGCAATCGGTCTCGAATAGCTGATCGGTATCGGCAATACGATCGGCCGTGGTTCCCAATGCGACAGCGCGCGCGAACAGAATCTGCGTCGGGCGATCGATCGCATGGAGATAACCAAGAGCGTAGATGGCAGTACGTCGAGAATCCGCATCGATGTGCGGTATCCCTTCGTCATCCCGCGCGGCGGTAAACCGTCGCCGGGCATTCTTTGTCTGCAAGCGCTTCATTGCGCGTTACGGTACCCAGTGGTCAGAAAGGGATACACGTGACAAAAAGAACGCACTCGAAAGACATCCGGCTCCGTCCGGAGTGAAATGTGCATTACTACTTCTTGCGATGGCGAATCTTGGCGCGCATCCGTCGCTTCTTGCGACCGACCTTGCGACGACCTTTACCTGTCTTCTTCGTGCCCACACGACTCTCCGTAAGACTCTTCAATAAGACGCGTGGCCACCAGCGGCACAACGCAAACTAACAATTTATCCTGGAATCTGGATCCAAGCAAGAGGGGATATTTGGCGAGCTCCACAGGGAAAGCCTGCGCCGGGCCGGACCGCAGATGAGGCGAGCCCCCAAAATGCCCCCGGCCTACGAACGGCCGGTCCAGTCGACTCCGGACATCGCCGCCAGGGCCAGCTGCAGGGCGTGCGTTCCATCGCGTCCGTGGCCCTGTGCGGCAACGGCGAGATAAAGTTGCTCTGCCAACGCAAGCCCCGGAAGTGCCAGCCCCATACGCTTCGCTTCTGAAAGTGCGATTCCCAGATCCTTAATAAAGTGCTCGACGAAGAAACCTGGATCGAAATTGTTGTCGATAATGCGGGGCCCTAGATTGCTCAGGGACCAGCTTCCGGCGGCACCGGAGGCAACGCTCTTCATCACGGTAGGCAAATCAAGTCCCGCCCGGTGCCCATAGAGCAACGCCTCACACAGCCCAATCATGTTCGTGGCAATGAGCGTCTGGTTTACCATCTTCGTATGCTGCCCGGCGCCGGCGGGGCCCTGATGGACGATCGTCTTACCCATCACATCGAAGCAGGGCCAGACTCGTTCGACCGTTGATTCGTCGCCGCCGATCATGATCGAAAGTGAGGCATTCTGCGCGCCCACGTCACCGCCCGAGACCGGGGCGTCAATACTTCCGACACCTGCGAGTCCTGCCTTCTCAGCAACCTCCACGGCCAACGATGGTTCGCTTGTCGTCATGTCGACCAGGATATCGCCCTCCTGGCAGCCAGCCAGGGCACCATCCTCCCCGAGCAGCACCTCACGCACGTCGCTCGGAAAGCCAACGATCGAAAACGTAATTCGCGAGGCCTCGGCAACGGCGCGAGGGGAATCGGCCCAAGTCGCCCCCGCGTCGAGAAGCTCTGCGGCCTTCGCCTTTGTGCGGCTGTATACCGTCACGGAGTAACCAACCTGAAGCAGGTGCCCGCACATACTGCGTCCCATGACGCCGGTTCCAATCCAGCCCAACGGTGTCTCACCGGGGGAAGCTTTCGTCATCGATTTCAGTCCTTGCTAGTGTTAGTTTCCGATTGTCGTGTCGTCAGCGTTACAGAGAGTTGATAACCGCCCAACAGAAAAATGCGGCCAGAAAGGACCACCCCCGACGCGAGACCAGGGTGACTACCACCGGTTTGTTGGACGAGTCAGAATCTCGTTCAGCACCAGCGCCCGGCGGATCGAGTCCGGAGAACTGAGCAGATCGCGGTACTCGGATGCCGTGCTCGGAACGGATAATTCATCCGTTGGAACCGCCGGATGCCCAGTCGATTCGGTATCCTGAGCGTCGGGAGCTGGCGTCGATGTATCGGCCAGCCCACCCACAGCATGATCGAATGCCTCGTGCATATGCTGCTCAGCTCGTTCGTCGGCTTGACCAACGTCGGCGCCAAGGCGAGCCGTCTGAGACGAGAACCGATCCGTGATCGGATCAGACGCACTATCTGCGGTAGCTGCCGCAGCAACGACCGTCGTCTGCACGGGCGTACTCGGCGACGGCGGCGTTTCTCGCGGAGCAGGAGGCGCGGCCTTGCGAACAGGCTCTCTCGGCAGTGCCGGAGCGGGCTCTTCCCCACGCACTTTACGCAAGAACGCCTCGATCTCGTTCTTCAGCGGGTCCGAAGACGCTTCTTCACGGCGTTCCCCACCGTGCGAATACTGTTCGTCCTCGGCCTCATCGTACCAATCCTCATACTCGCCTTCCTCAGCGACCTGGCTTGCCTGCTGACCTGCCCCTACCTTGATCACCTGGCTAATGATCCAGACGATGACCACGACCACCGGAAAAATCAGGCGGATCCAATCAATTTCGGCGAGTAGACAAAAACTGGAAAGCATGGCTTTGTTCGAAACAACATCGATGACAGTGCAACGCCCTTAATGCTGAACCAGGCGCAATACGCTCGACTATTTCTTACTCGTTCCCGTGCCAGCAATCGATCGCCGCATATCCGTGTCGGCCTGAACGTTTCGAAGTTGGTAGTAATTCATAATGCCCAGACTTCCGCTGCGAAAAGCGTCGGCCATCGCCATGGGCACGGCTGCCTCCGCTTCCACCAGCTTCGCACGACTCTCTTCGATCGACGCGAGTTTTTCTTGCTCTTGTGCGACCGCCATGGCACGTCGACCTTCGGCGCGAGCTCGAGCAACTCGCAAATCGGCTTCCGCCTGATCAGCCTGCAAGCGAGCTCCGATATTAGAGCCAACATCGATATCGGCAATGTCGATCGACACGATCTCATAAGCGGTCTGGGCATCCAAGCGACGGCTAAGCACGGCCTTGGAAATACGATCCGGATTCTCCAGCACCTCGGCGTGCGTTTGAGCCGAACCGATGGCGCTGACGATGCCTTCGCCAACGCGGGCCGTGATCGTTTCCTCAGTCGCTCCACCAATCAAACGCTCGACATTGGCCCGCACAGTAACCCGAGCTCGAACCTTGAGCTGGATACCATCCTTGGCGACAGCATCAAGCGAGTCTTTCCCAGACTCGCGCGAAGGACAGTCAATCACCTTGGGATAGACGCTGGTCTGCACAGCTTCCAATACATTACGTCCGGCCAAATCAATCGCCGCCGCTTGGCGAAAACTGACATCGACGATCTTGGCTTTGTTGGCTGCAATACACGCCCGGATCACCAGCGGCACATTGCCACCGGAGAGATAATGCGATTCGAGTGACTTACTAGTAATCCCGGTATCATCATCCAACCCGGCTTGGACCGCCATGATCTTACTGCGAACGATGATTGCCGGATTGATCTTCCGGAAGGTCATACCCAGCAGGTCAAACAGCCCGATCTTCGCCTGCGTGGTTACCGCTTGAATCCAAAGCCTGAAATAGCGTGCGAAGATGGCAAACAGCACCAACCCCACAATGATGACCACGATCGCGACTACGATCGTGAATGTCGTTATGTCGCTTGCGGCAAGAAGAAATGGCATCGCAGGTAACCCCAAGGTCGTTTCCACTGGCGTGGCGGACTCTCGCGAAACCACATCCGCAAGAATCACCGCACCTGGTTCGATTAATGGCCCTCATTAGAGCCTACTCTTAACATCTGTCAAGCCAGCGGGTCCTCAAACGGATCCAATCCGACCGTATCGATCGGCTGTGACAGCACGTCATCCGACTTTTCTTGCGGCGGCTGCGCTGTGGTCGGACGAACGACTAAACGATTATTTTGCACATCAACAACCTCTACGGCCTGCGCTTTGTCGATCGGCATCCCTTCACTGACAGCTTCATACGACTGACCTTCGACGGCAACACTTCCGCCAGGAAACATATCGGACTTGGCTGTCCCGACAACGCCGATCAGTTCATGCAACTTCTGACGAGGGTCATGCTCCGGCAAGACATCCTCTTCCTCCGGTACGCCCAGCAGAATGCGACGTCCCATCGACGTCTCTGGCCACCATCTGAACGCCGCCGCTAGTGCCGTTGGAAATCCGACCACTGCAATGGCCACGAAAACAAAGCCAGTTTTGGCATCGTGATACTGAAACGCCATGGCAACCGACCCGATGATCGAACAGAGCGCTAAGAAGCCGAGTATCCCCCCCGACGGAATGAAAATCTCAAGCACCACCAAGGCGAGCCCGAGAATCATCAACAGAATTGTCCAAACAATAGGGTCCATGTCAGCTCACACATCGTCACATGACACCGCCGCCTCGACGCTCGAATGCGGTGAGAAGCGATCGCAGCATCTACCCGAAATTATAGTCATTCCTCGACCGACCTGACGACAACCCGATTTCCATGCACTTCGGAAACACGGATCGCTTGGCCCTTTTCGATCAACTCTCCGTCAGACACGACATCGACAAGCAGGTCCCCGACGCGAGCTTTACCGGCGGGCGTAAGCTGCGTTGCCGCCACGCCTTGCTCGCCCTCTAGATGCCGGTAATCAACCATTGCCTCGCGTTGGCTCAACTCTTCGGGATGCTCGCTACCGGGAGGCTCCAGCAAGATATGGCGAAACAATGGCGTTTTGGGCAAGAATCGGCGCATCACCATAGCAGCACCAATAAACAGTACACCGCTGCTGCCGACAACCAATAACGAATCGCGAAGCTGACGAATCTCCGCGTCCGTATGCGGCAGGATGAAAGTCTGACTCGCGAGCACCAGCGACACGATTACCAGCAAACCACCGCCTAGGCCAAAAATGCCAAATCCGGGAATGACAAAAATCTCAAGTACCAAACACGACACACCCACCAAGAACAGCAAGATCTCCAACGTGTTGGCCGTTTGCTCCATGTAGTTCGCCCAAAAGAAAAACACGAATGCGATCGCGGCGACAAATCCGCCGATGCCGATCCCAGGCATCTGAACCTCGGCGTACATCCCAACCAGGCCAATCAGAAGAAGCAGCGACGCGATCTGTGGACTCGCCAGGATCGTGACTAGCTCGTCGGTCCATCCTGGCTCGACAAGCGACACATCCCCTTCGAGGCGTTCACGCACCTTGAATTCATCAAAACTATCGACCACGTCGGCTGCGAGTCCGAACTCCGCCGCCGTCTCGCCATCGAGCGAGACGGTTTCGCCAAGGGGAGATACCGTCTGTTGCTTGATCCAGACACGAGCATCACGCGTTGAGTCGAGCTCCGCCTTCGTAAAATACTCCACACGCCCGCTGTCACGATGACGATAGGCGTCAACAATCATTGCCGGATCGAACATACCAACAGGCAAGGACCAGCGTCGCTGCTTCTCCGCGACCAGTTGATCACGAAAGAAGCTGGTCACATCCGCAAGCCCCTCTTCTGTCAGCTCCTCGTCGCCGCCATCGAGATGGGCATCGGGGCGCATGTAAACCTGATCGCACGCGAGCGCCACCAGGGCAGCGGCCCCTCGGGCATCTGACGGAATATATGCCACCGTACGAATGTCGTCGGAATCGAGTTTCGCAATCGAATTAGCTAGTGCCAAAGCAGCGTTGATATCGCCACCTTCCGATTCCATCCAGAAACAGATG
>CAYLRE010000249.1:0-7235 GCA_964385715.1 uncultured Planctomycetaceae bacterium
ACCACCACCTCGTGCGGATTTAGTAAAAGATGACGATTACAACGATTGCAACGATAAACGAGCGACCATCGTCAGCTAGCATTGGTGATCTGACAAACTGCAATCTGAAAAATGCGATCTGGTATCACGCTACGCGCGCATGCCGAAAGAGCTTGGTCAGCGCAGGGCAGATAACTCGTACGCGAGGAAGGCGCGTAGAGAATGCGCGGCAGATTGCAACTCTCGAGAGAGCGAACCGGGGCACATCGGTAAGAGCACGTAGCGAGCGGGTAATCCGCCGACCGTCGCCGACTAGCGAGCGTAGTAGCGGCGCATCTTGGAGCTCAATGTTTCCACGCCATCACGATAGGTACGCTCGGTTACAGGCAACGGTGCGGCATGGCTGGCGGGTTGCGTACTGTTAGGAGTGCTAGCAGCCTGAAACGGTTTCTCGTCCTTGTAGGGACGCAGACCCGGAAATCGCCAGGGGCTGTGATAGTCGGTCATCAGCCGATGCGAATAGAGGCCAGGCCAGTGGTACGTGTAGAGTGGCGGCACGGGAAACTTGTAGCTGCCGTTACAGCCGCAGTTGAAGTTGTCGGCCTGATTGCGACGGGCGGCACGGCGTCCACCATGACCACTACAAACGCCTCCGCACTGGTCACAAATTTCAGCATCGCCATCGGCAACTTCCTGCTGTCCTTCTTCGGCACTGCCTTCCGGACCTGGCTGGACTGTCTTGAGTACGCTCTGCGATCGCTCACTAACGTTGCTGGCAGGAGTCTTTTCGACAACCGGAGGTTGGGGCATGACCGACCAATCGGTCCTCTTGCTGGCCGCGACGACACTCGCGCGGGAGTCATCGGGGACGTAGGCGTCCTCGGAAGCGAATACGGTTCCGGTCGTGAACACTGCGACCATTGCTAGCAACACCGATGTGCGTCGCATCGTTGACTCCTTGGTGAAAGGTCGATTCGGCAGGCGCACGAATCCTTACCAAGGATCATCGGCAGATGGGCCTTCGTTGCCTCAGTCAGAACCCACGAATCGATGCGCAGACGCCAACCAACTGCTAGCACTGTCATCGTTCCATCAGAGATCGACCGAGACCGCGCCGCCGCTACGTGGTGGCGAGTTGGCAAGGAAAACTACAGCGAGCTTTCCAGGAGGAGTCGCAGCTTGCGCATCTCCGCCATGTGGTCGACGTCGGGCACGGGCTGCATGTGGACCGAGAGCCCTCGATCATACTTCTCTTTGGCGAGCTGATTGATTAGTCGCCCGTACTCCACTTTGCCCTGGCCGACACGAACTTGAAATTGATCCTTGCTGGTGTCGCGGAGGTGCACGTGGTAGACGTACTTGAGAATCGAGTCGTAGCTGGCCGGAGCTCCTTCGCCGAAGATGAATTGGCTCGGGTCGAGCGTGACGCCCAGGCCTTTCACATTGTCGCAGAGAACCTTGATCGTATCGGGATCGCCACTTACCCGGCCGACTTCGGTCTTCACGGCGACGATGGCGCCTTCGACGGTAGCCAGGGCAACGAGCTCACGGAGCCGTTCTACCTCGGCATTGAATGGCGTTCCCAATTCCGCACCACGGACGACGAGCACAACCACTTTTGTCGCTTTGGCGAGCCGACAGCAGGCGGCAAACTGGCGATAGTACTCGTCGCCTTCGGCCTCGATATCAACGCTGTAGGCAATCGGCGTAAGTCGCTGTGTCTGCCGACAGATATCGGCCGCTCGATCCACGTTGTCGACGATCTCAGATGGTTTTATGTGACCGCCCTGTTCATGGAGCGCGATTTCGATCCGACTGAATTCGAGATCGACAAAACGTGAGATCACATCGGATAGCGGCAAATCGGAAAGACACTCGCTAGAAGCAGCAACAAGCACGCGCAATTCTCCTTCAATTTCACTGAATATGGATTGCAGATCGCTCTCTCCAATCGAGGAGCATCCGCGGGTTGTTGAGGGTATGTGGCCGTAGCTTACCGCCGATCGGCAAAATGGGGCAACACCGTTGTTGAGGGAATGTGAATTGCCAGCGGCCGCCTGACCATGAAGTTGACGCTCTGGCTCCCTGGTCGACGTTGCGTCTGCGGAATCGCCCCCTAGAATGGACGAACCGGAGCGAAACGCCCGTGATTTATTGCCGTGTCGCATTCACGTTTACTGTTGCTTTAGGGAAGCCCTATCGATGTCTACCGATCAACCCTCTTCGCCAGATCCCGCCCCGGCTTCCGAACCCCCGATCGCGGCGGTTGCTGCCTCGAGGCCTCGTGAACCACGTCGGATCATCTTGGAACAATCGACGCGTGTCGGTCGTCGCATCGCCATGTTCGGATTGCTTGGGATCCTGGGAATGTCTGTGATCTTCAATTTCGCGATGTGGGGCCAGAATCGAACCTACATGAACGCCGACCCGCAGATCACGGAGCATTGGCACTCGGGGGATGTGCGGGCGATGGACAAGATCGCCGTGATCCGCCTGAGCGGGACCATCATGCGGGGAGAAGGTTTCGTCAAGCGGCAGATCGACCGGGTGCGAAAAGACGAGATGGTGAAGGGAGTGGTACTACGTGTCGACTCGCCGGGCGGAACCGTGACGGGCAGCCACTACATCTACCACCACCTTAAGAAGCTGACCGCGGAGAAGAAAATCCCGCTGGTCGTTAGCATGGGGAGTCTGGCAGCGAGCGGCGGTTACTACGTTTCGATGGCGGTAGGCGACCAGGAGGATTCGATCTTTGCTGAGCCTACCACTTGGACCGGGTCGATTGGTGTGATCATCCCGAATTATGATTTCTCGGCGATGCTTGAGCAGTGGAAGATCGAGGACCGCTCCTTCGCGAGCGGCCCCTTCAAACAACTCGGTTCGCCGACGCGAGCTATGAGCGAAGAGGGCAAGGCTGTGATGCAAACCCTGGTCGACGAAAGCTTCAAAGACTTCAAAGAGATTGTCCTCCAGGGCCGACCGGCATTGGCCAATGACCCGACAGCGCTTGAAAAGGCGACGACCGGACAGGTTTTTACTGCCAAGCAAGCGTTGGAACTAGGATTGGTCGACAAACTCGGTTTTGTTGACGACGCGGTCGAGCGCGTGAAGGAACTGGCCAGTCTGGAAGATACGGCGGTACGCGTTGTCGAGTACCGGCGACCGCTCGGACTATTCGAGGCAGCCATGGGAGGAGGTCAAGCCAAGGCGAGCGTCGATCTTGGTGCAATCTTGGATCTGACCACGCCGCGGGCCTATTATCTCTTCACACAGCTGCCGGTGCTGGTGTCTGGTGATTCACGGTAGGGGGCGAATCTCTGTTTAGTGGCGTCGGCATTCATCTAAAGACACACTGGCGAACAGAAGCTGCTGCAGTGTGGCGATGTTGTACGCCGCTAATCTTTGCTAGGTTTTCGTTCCCGCGGCGCTGATTTGCTCGGAGGCGGGCGGCGATCTCGCTTGTCGCTTGGACTTTCTCCACGATCGGGTCGTGGCGGCCGCCTCGAGGCGTAACCCTCTTCGTCATCGGCCGAAACTTGCTTGTTCGAGTTGTCGTCGATCGACTCTCCTCCGCGACGTCTGGGAGGCGGACGATTGAAAGGGGGCCCACGGCGTGGTCCTCGGCGCCGATCGGGGCCCGCGTCGGGGAAGTCCTTCCCCGGACGATCGAAGCGGTCTCGCGATTCATCTGCCTCTTGCTTGAATTTTTCGTCGTTCTGCATCCGGCGCCGTAGTTGGCGAAGAATCTCTTTCGGCGGGAGCTTCTCCATCTCAGCCCGCTCTTCATCGGTTAGCCGCTGATCGAAGTATCTCCACAATTCGCGTTTGTTACCGCCGCTGGAATACCGCTTCGGAGGCCGACGTTCCGCTTGAAGCATCTCCTCCATTCGCTTGGCAACGGACAAGTTTCGCCACTCTCGAAGTTGCTCGCTCGACAGCGTCAGCGAATGGGCTGACTGCAATGCCGCAAGCAACACGGACCATTGTTCGGAGACGGTACCGGCAGCCTGAACCTGCTTCTGCAATTCGCTGGAAAGCGACCGCACGAGTTTGTCGAGCGACATCTGGTCGAGATCGGGATTCTTTGGTTTGCCTGTGCGGATCCAATAACGTAATAAGGAATGACTGAGGGCGCGGCGATCAACCCGTTCGCTGTCAGTTTTCTCAAGACGACGGCGGAGCCGCAGATCGTTCTTAACGACTTGCTGCTCGTGCTCCGATGCGAAACGGCCGAGCCAGCGCATGATCGTGTGCATATCTTCGAGCTGCCGATGCATGTCGGTCAAGCGTTGGGGGGCGGCGGGGCGAGCCTGGTTGTGCGCGTCGTGAATAGCGGTGATGCGATCCCCAGCGGGTAGACTCATCAGCTCGACACGTCGTTCCCATTCGACCTCGCCCAACCAACGAGCGTATGCGGCGGCAGTCGCCAGCAGTATCCCGGCGTCATCTTGGGCCTCAATCGCCCTGTGAAGCTCACGGATCTGTTGTTGGCGTTCGGCCGGCTTTTCGCCAAATAGTTGCCGCTTTCTGGCCAAGACACGTTTGGCGTCGTCGGGAAAAGACTCGATAACGGTGCGACGCTCCGACTCTGCGAGGAGAAGGTCCGAACCGGCGATAGCGGACGAACCGCCCATGAGCGATTCTGCCGAAGTGTCGAACAACCCACTATCAGCCAGCCGTCGTAAGAAATCGATGTCATCAATGTGCTGGTAGGTCTCGACGCGGTCGATGACTGGCAAATCGACAAGCAGTTGTTCGTTGGCAGCAGTCGTTGTTTCTGTACCGGCAAGCAGCGAGGCAGTCGCAGCGACGACAACGTAGCCCAACAACAAAGACATTCCGAGCCCCAGCAGGACGATGTTCCAAGGGCGACCGCGAAGGATAAGGTCTCGTGGCGAAGACGGTGTTTCTGTGCGAGCCGCATTGACGGCCACCATTTCGACCGTGCTGGCGACGAAGCGTTCTCCGGCAGTCGTAGTGGGAAGTTCGTCTAGTAGATCCCAGGCGCGTCGATAGCTGTTGAGCTGTTCGCGAAACTTTGGATCGCGAGCCAAACGCTCTTCGAGCTCCCGACGTTCTCCTGCGGACAGCTCGCCGTCGAGGTACGCGACGATCTGCTCGGAAAGCTTGTCCGGATCGCTGATGGGAGGTTGCGAGGAATTCATAATAGGTCGCGTCTACAGAGCGGGTGGGCGTTTACAATGCGGGTGGGCGGGCGCCTTCGCGAAAATAAGGTTGCAGAACCTCACGAAGCGCCGCACGCGCTCGCGAGAGAAGGGACTTGATGGCCTGAGGCGAAGTCTCCATTACCTCAGCAATGTCTTCGTAACACATGCCTTCAAACTTGGAGAGCATAACGGCCATGCGTTGTCGTTCATTGAGGGCCTCGATAGCCAGCTGCACAATCTGTCGCATCTCCGACTTGTCAAGCTGCCGCGCAGGCATCTGTCCACTGGCCGCCAAGACAAGTTGTTCCAATGGACTACCGCCGAGCGGACCGCTCTCACGCCCTTCTAGATTCACTTCGCGGCGACGGGCCATGCTGCGACGAGCATTGGAAGCAACGTTGCCAGCGATCGTGAACAGCCAGGTAGTGAACTTGGCTCCTGGTTTGTAATTCTCACGGGCACGGTAAACACGCAGAAAAACTTCTTGCGACAGATCCTCAGCCAGATCGGAGCGGCCGGTCAGATGCCGCATAAGGTTGATAACACGGTTCTGGTAACGGACGACCAGCGACTCAAATGCCATGGCATCGCCGTCGCGCACCTGAAGCATCAGCCGCACGTCAGGATCGTGGGTCTCATGTTCTAGCGCAGAGGGCTCGCGGAGGGCCAAAGGACCACCTCGTCGATCGTTTTGCCTCGAATAGTTCCGAAAATTATCTCAGGCAGCCGCCATCCACAGCGGGGCTCCATCGTCGATATATTGTCGTTAATCTCGGCCAGGCGATGATGTTAGCCACTTTCCGTGACCATCGGTCAGCAGCAGCAGCAGGGCACATCCCCTAAGTCTAGACCAAGCCTGGAGATGCTGCCAGAAGAACGACGGCGAACCTGCGTTCGCAAGCGCCTTCATCCGACTCATCCGTTCATTAAACCCCGCAACCGCTGGCAGGTTCCTCAGAAATTGTGGGGTCGATGACGGATCAGGAGCAGGGGGTAGGACGGAGTTGGAGGTGGAATATTGGAAGCGAGCGACGAATCTGGCACACTGGTAGTTAGTTGAAGATTCGGCCGGCTGGCAAGAGCTCGCCGCAATGCAGGACGTTCGCCTCTTGGGCGGCGTGAACGGATTGAAGACGACCCTGGAAAGAAAGATCGATTGATGGAAACGGCGACATTCGGAGCAGGTTGTTTTTGGGGAGTCGAGGTTACCTTCCGTGGTATCGAAGGAGTTGTCGATGCCAAGGTTGGCTATCTAGGTGGTAGCCGGGAGAACCCGACGTACGAAGATGTATGCACCGGCATGACGGGCCACGCCGAGGTAGTGCAGTTGGAGTTCGATCCTGAGAAGGTGAGCTACGAGAAGTTGCTCGAAGTCTTCTGGGATTGCCACGATCCGACCACACTCAATCGGCAAGGTCCCGACACCGGAACGCAATATCGCTCGGCCATCTTTTTCCATTCGCCGGAACAAGAGGCCGCAGCCAACGCCTCGAAAGAAAAGCACAATGCCAGCGGTCGTTTCCCCAATGAGATCGTGACCGAGGTCACGGCAACCTCGGCGTTCTATCCGGCCGAGGAGTATCATCAGCGATATCTGGAGAAGCGAGGCCAGACGTCGTGTCACGTCCGTTAGCGGAAGGCTTACGGTCGATGAAACTTCTTTCGGTCAATATTGGTAAGCCACGCGGCGTTCCCTGTCAGGGAAAGCTCGTACGCACCGGAATCTACAAGGAGCCGGTGTCTGGTGCGGTCATGGCGAACGAGCTCGGTCTCGAAGGGGACGGCCAGGCCGATCTGAGCGTACATGGCGGAAAAGACAAGGCGGTCTACGCCTATCCGCACGAGCACTACGCCTACTGGGCGGACGAACTCGGCCGCGATGATTTCGTGTTCGGCCAGTTTGGCGAGAATCTTACCGTTGAAGGGTTGTTGGAAAGCGACCTGGCTGTCGGAGATCGATTGCGAATTGGCGATGCGCTGCTGGAGGTTAGTCAGCCTCGCTCGCCTTGTTTGAAGCTCGGAATTCGCATGCGCCAGGCGGACTTCCCCAAGCGTTTCGTTGCGAGCGGCAAAAGTGGTTTCTATTTG
>CAYLRE010000250.1:0-7171 GCA_964385715.1 uncultured Planctomycetaceae bacterium
TGTCCACGTTTACGTGGACATGTGATTTAACTTGCGACGAAAGCATGCTCACCAAGGGTGAGCATGGCACCCCACCGCACCCTCAAGTCTCTCGACTCAGGTCTCAAGCCTGCTATCTAACCAAATTGCCAAAGAACGGAGTTGTTGTTGCCACTAACGGGAGGGCGAGGTCGCGTGTGAGCCGCCAAACAACGATCGGGAGGGCGAAGCTCCTGCTGAGCCGTGGTTGCGCACGCGAGTGGAATACCCACTCCGTCTCACCCAGCACTGGCAAAGCCAGTGGCACCCTCAAGTCCCGCGACTCGGGCCTCCGGTCTATCTAACCAAATTGCCAAAGAAGGGATCATTGTTGCTGAACACTCCGTGTTCAGCTTGAGCTGAATGCGGAGCATTCCGCGACAATAAACAACGAGCAACCTACCACAGGTGCCGGGTTCAAAACAAACAAACTTTTCGCGACCCAAGTAGCTCTTCAAGAACAGGCAGGATTTCAGAATGAGGCAGAATTCATTCGCCTCGAACCTGCCTAAATTTAGAATTACCGAACGAATGGCAAGAAGCACCTACCGCCTTGCGTTCGACTGCCAGTCAAGGCAGTCATGCTCAGTTGCTCTGCTTCATCCCGTCCGAAAAATGAATCGCCGAGCAACCCAGCGGCTCGGTCGAGAATTCGGCAACGACACCGAGCCCAAAAAAACCCCGGGTAATCCGCCTTTCTACGGCCTCGAATCACCCCTTTTGCGGGAGTATCGTGAGGGCCCAGTTTTCAGTAAAATTGGAGGTCTCCCGCGGCACGGTCCTCGGGCGGCTCTCATAAAGATTGTGGAGCACGCTCGGCGACGGTGGTGCCCACCTTTCCTACCGCATCTATCGAATCCGGCGACGGAACCGCCGGATTCGATTGCCGAAAACAAGCCCCACCCATTTCTCGAGGCAACCATGACCCACGACGCCCCTGCCCTGCGCCGAAACTTCGGCCCCCTGCGCCGACTCTGCCTGCTGTTCGCCCTTGCTGTCATTAGCCTGACCGCCGCCTTCTCCGATTCGACGAAGTCGGTCGAAGCGAAGAAACCAGGCCCGCGCTCAGCCAAGCGGATTAAGAGAAGCGACGTGATCATTCCGCCAGAGCTGGAAGACCTCAAGAAGAATTACAAGGTCCGCCTGGTCTACTTCGTCCCCAACGACAAGAAGGTCAAGAAGCACTACCGCGAACGATGTGAGGCCATGATGCGAGTGGTGGCAGACTTTTATCGCCGCGAGATGGCTCGTCACGGGCACAAGACCCGCGGCCTCGACTTTGAGTTCGACAAGAAGGGCAAGCTCAAGGTCCATCTGGTCAAAGGTGCCCATCCGTCGGTCCACTACCAGGGCGACCCACCGAGTGTCGATCAGCTATTCCGTTCCCAGCAGCAGGAAGTCATGGAGCAAACCGGCTTCATCCGCAATCGCGCAGTACTGGTCTTCTCGGAAGCCGGCGGTATCGCTGAGGCGGCTCCGATTCCGCAGTTCTACTCCGGCTTCGCTGTAGTGTCGGCCGACGCCCTTGGCAAGGAGCTGACCGCCGCTACGATCGAAGATCAGATCAAACTTCTGCTGGACGCCACGCCGGTAGGCAAGGGAGACGAGAAGGAGCCTCGCAACAAGGGCCCGCAGGTCACCAACGGCGTGTTGATTCATGAGCTGGGTCACGTGTTCGGCATGCTGCACGATTCTTCGCACGGCGGCAACGTGATGTACTACGGCTATCACCAGCTCGGCAAGATGTACAACAAGAAAACCGCCAAGGACGCCCCTGTTCGCTTCTCAGCACCCCACGCTTACATGGCAATGGGAACGCGATTCTTCAGCGAGAAGTTTGACGAAGGCGATCGCACCCCGCCGACGATCGAATTCGCCCTGGCCGAACAGCCGAAGGTCGGCGACAAGACCGTCAAGTTCAAGATCAAAGCCACCGACGAAAAGGGCCTGCGATCGTTGGTCTGTTTGCAACGGGGTGGCGAGTGGATCGATGCCATGGCCGGCAGCCTGAAGTTCAAAGGCAAGAAGTCGTTCGACCAGACGGTCACGTTCAACTGCCCGCGTCCCCTGGGCCCGAGCCAAGGCGTACGTTACATCGTCAACGTGATGGATGTTAACGGCAATCTTTCTCAGGCGGTCGTTGATTCCGGCGTGGCAAAAGAGTAGACCTGCCAAAGAACAGAGCTAGCGGTCACGCGAAAACCAAACGAGACGGCCCGAAACTTCTCTTCAGGAAGTCGCTCGGGCCTTCTTTTTTGCGCGAACAATCGCTGAGGGCCTTGCGTATACCAACATAGATGTACGCTTTACCCCGCCAATTCGCCGCTGTGTTTGCCAGTTTGATGCTGGCGTTTTCACCCGCCTGGTGTCAGGCGTTTGGTGATCGTGCATCGACTGCCTCTGAGCCGGCGGAGAAGAGCTGCTGCCATAAGACGAGTGGCATTCCTACGGGCGAATCCGATCAGGCTCCCTTTCCGGAGCCGGCTTGCTGCGGTTGTTGCGACATCGAGGCTGTCACCCCTGAGCGATCGGAATCGGATCAAGGCCCCAAAAGCTCGACCTTCTTCGCCCCAGCAGGGCCAGTCGTCCAGCATTGGCAAGACTCCACAGGCGGTACGGCATTCTCCTCTGCCGAACGTTCTTCCCCCGCTTCTTTGAACGTTCTTCATTGCGTGTGGCAGTGCTAAAGATCGCGCGGCGGTTTCTTTTGCACAACGAACTCTTTCGGTCCACCGCCGACGACAGCTGCGCCCGCAGTGCTCGCGTCTGCGTCACCGAACCACATCTCAATGAATTGGAGAATTACCATGTTGACTCGATTTTTGGCAATTTCCGCGATCGCTTTGATCGCCTCGGCCGTCGGCTTCAGCGCTAGCAGCAGTGCCGACGAATCCCAAAGCTGCTGCGACCGGCAGATGGCCTGTTGCAAGGACAACAGCGCCTGCTGTCAGGAAGGGCAACGCCCCGATTGCTGCAAACTTGGACTCGCCTGTTGTGACGAGGACAAGGCCTGCTGCGACTCACCGCAAGCGTGTTGCCTGGAAGGCGCCGCGTGCTGTGACGAGGTAGCAGATTGCTGCGACGAACAGGCGGCCTGCTGTCACACTCCGAAAGCGTGACCTGCTCGGCCTACCAATGATTAGCACGCCTGCCGCTAGGTGCGGAGCGTGATCGTATTTCCCCGAGACCCGTAACGGAGATGGATTTCCGCTACGGGTCTCCATTTTTTGGGGCGCTGGCGTTTTCTTAGGGAAGGGGAAGCCAAAATCGGCATTGACCAGTTCCCCTTGATTCGATACTTTGTCGCGACTTTACTGGCCCAACAGGCGAATATTGGAATCGCTGGGCCACGTTCCCGCCTCACAATTGACCTTCGCGCCGGATCCTACGCATGGACGCTCGGATCAGACCTGCCGCGTTTCTCGCCCTCTTGGCGTTCGCCTTCGCGAGTGCCACGGCCCTCTTAGGTTCCACGGCCTTCGGCCAGCCAGCAGTAGCACCGGCACTCTCAGCAGTAGCACAGGGCGACTCGAAATCAGATAACACAAAGAGCACAACCAGCGTCCGCGTTGCGCGGTTGGTCAAAAACCTGGGCTCACCATCGTACGCTGCCCGTCAGGCGGCCAACGAGGAGCTTGCTGAGCTTGGTCCGCTGGCCGCTGAACAAATCACGCTCGCCGCAAAGAGCAACGATCCCGAGGTACGCACGCGTGCTCGTCAGCTGCTTCACCGCATCAAGGTCGCTGAGATATGGAACGCCTCGACGGTCGAGCTTGGTCCTTCCAAACTAACGATTGAAGAAGCCGCGGAGAGCCTGAACCTGCAAACGGTCAACCGGCTTGAGACCGGTGATCAGTACGCGAACTTTCGGCCGGCTTCTGTTACTTTTCCATCCGGCACGATGACCTTCTGGAGCGCGGTCGACGAACTTTGTCGGCAGAGCAAGAATCGCTTTCGACCCAGCTTCGGTTCCGGACCTTCCCACTGGGTACTCATCGACAGTGACGGCAACACCGGCAATTGTCCGATCGCCTATGCCGGGCCCGTGCGTGCCCAGATCTGCTCCGCCCGGCGAGTCTTCGTCGAAGACTTCGACTTCCGCAAGGGTGAAACAGAAGTCTCGCACGCGATTCAGTTCTCCATTCAGCTCTGTTGGGAGAACCGATTTCGCCTCATGGCCCGTCGATCGCAACTCGATGTTGCCGAAGCGATCGACAACGTCACGGGCGAACCGCTGTTGGCCGACGTCACGACGGACGATTGGTGCGTTTTCGACGGTCGCCATCCGCGAGCCAAGATGTCGATTCGTTTGCGCCCGCCGCCGGTGGAGGCTACTCGCCTACGAACGCTCTCGTTACGCTGGCCGGTGCTAGCCGTTGGAGACTATGCGACTCTGGAGACAGACGGCCTGGAAGAGGAAAAGACCTACACGGCTGAGGACGCCCGCCTAACGGTGGAACGAATTCGGCAGCGAGGCAATCAATGGGAAGCGACCGTTGCGATCCGTCGCGATCTGGTGGTGCCAGAACCTCGCGAGATTCTGTTTAAAGAGAACGACTTCGAGATCGTCGACGACGAAGGCAAGACGCATCCGCTGCGATCGTCGACCAAGCTGGGAATCACCGATTCGACCGCCCGCATGAAATTGGTGTTCGCCACCGATTCACCTGCCGGGCAGGCGGTGAAGCTGCGAATGCGATTCCCGCGTATTCGCGATCAACGGGATCTGATGATTACGTTCCGCGACGTGCCGCTGCCCCGCGCACTACCGAAGTAGCGGCGCGAGGCGTGCGACACGACAGACGAATGACTTCTCTGGGAGATGCATCAGAGAAGACGCGTGTCCAAACTGGATCCGAGCTTAGAGCTCTCTCGCCGGCGGAAGCGCCGTGACCTTCACGGAAATCTCCATCGGCTCGTCGTCTCGCAAGATGTCGACGCGACGACGGGAATCGAGACTCGATTGCTCGACGATACGTTGCAACTGGCCCGGTGTGCGCACCCGTTGACCGTCGATCGACGTAATCACATCGCCTTCCTTGAGGCCAGCATTCTCGGCCGGACTATCTTCACGAACTTCCGCGACCAACACGCCGCTGGCTCGACGGACACCGAAATGCCGCGCCACCTCGGCCGTAATCTCGGTAATGCTCACACCAAGATAGGCCCGCTGCACGCTGCCGGTGTCGACCAACTGATCGGCAACCCACTTAGCAAGATTACTCGGAACAGCGAAACCGATTCCGTCGTTGCCGCCGCTGCGAGAGGCGATGGCCGTGTTGATACCGATCACCTGGCCGTCCAAATTCAACAGCGGACCGCCGGAGTTGCCCGGGTTGATGGCCGCGTCGGTTTGCAAGAACGTGGTTCGGCTGTCGCGCATGGCGCGGAGCGATCGACCTTTGCCGCTGATGATGCCGGCGCTGACCGTCATTTCGAGATCAAACGGCGTGCCAATCGCGAGCACCCAGTCGCCGATTTCGAGATTGTCGGAATTGCCGAGCTTGGCCGCCTTAAGATCGTCGGCGCCCTGAATTCGCAACACGGCCAAGTCAGTCGACGGGTCGGTGGCAACTTCAGTCGCTTCAAACTCGCGACCATCGTGCAGTCGGACAACGACTTTGTCGGCCTCGCCCACGACATGGTTATTCGTGAGGATAATCCCTTTCTCATCGATGATGACGCCGGAACCGACGCCGCTCTGTTGGAAGCGGTCAGGATTGCGTTCAAATTCTTCCTGGAAGCGGCGGAACAGCTCAGCATTCGGACCGCCACGGAAAGGATTCTCTACGTTGCCGCCAAAGATGTTGCGGACGTTGCGTTTTACGCTCAACGTCACCACCGATGGAGTCGCCGTTTCGGCAACGCGGCGGAATGCGCGGGAAAGACTCTTCGCATGTTGCAGATCGGTAGCAACGTCCTCCGGCGTCTCAGGCTGTGCCAAGACCGGAGCCGCTACAAAGCTGGCCGCTGCTAGTGCAAGAATTGCAGCAGCTACGGCCAGAGTGGACTTGCGGTCGCTACGGCGAGAGTAGGGTTGTTGGGGGGAGTAACTTGTTTTCATGCCTCGGCCTCCTGTTCAGCAAGATCTAAATTGCAAAAGGAAAAGGGACGTGCAGACTCGCGAATGCGATTGGTCGAATGACCTTTGGGGTAGGTAATCAATAGTTACCGCTGAAGAGATTGTCTTGCGATCAAATACCGGCGGCAACGTTCGTTGTCGGCACCTGATCGGCCGGACGCGACCAGTCAATTGACAAAACCCGTTTCACCGGCTAGACTTAGGCTCGTTAGCAAAGCGGCCGATCAGGCGGCCACAGGGGGTATCGTGGCGGACGTGGACACATCTAATAATTCCGGATCCGATGCGGATGCCGCACTCTCGATGTGCGAGCAGCGGATCGGTTACGTCTTTAGCGATAAAGACTTGCTGCGATCCGCTTTGACCCACGCTTCTGGGGCTGAGCATCGCCTCGCTTCCAACGAACGGCTTGAGTTCTTGGGTGACGCTATCCTAGGCTCCGTGGTCTGCGAACGCCTGTTCCACGGATTTCCAACCTACCAGGAAGGGGATCTGACCAAGATCAAGTCGATCGTTGTAAGTCGCCAAACGTGTGCCCGCGTCAGTGACTCGCTCGGTCTGGAAGAGTTCTTGATCCTTGGCAAAGGAATGTCGACGCACGCCAATGTGCCCGCATCGCTGTTGGCCGATGTATTCGAGTCGCTCGTGGCCGCGATCTATTTGGACGGTGGAGACTCGGCCAGTCGTGACTTCATCGAGCGTCACATCTTCCCGGAAATCGAGCTGGCCGTGAACGGCGACCTGGGCGACAACTACAAGTCGCAGTTGCAGCAGCTCGTGCAGCGAATTCACGGCAATACGCCCAACTATCAGCTGCAGGACGAACAGGGCCCCGACCACAGCAAGTGCTTCAAGGTCGCGGCGGAAGTGGGTGGCGAGCTCTACCCGGCCGCCTGGGGGCGAAACAAAAAGGAAGCCGAGCAAAGGGCCGCTGAAAACGCGCTCAGGCAAATGGATGGCAAGCCGGTCCCCTACCCCGATGACAGATTGCCTGACGACTCCGTAAACTAACGGCAGTTCGTTCTTCTCGTGCGATAGGTCGCACAAGAGGTTGTCGTTATGGTCTTCTGC
>CAYLRE010000251.1:0-7158 GCA_964385715.1 uncultured Planctomycetaceae bacterium
GCCGCCTTCCTCTTGAAGCCGCTTGACAGCTCTGCGCATATGCCGGCGGTGATTTCGCGACCACATTTTCTCTAAGCTCTCGAAGCTAGGCGCAACCCTTACCTGTCCCACGCGAAATCGTTCGTGACCGGTAACAGCGTGACGCGCTCGCTCGAGTTCGCCGAGGAAGGATCGCCAAACGGGAAGTTCCGTCCGGCAACCCGCCAGCCAGAGCATAGGCCAGGACAAGTCCTTCATTCCTTCCAGCAGTTGTCTATGAATTCGCGGCCAATCAGCTCTTGCATCAACCATCAAATCGGCGCCGGTCGACCAATCGTTGTGCGTCATCGCCCCAACCTCGATGACCTTCCCAAGGCGTTGCCCGATCAGCGGGAAAGCGGCGAGCATCTGCCCCTTCTCTTCCACGACAATCACGCGAATCTGTTTCTGCTCGGCAAACTGTTTCAGCCACAGCTGAAACGGCTCCGACTGTGCAGTCGGCAGGGCCGACTCGCTACGACGCCAAAGGTCATCCCAGGCGGACGAACAATCGGAGAGCTGATCGATGGATGTCAGAATTCGAGTTTGCACGAGAAATGCTCACAGTTAAGTCATGAGGCAAGACGCCATTAAAGCCTACTGTGCCAGCGGAAAGAACGTCGACTGGTTTTCTACCGTAGCGTTCAGTCTGAGAACGCGGCGTTCCAATTCTGACGTTTGTAGGATTAACGGCACCGCCATGACCTGATATGTTGCGGTATGCCCAATTGCGGACGAACGGCCGAATGGAATTGTTCGCAAAAGACAATATGCCCCGGCGGGCGGACCTTACACAGCAGTCGCCCCCCAAAGACCGCACATCCCCTGACAATCAGTCATCTCAGCCACTCGAGTACCCGATGAGCATCAACGAACTGAGCGACTTACCTGCCGGGCTTCTTTCGATCGTCCCAGACGAAGAAACCGCAGAACTAGGAGCGGGGACTACCAATGGGAAATTCGAATCGGAACTTGCCTCACTCGATTTGGATGCCGCATTTCAACCACACCTAATCGTCGACCCACTCATGGCCGCCGCGTGCCACAGCGGACTTTGGCTTGCGCACAACTTCCTGGATGAATCGCATACGCTGAGCCAATCGATTGACACGCCGACCGGCAGCTTCTGGCACGGCATCATGCATCGGCGAGAAGGTGACTTCTCCAACGCCAAATACTGGTTTCGCCGCACGGGCTACCATCCTGCATTCGAGTCGCTCGCCACGGCAGCATGCGTCCTGGCCAAAGAGCTGGGAACGACTCCACAATCGGAATTCCTGAAGACTCAAGCGGAATGGGATCCGATGGCATTCGTCGACCTCTGTGAAAACGCCGTTCGTGGTCGCGACAACTCGGCCGAACTCTGCGCCCGCATAGCCCGTAAAGAGTGGGAACTTTTGATGGCATTTTGCTTCCGACAGGCGATTGGCCAAGATTCCTGATCTGGTGACACGCTCCACATTCCGTCGGTATAATGGAAAGTGCGGGCAGAGCACATCCAATACTACGGGCCGATAGGCCGAATATTTCTATTCGCACACAACAGCAGGCACCCGCATGCTCCAGTACGACTACGAGCAAAGTATCGGCTACTGGATCATGGGCGCCGCTCACGAACTGCAGCGGGCGCTCAATGAAGAGCTGGCCGCGCACGGCATCACCTTCCGCCAGTGGGAAGTCCTCGCGCTCATTTCGCTTAAGGGAGAGCAATCGCAGAGCGAACTAGCTGAGCAGATGCGACTGGAAGCCCCTACGCTGGTGGGCGTGCTGGACCGCATGGAACGCGATGGCTGGATCGTTCGTGCGACCGATCCGGAAGATCGCAGACGGAAGATTGTCCGCCCCACGAGCCAGGTCACGCCCGTCTGGAATCAGATGGTGGAGTGTGCCCGACACATACGAGCCCGGGCAACCGAAGGGATCGAACAGTCGGACCTGACCGTACTGCACGATTGTCTTTACAAAGTGCGAAGTAACCTCGCTGGCGACAAGCCTCCGGTCCTTGCCCCCGATCCTGCTCGAGCAGAACTCACCAAGGAAACGACCGACGGCTAGATGGCATCCCCGGCCCGGCTCCGCGTGAATGAGCCGCATCGCGGCCCACTACACGTCGCGCAAAATCTCTTCCGCTGCGTTGCGCCCGCAGGCTCCCATGACACCGCCACCAGGATGGCTGGCGGCTCCGCACAGGTAGAGCCCCTTAATCGGCGTTCGGTGGTCCGACCATCCGGCAACGGGGCGCACGCTAAACAACTGGCCAAGAGACATCGCTCCCTGAAAAATGTTTCCACCAGTCAAGCCATAGACTCGTTCGATGTCGACCGGACTTAGGACCTGCCGGTGCAGGATCGCATTCGGAACATTAGGTGCATATCGAGCCAGCATCTCCACGCACCGATCGCCGAATGCTTCCTTTCGATCGTCCCAGTTCCCCTCAGCTAATTCGTAAGGAGCGTACTGCACGAACATCGACATGATGTGCTGGCCGGCCGGGGCGATGGTTTGATCGACGCTCGTGGGTAAAGTAATCTCAAGTACCGGCTCGTCACTGGGTCGCCCGTACTTAGCGTCATCGTACGCCCTCTCGATGTAGTCGATCGATGGCCCGATGTGAATCGTGCCATGATGATGCGGCTGCAATCCCTCCCCCTCGGCGCAGGTGAACTGCGGTGGCTCCGACAGGGCAAGATTCACCTTGGCCGACGCGCTGCGATAGTCAATCCGCTTCACCGCACGCAAGAACTCCGTCGGCAACTGTTCTGGCTCGAGAAATCGCTCAAACGTCAGATGCGGATCAACGGACGAGGCGACCACGTCCGCAGCGATTAACGATCCATCGGACAGCATGACCCCAGAGGCTCGTCCACGCTCGGTCAGGATCTGCGCGACCTCGACTTCACGTCGGATCTCGACTCCGGCATCGGTCGCCGCGGCGGCGATTGCTTCCGACAGAGCTCCCATACCGCCCTGAACGTAACCCCAGACGCCCCGCTTGCCGGCTGCACTCCCCATGACATGATGCAACAACACGTACGCTGTGCCGGGCGACGAAATGGACTCGAACGCGCCGATGATGGCATCGGTAGCCAAGGTCGCTCGAACCACATCCGATTCGAACCAGCGTTCTAGAATTGGGCGAGCCGCTCCCGTCAGAAGTTCGATTGCCTCCGGCAGGTCCGCGCCCAGACGTGACATCGAACCATAGAGTTCCCACATCGTTCTCGCGTCGCGAAGCTTCTTTCCCATGCCAATCTTTCGCCAGTCGCTGGGCAAGGGGAGGGGATCGGGAGCGACCTTGGAAAGCAAAGGCTCAACAACCTGGGCCACGCGATCGAGCAGGCTCTCATAGCGTTCGTAGGCGTCGGCGTCTTTCGTGCTGAACTTGCTTATCTCACGGTGATTGAGCGCCGAGTCAGGCCCCATCAACAAGCTTCGCCCATCCGGGAGCGGCGTAAACGAGGAGGGGCTACGTGGCAAAATGACAAGGCCATGCTGCTTTAGCCTGAGCTCACGAATTATCTCGGGCAGCAGAAGGCTTACCACATAGGCCGCGGTTGAGACCTTGAAACCTGGCCACAACTCCTCCGTAACGCAGGCTCCACCTAAAACATGACGGCGTTCCAGAACGCAGACGCGTTTGCCTGCACGAGCAAGATAGGCGGCCGCAACCAGCCCGTTGTGTCCCCCGCCGATGATAATGCAGTCGAACCGATCTTGTTGATTCGTCGCCATGGCCAATTAGACCTCCTCCCTAGTGTGATCGTCGCAATAGGGTTTATCGACGTCGTACACCGCATCTCTTAAACGCACCTGCAACAAGTGCGCAGCACCGTCCGCAAGGAATTGTCACTTCCCAGCTACACGTCAAACGGCAACGGAGTGAAGCAGAGAACCGGGATCGCAAATGAGGCAATGCCTAGAATGCGGCGTCCCCAACCGATATCGATCGTATCGTCCGTTGTGGGTGGATGCTCGATCCCCAAGAGAATGACCAAAATAAGCATTCCTGCCCACTGAAAAATGTCCGTCCAGACCATCCAGGCGATCACGCCAAACACGACGGCACGCGAAACCCATTTCCCGTATTTTCCAAACACAGCATGGGACACGTGTCCGCCGTCGAGCTGACTGATAGGAATCATATTCAACCCGGTCACGAGCATGCCGACCCAACCGGCCATGTAGATTGGATTGACCGCCAACTGCTGGTCCCCAGACAACTCGGGACGCAACACGAGAGTTAGTATTTTTACCAGCAGCGGATCGCCAAACTCTCGAGGGCCAGGCGTCGCCGTCATGATTCCGACGATTACAAAGGGAACGATCAACACCAAGCCGGCAAGCGGTCCGGCAATTCCGATGTCAAATAACGACTTGCGATCCATTTTCTGACGATCCATGCCGATGACCGCTCCCATGGTGCCAATGATCATCATCGGAAATGGGATGAAGTGCGGATAACTTGCATGAACGCGATGCTTCACGGTCATTAAGAAATGCCCCATCTCGTGGAACATCAACACGGCCATCACACAGACCATGAACAGCAGCCCGTCGGACCAATTCTGTGCGATCACCTGCGACATTGACATCGTCGTATTGCCGTACGTCGCCGGTCCACCAATCCAGGTCGGATACCAGTGATAACAACCTGCACTAAATGTCGTAAAACAGGTGAGCAGAAAGAGCACGACGGGGAGACCAACCCGCCTCTCAATCGTGCCAGCGTGTGTCTTCAGTGCGTCGGCCGCTGCCGGCAGCGGCATGACGGGCGGGCCGCCCACGTAGACATCAATACTTGTGTCTGCGTCCCGAGGTGATGACTTCGCATCAGGGATCACTCCCGTTTCCGTCACCTGCGATTGAGGCGACAGAGGCGGGCGATGGGGCGGCGAAGGATCTTCCTGTGACGAGCTCATATTCATGGGCAACAGCATACCAAACGCGACGTTTGGCCGTCCATGCGTTTCAGATCGTGCTCAGTGTGCTAGGGGGATCAAAAGACGTCGATGCTCTTGACGCCACTGCCCCCCGATGCGAGGACCGCGTAGAGACACCGGTCGGCACTCTGGCACAGCGACTGCGACTCGAAATTCTTCGAGAGAACGGCGACCGAGGCAACCCCCGCACCAATCGTGGTCGGCGTCGGAATGCCTGACGTCGCAGCTTCCACCTCGATAAATACTTCACGGGCCAGTTCGACGGCCATCATCCGATCGCAATCGGGAAGAATCCAGGCTAGCCGCGAAGTGTGAACGGGACAGACCTTGGAGTACCTTACGGGAGCGGACAGGCAAGCATCCGTGACGATGTCCATGGAGTCACCAATTCCATCGGCCTCAAACAACACGACACTAAGCGACCACTGCTTCGCGCGGCACAGCGTGGCGGCGGCCGCGACGTCCGGACCGATCGACGATTCCGTGCTCCTATGAATCATTGCAATCGGCTCAGCCGTGGCGTTGGACGGTCCAGCGACTCCCACATTCGCCTGCGCCAGCGACACCTCAGCATGCTCCGGAACTAGCGGAACCGTCGATGTCACGTCTGATCGAGTTCCCGAATCCTGCTCGTCAGCTCCGATGTCTGTCCATTCCAACATCTTCGTTAAGCAGTCGCTCAATGCATCGGCTTCGCCCCACACCTCTTCTTCAATGCCTGAATCGCGAGCGGTGCGATGATACTGCACAACGTCTCCCAGCGCATTCTCCGCTTCGGCGGCAAGCCGTGCCTGTGCCTCGGCGGCGATTTCGCAGTACGATGTCTCGTCGCCAATTTCGGTCTCCATCGCGGCGGCCAGTACCGTGACCATTTGGTCCACATCGCGGATTAGGCTGGCCATTTCTCCGGCAGACACCTCTCGGTACACCTGTCCCGCCAACGCTAATATTGCGGCGCTGGATTCCGACGGCCGCGTCAAGCAGTCGGCAACCAATTCCGCTAAATGCAATACCTGCGGCAGACGTGCCATATCGATTGTCAGTGATCGCAAACTCTTCACATCGCGAACGCTCTCGATCGCATGAGCAATCGACTCGGGCAGTTGCCATCGACGCATTAGTTCCGCGCTCAGTTGTCGATGATCGAATCCCAATGTTCCGCGCTCGTGAATCTCAAGATTGGATTCTTCCAACTCGACGCGACGCAGGAAGTTGACGTAGCGATCCTTGAGTTGCTGCAATAACACAAGTTGCCCAAGGTCATCCAGCAACCCGCCAATGAAGGCCTCGTCTCCGCCGACGTGCCAGTACCGCTGACTGATCTCGCGAGCCGCGACCGCCTTGGATAGTGACCGCCGCCAGTATCGTGCCAGGACATCTGCGTCTTGCCCTTCAAACAGCGTCTCGGGCAAGCTGAATCCAAGCACGAGTAGTTTAAGCGGTTGAATTCCCAACAATGCCAGAGCCTGATTGAGATCAGCAACCTCACCGGTCCGCGAGAACACCGAACTGTTCACCACGCGTAGAATCTTTGCCGTGAGTGCAGGATCGTTTTCGACAGCAGACTTAAGCGCTGGAACATCGACGTCCGGCTGATCGGTCAACTCCATTACCCGAAGTGCCACGCCTGGCAACGTATAGAGTCGTCCTACGCGATCACCGAGGGCCTGTAGAGTTCGCGCAGGAGGTGGAGACATCAAACGATCCGTATTTCAGGTAGAACGCGAGCCGGAACAATATTCGGCGGTTACGGGCACGAATTGATGGGGAGCACAATGAGCCACCTCAAACCTAGCACAGAGATCGAAGGTATGCCGCGGAAACAGACGCGGAGAGCCCGACGGCCTAGACAATCGTCACGACCGACACCACCAGCTACCCCCCGTTACGACGCCCCAAGAGCTCGCAGACACACTATTCGGGTGCACAATCTTCTGTGACGCCTGAGTCTTCGAAAGCGGCTCCGTCGCCGTGCAGCAGCTTGTAGTCACCAGACTGCCAGAGTGGAATGCCGTTCTTGTAGAACTTTCAAAAACGGCTCTCGCTCGCCCCGCCAGGCATGTTCGTCCATGCTTCGTCGCGGCCCATATCGGTCACGAAGTGATAACTGGGCGCAAACGTTTCCTCGCGTTTGGCCGATCGTAATACATGCCCCTGAAAGGGCGTCGCGTGGCAGCCAGGCATCGGCATTTCACCCACG
>CAYLRE010000252.1:0-7106 GCA_964385715.1 uncultured Planctomycetaceae bacterium
GTGGGGGAGGCGATCCCCGCTGGTTTATCGGCAACGCAGGTGCCGACTACTACGAAGGGATATACCGGACACCTGAAGACTGCTTTTTCGCCTGGGGCATCGACAATGTCGAGATCAGCTACGATCCGGCCAGCTTTGTCCTCCGTGATAAGGCCGAATGCTGGGGACTGCAGCCAGGGGAGCGTATCACATGCGCCGATTGTGGGCGCACCCTGGTCACCGACAACGGACCGGAAAGCGATGAAGAAATCTACTATGCGATCGCCGCAGACGTCCACTACTGCGGAACATGTCGCGACGACTATGCGGAGGGATAGTCGCGGGGAGAGCGCCGAGGGGCTTCGGTCCCTCGGGCTCCTGGTCTGGCGCTGATGCCGCGCCACTGAAGAGCCCACGGCAGGGCGAAACCAGAAAGGAGAAAGAAATTATGTCAGCAGAATCGCGAATCAACGAAATGTTCGAGAACAAAGGATCCACATCTGTCCCTGGGGACATCATCACTGTCCTTGACCAGGGCTGCACACCGACTGCATCTACTGCGAATTGGCAGCAGCTAACGGGTCCGCCTTCAGGTTCGCTATCCCAAACGCACGGCGAAACCAACGGAAAGGAAGATAATACCATGAAAACCCTACTCACGCTGTCCATGCTTTGCTGCGCACTCGTCGCCCAGGCCGACACGCTTGAAGTCCACGGCGATGTTACCCCGACCACCGGGACGGGAACGCTGCAGTTTGCGTCGGGCGACATCTACGCCGAAGTTCTGTTCCCACTTATTCGCTCCGAAAACGACACGCAGGAGCCAGACCGGGCCTACACGTTCGCTCTCTACGACCCGCAGAACCTCGAACTTGGGCCAGTGAAGTCGGTGCGCTGCGTGATTATTGACGATGACCCGACTCCGATCATTGGCATCACGTCCGCATCCGTCGAGCCCGACGGCCAGGGCGGGTATACGCTACGGTTCGCGCTCGCGTTATCCAACGGCACGGCGATGCCGAACAAAGTGAATTGGGCGTTCAGGAAAGAGGAGGACTAAGAGATGCTAGAAAAACGGTGGCACAGATGGTTGTCGCTGGATTTTCGCCCGCCGTGGTGGCCAACGAAAAGATTCATAGGCGTTTCACTACACCTGATGGGCCGATGTTTCGTGTTCCCGCAGGTTTGGGGCGCAACGGACTACATACGAATTGTTGATTACCCGGGGGGTGCTATTCTCACGCGATATGTCTACTGGCAATGGTTGTGGTTCCAGATGCGGATTGAGCCACGTGTTGTAGGTTCCGGAAAGGAGGACTGAGAGATGACAGACGCACTGCACAAACACCAGACCACCCACCGGTTCCGGAGTTCTCGCCGGAGTTCAAGCGATTCGGCGATTACTGGCATTTCTACGCTGACGCTGAGGGCCAAGAGGGCTGGACCAAAATTTCCGAACTCCCTGTCTACTGGCGATGGCCTTCTGGCACTGATGAGACAGGCCACCAAACCAGAAAGGAGAAAGAAATCATGACAGAGCGTATCGCAAAGGAGCAAGCGCTCCGACTGCTACACGAGGCCCTGCTCGACGAGATTGCGGATCTAGAGCTTTCCGCCGAATACCTCCCAGTCCTCCAAATCCGCATCGCCCATGACATCGCCCGCATCATATGGGAAAATGGACCACTCGGCTGGGCAGATCACCTCCTGGATGGCAAGTCGATCTTCATGGGCGAGTTCCTGGCTGGCCAGCTTAAGTTCTACGACACTGAGCCACCGCCAGAAGAGCGGTTGCAAGACACGCTGATTCATTGTCGTATGTCTGGTTGGGCACCGGTCCTTATGCGCAATGGCCACCTGACCGTGGCTCCCGACGAGTGCCCAGGAATCCAGACCGTCGCTCAGGCAACCATTCAGCGCATGCGCGAGGTCCAAACCCTTACGATCCCGCGGGAAGCAGGGCTCTCGGGCATGTTCACATGCGACTATGATCCAACGGACGATTCACCCCACGAGTTCCTTGTCAGTGCTTACGTGGAGAACGCGCAAGGCGAAGCGGTTGCTAAGCTCCAGATCCTTGTCCCCATTGACGACGAGCCCGAGTACACCGGCCATGTGCAAATCCCGCACCGCCACCCAATCAGTAGGTCAGCTGAAGATGTCCTACTTCGGCACGAGCACGCAGCGGCCATCGTCTGTTCCCTGATTGCCGATGAAATGGAGGCAACCCTTTAATGTCCTACTCCGCCAGCATCACAATCAGTGGCTCCGCGTTCTTTGGCCTTGGCTCGACCAAGGGCGCGGCACTGGTGAACGCAGCGCGTAAGCACTGGGCCACGGTGACCAGCGTGGTCATTGTCCATCGCTATCGCGGTTCCATGTTTCTTTTCCGAAACGCGGATGAGGAACTTCTCGGCGCTGCATATGGTCATGTGCGGGACGCCTGAGCCACGCCAGATAGCACTTGCGTGTAACCACTCCCTCGGCTTGGTCTTTGGCCGAGGGTTTTTCTTTGTAGTTAAAGTGCTTATGCCCAAATCGATCAAGGAAGGCTCCGAAGGTTTTGGCTGTCTCCTGGCTATGAAATGCCCAGGTCGCTGTGGCATGGATAAGGCGCATATCCGCCTTCAGCCTATCCTTCTCTGTCCCACCCTCCTCATATGCTAGATCATGGATGCCAGCGGCATAACGGAGCGGTCCATACTTAGAGCGCGGCCAGCGCCAGGGCAACGTGACCCAACGAACGGACCAATGCCTATACCTTACCGGCGATGGGCCACAGATCAACCAGTCAGGGAGGCCTGTGACTCCTCCGATCGCTCTTCCTTTTTTCTTAAGGCCAAACATGCACACCCCCTACCAAAGAAAAGGTAAGCCGGGCAATAGATCGGCGAGCCACCCAAACGGACGCACCCGATGGATCGTATAGGTCTGCTCGGTCAATTGCTCGCCTTCCCAGACTTCGCACAGACCAACTTGATTGACCCATGGAGTCACAATCTCTAGACCTCCAGGACTCGTGACAGAAGTGCAGCCCATCGCGCCGAGGCATAGCCCACCTGACAGGGCAAGGATCTTAGCAGTCTTAAGCATCTTGATCTCCTTAATGGTTGGTGTAGTCCCGCTCATACATGGCGATGCCACTTTCCAAAGCGCTCTCACTGACCGTGTAGCCAGCATAGTTCTCGTATTCCGCGATGGCGCGCAACAGAACCTTTAGTAATGACCGGTGGCTCACGGCGCCATCGGGATAAAATAGGGAGAACGGTTCGTCCCACTGTATGTCGCAGCGCTGCGCTAGAAAGCGCGCATAGTCGCTAGGCTTATTCGGCGTCCCCCCGGGGACACTACCCTGTGTATCTAAGGACGGGGCATAGCGCTCTGTGATTTTTGCCAACGTGTCACAGTTGTGCCGCAACATGAAGTTGGCCAGGATGCGACAGCCAGCACGAAAGCAATACAGCTCATGACAAAAGACAGCATGGCTTCGCTTGTCCTTCTTCAAGAACTGCCAGTCGTTTTCTTTTTCCCCGAAGACCAGCTGTCCTGACCCACGCCACGTCTGTCGGCCTGGCTGCTTAATGCCTAGTGGATTTTTCCAATGAATGAGGATAGTCATTTTGCTTGCCCCTTGGCCTCAAATGTTTGTTGCAGCAGTAAGTCCAGCTTCAGGTTGATTTTTTGGAAGGACTCTTCATGGCGCGCGAGGCGCTCCTGCATATTTTTGAGCATCGCGTTTTGGGTCGCATCCATCGCGGAGGCATCAATCAGATTTGCGATGTAGAACCCTGCGAACAGGGTCACCACTGACAGGACGCCCCCCACAATCCAGCGCCGCGTTGTGCTGTGTTCCTCTCTGCATTCAGTCATCGCTTCATAACATCCTTTGAGTGTTTGATTGCCCGCCTCGATAGACGGACCAGACTTGCGAGTCGCCATATTACTTTCCGCCTGTCAATTGATCTCGTCTCTGCCACACTGTTCCGAGGATGAACGCAAAGCCGAGCGCCTTTACAGCCTCGAAGAATATACTGACCTCCTGGTCTTTGAGCAATGCCACAATGGCCACAGCCGATAGGCAAACGCACGCAGTCATAAAGCCGATCATCTTTGTCCTTGCTGTTCGGTCGTTCATCTTGTGCGTTGACTTTCCCTGTGCGCTTTCCCCAAGGCGTCGTGCCTCCTCGTTGTGTATGCCAAAGTTTGCGCCTTCGATTTGCTCCTTCATAATGTGCTTGTCCTTTCTCAATGGGTTGTGTGGCGCATTGTGCACAGCGCGCACCTTTAGTGAATTGTCACGGTCCATGTTCCATCGTCAGCGTTCATCTCAGCCTCTTCTTTTTGCCGCTCTTTTTCAATCTCCAGTAAGCGCTCGGCCTTGACTGATTGCGCCGCTTTCCAAGCGCATTCTTTCAGCTTCGCTGGCCAGCTCTTCCAAGGCTGGCTGCGCTCGGCATCTTTTCGCGAGGTCAGGTATAAGGCCAGTGCGCTAGCTTTCTGAGCGTTGCTCATGTCATCTTGCGCCATGACCACCTCTGCCAGCGCCGCGTCAAAGTGGAGCGTGTCCTTGTAGATCATGACGCGCAATATCTCGGGCTTGGTTTTTGCGACAGTAATCTCTTGCGCCAGCACTCCCCAGCAAAGCGCGCAAATTGTAACGGCCACGGTCATTAGCAATGTTGTTCTCGTTTCATGGTTCATGTCTGCGCTCTCCTTTTTACTTAGTGGTTTCGTCAACACTTCCCGGTTGATCGATCTCATAGTGGAAATCTATTTCATGGCCGAAGGCGTCACCGGTGTAGGTGTCTGACCCATTGTCCGCATCGCGAAACAATCTACAGACAAGGATTGTCGAAATGGTTTCACCGGTCATGCTAATCGCAGCAAAATCCGCAACCTGATGCTTGTAAGCTGTGCCATCTCCCGCATCGGTGACTGAGATCGTCGTTGTCGCTCCGAATGTTCCGTTAATTGAAGCCTTCGTATATTCAAGGGACCAGACAACGTTCCCTGTGTTTGTATCTTCTGGGCTCCAATGTATGTGAGGGACGATGGACGTCCCCTCTTTCCACTTGTGCGGCAGCTGAGACGTAAAGAGCAGCTCTTCATCGGTTGTTGGATCGAAGGCGTATGCGCGGACAGCGCCCAAGAAGACATCAAACCCTGGCGCAGTGCCTGAGCTGCCAGGTCCAGAAATCCCTGTAAGCGGAACCCGAAGATCATCCCAAAATGTGTCGCTGTAAACGATCCGCTCTTGGTAAAAAGTAGTTGTGTCATTGTCTTCGTCGAAAGCAACTACCTCCGATCCGCCAGCATAGATTGAACAAATATCCGTGTCAGTCTGATATACGACTCGGCCTTCGTCGTTGTCTGCGGAGCCGCCAAAGGCGATCGTGCATCTCGCGGAAGCCCCTGTGGCGCCGGAGGTCAACAGCGACATGCCAACAGTGGACTGCCTCTCAATGATTAATTCGTCAGCGTTTCCGCTCGGCGAGATCCCGGACGAGCCCGCAGACAGCCAGGCCAAATACCCTGCCCCGGTCGTTGTGCCTACCGTCAACTGACCTCCGATCTCGGCGTTGCCGTCACTGTCAACCGCAGCCTGCTTTGTGCCCCCGCTGTCGGACACCGAAAACTCGTTCGTCCCGCCCGTGTCTCCGAGCTCAATGTCAAAGTCCGTTGTGTCAAGGAGTGTCGCTCCGCCTGTAGCGTCGGCGATGGTCAGGCCCGACCCATCGTGCACCAGCGTTGCAGCATCGCTATTGATTGAGATGTTTGCGGTGTCCGTGCAAAGGTAGACATTCCGGCCATCTCCTGAAAAGAGTCCAGCAGTTTCGGCCCCTGTTCCATAGGTCGGTGGCAACGAGACTGACAGCCCTGTAATGTCTGGGTCGTATGTCATATCAACACCGGAGAATGCCATCGTCAACCCTGATAGCGCAGAGCCTATGGCAGTTGGATCTAGGCTCGCTCCGGTGAAATCAATAAAGGACCAGCTGCCGCCACCACCAACAGTGCCACTTGACGCAGCATCAACAAGCACCTGACTCCCCAAACCCATAACACCCTCAAGAGACAGGACCGGGGAATCACTAGAGGACAGCGCCAGTGTGTCTGCCGTAATGTCTCCAAGGTCTTTATCACCCTCATTGAGCGAGACAATAGACCCACTGCCAGCTGTTGTTGTTTTGCCTGTATCATAGACCGTTGAAGCAGCCTGAATGGTTGAGGTTCCAGCTGCACTGAAATCGTATTGTGTGCCAAGAGCATTTGCCCATTCAAACAAGCTACCTGACACGGTGAGAGTCAAAGCACCATCAGTGTATATCTGATTGCTTACTACACTACCAAAGCCTTCATTGTTAAAGAGACAAGAGGCAACGCTAGCACTTGCGGAACCTGTGGAAGATAGATAAAGAATGTCTGATGGATTCGCCGCTCCTACAAGGCCAAGAAAACGACACGCATAGAATTCAACGCCATCTGCCTCTGTAATGTTGGCCCCACCAAGTACATCTAATGAAGAGAGCGATTTAAAATCGCAATTCTCAAAGCGCCAGCTATACCCACCCACTGCAAGCCCAGCAGTGGTGTGCGATTTAGTAATCCATGAGTCAGCTAGAAAATCTGAGTTTGTGCAGAGCAATCCGCCAGCGCTTGTTGAGCCACCATCAAGAATCACTGTCTCAGCACCAGCCTCTTGAAATATGCAACGATCTATTCTAATCAGAGCCGTTACGCCAGGGTCGGTTGTAATTTGAACTACCCCTTGACCAACTGTTGACCAAATGCGCAGCCCGCTTAGGATGTTTGATCCCTTAAGCGTAATAAGACGACCGCTCAGTGTCGATGATGCTATTGTAACTGTGCCAGGAGTCGAGGCAAGAATTGAAATACCTCGCTCAAGAACGAGAGCACTCGCTATGTCATAAGAGCCAGGATAGACTACCACAGCCGCCTGATTTGCTGGAGAGCCAGCAGCATTAGCAGCAGTCACGGCAGCCTCAATAGTTGTGTACTGCCCCGTGGCATTTTGGGCCACTGTGAACTCCTGTGCTGGCACTTGATAATGGATATCGCTGTTTGAGACATGCGCACCAAGCGTTACGTCAGAGCCAACTGCCCCC
>CAYLRE010000253.1:0-6995 GCA_964385715.1 uncultured Planctomycetaceae bacterium
TTGCGAAGCCCCTGCCACTTGCGGCTGCGAAGCGACCTGTGGTTGCGAGTAGAGTCAAGCGATGAGTGAAAGTCGGCCGGTGTCATGCCGGTCGCCAGTCACGTACGGTTTGGACACGTCGTACGAAACTGTCTCCTACGATCGAAACGACCCGTCTTGAGCAATCAGGGCGGGTCGTTTTTTTTGTGCGCGGAGAGAAACGCGGATACGATATGGCCAGAGGCTCCGGCCGGGAGGCGACGTGGACGAAAAGCGGGGAGGCCGCGTCCGCGGGACCGCCATTTGGCAGGACCGGCGGTGGGAGCCACTTCCCCCCGCCCTTTCTTGGTTCCGCGTCAATCGCTAAGCTAGGGGCAATCTGGGACACTTGCCCGGGGGGTGGGATTGCCTTTCGGGCCAAGTTTGCCAGAGGTCGTACAGCCGCCGCGATGGCGGTTGTTCCCGTTTTCGCCCCGCTTCGTCTGTGCTCTGAGTCAGACGACGGTGGCGAACCGATCGGGCGATTAGCTCAGTTGGCTAGAGCGCCTGCTTTACACGCAGGATGTCGGGGGTTCGAGTCCCTCATCGCCCATTGAGACCGGTTGCAATTTGTTGCAATCGGTCTCAGGCCCTGGCAAGTCCGGGGTTTTTTCATGCGCTGTCGAATCGTCTTGCGACTCAATTCCGCCAGATCCACTGGTCTGCAGGGCCACTTTTCGGACTCGCCGTTTGCATGTTGTCTTCAGTGGTCGTCAGCCAGTAGTGATCTTGAGCCTCCTTCTCGGCAAGACCACAGATGGTCGCGGCTTTGACTCCGCCGAATGCGGAATCGATTTCCGTCGCTTGAGCCGCGAGTCCCATTGCGCCTCGGTGCGATACACACCGGAAGTTGTTGACCAGTCAAAACCTGCCGAGGTCGGCAACACCGCAGCAGCTTAGCCGGGTCCCGTTGCCCGCCCAGGCCGACACCACCCGGGGCACGAAGGCGGACGCCTAAGGGCAAACACACTCACATAGAACGCTCGCATTGTTTCAGCAATAATTGGGCATCGTCAGCACGACTACTACGGTGAAAGTTCTACGAATCGGGCAGCCACTCAATGACCAACCAGGACACCCCAAGTCGCCGCTGGTGTCAGTTCCGCCTGCGGACGTTGTTGCTTGTTGGCGTGCTCTGCGCGATTCCGTTTGCACTTCTGGGCCGTGAGCTTGTCCGTGTCAATCGGGACAAGGCAACGGCTGCGTGGATCGTCGAGCAGGGCGGCGACGTTGAATTTAGTGAAGGAGGGCTCACCGAGTGGATTGGTGGGCGCGTTATCTCGGTTACCTTCTATTTCACGGAGCTAAGTGACCTGTCGCCATTCAAGGATCTGGAGGCTCTCGAAAAGCTAAATATCCACGAATCGCAAGTGTCCGATCTGTCGCATCTCGCCGACCTTAGGAATCTAAAAGAGATCAGCCTCTACGACTCGCAGGTGAGCGATCTTGCGCCATTGGCTAAGCTCGATAACCTTGAATCGCTTTTTCTAAATGGCAGTCCGGTCATCGATTTGTCGACGCTGTCGAACCTGACCAACCTCAGGGAACTTGGCCTCCGCAGAACTCAGGTGAGCGACCTGTCGCCGCTCGCTCGGCTGAATAAACTCGAACTTCTTATGGCCGGCAGCACCCCCGTGACGGACCTGTCACCTTTGGCTGGGCTGGAGAATCTTCAACGCCTCAGTCTCGACCACATCACGACCAGCGACCTGTCGGTCTTGGCGGATCTAGTTAGCCTCACCAAGCTTACTCTCAACGATATGCCGGTAGACGATCTGTCGCCGTTGGCAGGCCTGGCGAAACTCATCCAGCTTGACCTCAACGACACGCAGGTAAGCGATCTGTCGCCATTGGCTAAGCTCAAGAACCTCGAAGTACTTTTCCTCCACGGCACTCAAGTAAGTGACCTGTCGACGCTGGCAAATCTACCAAATCTCACGATGCTCAGCCTCGGCGAAACTCATGTTAGCAACCTGTCGCCACTCGCGGCTCTGAAAAACATCGCAGTGCTTGAACTCGGCAACACACCCGTGGCGGACCTGAAGCCGTTGGCCGACCTCAAGGGTCTCTACGAGCTCAATCTCGATAACACCCAGGTGAACGACTTGTCGAACCTTGCAACTCTCACGAACCTCACGGAGCTTTCCCTCGACGGCACCCGGATAAGCGATCTCTTGCCATTGACTGGTCTAACTCAGTTCGTGGACCTCCGCCTCAACGACACACCGGTAAGCGATCTGTCGCCGCTCGCCGGACTGAGGAACCTCCAGAATCTCGCTATTCGCAACACACATGTGACCGACCTGTCGCCGCTCTTGGGACTGAAGACACTGGAGCACCTCTCCGTCGGTGACTCGCCAGTGAGCGATGAACAGATAAGGTCGATCAACAAAACGCTGCCGAACTGCGTGATGGATCGCATCCTACCGGTCGTCATTCCATGATCCACCGCCCCTTGCCCCACCACCCTGAGCATTGGCAACGCCGCAAATAGCCCAAAACCAACCCAACGCTGGTATCAGTTCCGCTTGCGGACCACTTTCTGGCTACGCCTGGCGGGCGCAGGTGAAATAGGCTTCTGAGCTTTTTGACCGGTCAAAATCTGCCGGGGTCGGGCAGACCCCCGAGGTCTTGGACTGGTCAAAAAACCTCTCCGACGGTGGTACTCGGATATCCTACCGTTGGTTGTTGCATGCCCATAGCGTGCTACTCCCCACAACCTATCAAGTGAGATAACCAACCAAAAACGAACGAAAATGAGTTGCGGATGGAAGGGGATATACGATAGGAGTCCCGCCAGGGGCCGGGGGCGGCCCGGTTCGGATCCGGGTGAACTTGCCCTGCTTCGGAAATAATGCCGATACGCTCCGGAATGTCTTCGCAGCAATAGCCACTTTTCGGAGGAATCCGGAGGCGAGTCCCTCATCGCCCACTAAAAAAGCGACTGGTCCCTCTCGGTACCCGTCGCTTTTTTGTGCGCTGTTGGCGGTAGCATCCGCCGCTGGGGCATTGCGGCCAATCGCCCGAGCGGAATTGGCTGCGGTTCTTGATGGCTCATCCGCGGTCGGATCGAGCCGCACCAAACCCTAGTAGCTGAAGATCAGCCCGATGTGGAAGCGGGAGTCCGGCTGAGGTAGCACCGTGGGGGCATCTCGCAGCTGGTAGCCGTAGTCGGCTCGCAGGCTCATCGAGCGACCGAGCTGATAGCGGGCACCGAGACCAACGGCCGCCATACCGACGGAGTTCGGCAGTCCGGAGATCTGCGAGTGTTGGTAGCCTTCGCCAATGTCGAAGAAGGTGAAGAAGCGGAGTTCGTCGTCTCCGAACAGGCAGTAGTACGATGGAGACCACCATTCCAGATTGACAAAGAACCCAGAGTCAGCAGCGTAGGTGTACTGGTCGTAGCCACGGACCGAGTTGTATCCACCCAGACCGAGCGTTTCCGGCGGCAGGAGATTGGTATGCGTTAGTTGGCCGGTGACTCGCGTGACCAATTCCGTGCAGCGCGGCATCCAGAAGCGGCGTTCAAAAAAGCCGCGGCCGTAGGCGTAGCTAGCCTTGGCGTGCGGTGTCACGCCTTGGAATGCTGTGTCGTTGTTCTTGCCGGAGAGTCCACCGGGACTTCCGTAGATGTCGAGCGCGAAGTGGGTCGATCCGAGGTTGTCGTACTTGCGGCCGTTGTATCCAATCATGAACTGGATGATGTCGGCATCGTTGGCACCGACGAAGACACCACCAAAGTCGAGGCTCGTGTTCGTATTCTTGAAGTCGAAGCCAGCTTGAATGCCGTGTTCGTAGCAGCCTCGTGGGCAAAGCTCACGGTTCCAGCGGATCGAGGTTTGCCAGAACACACCTTCGTTAGCCGGTCCGAAGAACGGAGGCACGTCGACCTGGCCGTAGGTGCCGTAGATGGTCCAGATATCGCGGTTCAACGTGGCCCAGGAGTAAATGCCGGAGTGGACTCCGACGGTGCTGAAGTCGCTCGAAGCGGTGTATTGGTAGCCGAACTGGTCGTCTTTGTTCAGCGCGTTGTACCAGTTGAATCCGTAGATCGTTCGTTCCAGGCCGGTCGTGCGATTACCGGTATCTTCGTAGCCGGCGTAAATGCGAACAGGCTTGCGATCGCGAACGTTGAAGATGACATCGGTCTGGCCGCGGTTTTTGCCGGGGGTCAGTTCGAGCTCCACGTCGCGGAACGGATTTCGAATCAACCAGCGTTGGTCTTCCAATAGAACCGATTCGTAGATCGCATCGCCGGGCGAGATGCAGACCTGGTTCAGCAGGTTCTGGGGATCGAAGTAGCACGGTCCGCGGACAATCACCTTGCCGACGCGTGCTTCGGTAATAATGATCTGCACCACGCCGTCGGTGATGTCCTGTTGAGGAACGCTCACGTCGACGACTGGCTCGTCGTTGTCTCGGTAGTAGACGATGATGTCACGCACCATCTGGTTGAGCCGGAAGATGCTGACCTCGCCCCCGATGTAGCGGTTGACGATGCGACGGAAGCCGGCCGTGCGAGCCAGTTCCAGGGAGGCATCGGCTTGGATCTGTATACCGGTTACGTCGAGTTTGCCGTCTACGACGCGGTCTGGATGGTCCAGCACCACGACGCCCCGCAGTTCGTCGACCAGGACCTTACGCGGACCGGTGACTTCGGTCTCTGTTCTGGGGAGCGGAGGCGGATTCTCATTTCCCTGCGGTAGCCGCGGTAGATACCGGTAGCGGTCACCCGGGTTCCACTGCTCTATTTCCTGACCACGGACGGAATCCGTGATCGACGAGACGGCCACGATGGTGGCAATCAATGGCAACGCTCGCAGTGCCCAAGGTGCGATTCGGAATAACATGCCTGGTTGGTCCCGTAGCCTGGTTTCAGAAGGGGTGTGATTGAAGCTGCTGGTCTACATATTCCGCTTATGTCGCTATCGACATTCGTATTCCTTGAGACGATGGTGCCGTTCGTGATTCCGGTCGTTCCGGCGGTATCGATTATCCGGCCAGTTGCACTCCAGGCAGTGGCTGCTCTGTAGGTGCCGGCGATGCTTGAATTCGACTAAATCACAGCGGCGATATAGGGGATCCACCAGGGCCCCAGGCGGGAAATGCCAGCGGCGAACAGCGTGGATTCGCACGGGAACCGAGGGTGCAGGACTCGCCGCATGTTGGCTGGCGCAAGAAAAAAGCGTGTGCCCGCAAGCTCGGGGCACACGCTTTGAGGTTTCAATTAGCAGGCGACTCTACTTAGTAAAGACCGCTGCCGATAACGAAGTCGAGATCGCTACTCGCCACCACCACCGAAGGCGTTGTTGCTGTTGTCGTTGGCGATATCGCCCTCGTTTGTCTCGTCGTCGCCATATTGTGAGCTGCCGGTGCCGACTCCGCCCGGCCAGTAGGGCAACTCGTGGAACAGGTTCCAGTCGAAGATCGGCGGGAATCGTTCCTGGGTTTCGTCGAGGTAGTAGAACGTGAACGGCTCGCTATAAGTTCCTTCCAGCGTGCCAAAGTTCAAGTCCAAATTGCAGGATAGCAACATCTGTTCGATGCTGGGATTGTCGACGATATCCCAGAGCTCGAATCCCCATTGCTCGGCCGACCAGCTTTCGTATTCGACGTTCTCACCCCACTTCGAGAATCCAGGGAAGAGAAGTCGGCCAACGGGATCGCCGGCGTCTTCCAGGACCTGCCAGTAGCGGACACCGTTGATCGTGGCCCCGTCTTCGATGACGTTGGGCTGCGATCCTTCACGTCTTGTACCGACGAAGATCGCCAGGTTTTCCCGGTTCTTCACGATCTTTCCAAAATGGCCGAGGTCGAACACACGTTGGCCGGAATCGACTTCCGAGTGGTCATTCATGAAGAAGCGACCACCACCGTCGACCTTCGAGTTAGCCTGGTCCCAAGCGAGCAGGATGCTGCCCTTGAGGTGGTCGGCACTCAAGAAACCGTCGCCATGGCCAATGAAGGCGAGGTTGTGACGGCTACTGCCTTCGAGGATGAGATTCTCACCGGCGATGCCAACGATGTCACCGATCAGGGCGTCGTAATCCTCGCCGGCGCGGGTGCCGTGGCCGATGCGGGCATCGCTGCCCTCGTAGCCACCGTTGGTGACTTTGATGTCGCGGTTGGCAATCACGAAGATGTCACCGATCGAGGTACCGCCTTCTTCCGTGTAAGCAATGCGGAACGTATACGGGCCAAATCGCCTGACTCGTACTTTCTGCGTCGAGCTGATCGCGTCGTGTCCGATTTGCGATATGCTCTCGCCCATTCCTTCCGCGATGCGGACGTCAACGTTCTTGGTCAATGCCAGGACTTTGATATCGCCCAAAGCGAGAGCCGTGGCGGTTTCAGCGCTAACCGGATCGCCGTAGTGGCCGTAGTCGCCATCTTGGTAACCGAGACCGAAGTCGACGTCGCCGACAAGAAAGCAGTCGAGCATGTAGGCTTCGCTTCGCGTCATCACGTGGTGACCGATTTGAGCCCGATCACGGAGGGACACTCGAGCGACGCTTTCTTGGATGCCAACGTTGACAGTGCGATCGGCGACGACGCTGATGTTTCCAATCGCATAGGCTCCGGAGATGTCTTCGCTGAGGCCGTTTCTGCCGTTGTCGTTAAATGCGAGCGGAATGTGGATGTCCCTGTCGAAGCCATCGAATATCAACTCTGTGAAGTCGTATTCGCCTTTGTGTCCGATCAAGGCATGGTTGTCCCATTGTCGGTTTTCGACGTTCGGCCCGCCTGCGAAGATGTTGATGCGGCCACCGCTACCGTCAAACAGATGGGCTCGGGCCGAGATGTTGCCGGCCAGGAAGACGCCTTGAAACTCAGGAAGACCAAAACCATCGTAATCACCGTAGCCGTACATGTATGGGCCGTCGATGCCTTCGCCTGTGAAGCTGCCGTAGTGGCCAATCTGACCTACGGTCCCGCTACGTCCGGTAGCTCGGACGGTGATGCTACCGCCGGACATG
>CAYLRE010000254.1:0-6987 GCA_964385715.1 uncultured Planctomycetaceae bacterium
GTTCTTTGAGCGTGGGCGGTATGCGTCTGCGGACGAAATGCAGGCCTTTGCCCAACTCCTGGTCACCGCGGGCGTGACCGCTCACGAGGCGATGTTGATGCACATCGATGTCACGGAACAGCTGGTTCGGGGACGCGGCAGTCGCAGTGCCAAGCATCTGGTCAGTCGCGCCGAGTTGTTGATTCTAGAGATCATGGTCCACCTTGCCGAAGGCTACCGCGGCCGCGCCTGCGACGCGAAATCAGGTGGCACCAAATTAGTTGATACGAACCCGGCTGAGACGAAACAGCCGGCTGCGCCAGCTGTCGATGAGAGGCCGTCGCTGGAACCCGGAACGCCAACTGCCGCCGGCAACAACAGCCTGACCCCTTGGTTGTCATCGAGAACGGATGCCGCATGAGCGATCAGCAGACGACCATCGACGAACTTCGCGGGGCCGTGGCGGCATTTGTTGCCGAGCGGAACTGGGAGCAGTTTCACGCTCCGAAGAACTTGGCCATGTCGCTGGCCATCGAGGCGGCCGAGTTGATGGAACACTTCCAATGGATCTCGCCAGAGGAATCGCGTTCGCTCGCCGATAGCGCCGAGAAGCTGGTGCCCATCGGTGAAGAAATTGCCGACGTGTTCTGCTACACCTTGGCACTGGCCAACGAGCTAGGCATCGATCTATCGAATGCCTTTGCCGACAAGATGAAGAAGAACGCGATGAAATACCCGGCCGATGAGTTTCGGGGGCGATACGGCAAAGACGACGTCAGCGGCACGTAGCAACGTGTAAGCGTCGCGTCGTTACCGCGTCGATTCTTCCGACTTCGTTTGGCCAACTCGCCAGCGTGGCACACCGGCTGTCTCGTCAGCACCACCTTGCGTGCCTAGGCGCGGACCAATGGCCACGGTTACCCAACCGTCGGTGACAGAGAAATGGGTTACTTCCAGGCCGCCAAGCGCTTTGTGCTCTTCAATGTGCTTGGGCACGAGCACGGCGTAGCGACTGCGAGAGAGCAGCTTACTGAACACGCCACGGAGCGCGATCTGATCGCCAGTGCGGAGTCCTTCACCAATCAGCTCGATGCTGTCTTGTCGCACCAAGTTGGCCTGCAAGCCGGTGCCGTCTGGAACGTAGCGAGCTTTGACGATGAGATCATTCCAGCGATGCTTCTTGCCACGCGAGATCTCGGCCAGCGACAGAGTCAGCTCAACTTCCCCGTTGTCGCAGCGAATACGAATCGCGTCTTGCTCGGCAAAAGCGATCTTCACTCGCTTGTCGAAGTCTTCCGGAATCTCGGCGTTCGGCTGAGCAATCTTCTTGGAGACATGCGTGTGCAATTCTGGCAGCGTAAAGGTCTTACCGTCTAGCTTGAACCGAGCCAGGGCGTTGTTGAGCAGGCTTTCGTGAACCTGCATGCTGGCCAGGCTGTCACTGGGGGCACGCGGACGCGACGTGTGCCCGGCCAGCTGCTCGGCCGAACCGAGGCGATGGCGAGCGACCATGCGTTCCGGTTTGGTGTACATCTCGACGGCCGTCGGATCGAGGCCGAGCGTGACCAGCGGTGTCCAAAGTTCGCGGTGAAAACGGTGCGCCGCTTCGATGATCTTAGGCGTTAACTCCTTCTCGAACCGCTGACGCGACTCGCGAGCCACGCGGTTCTCGACCTGCGCCAAGGCGGCGTGCTTTTCTTCCGCGTACTTGTTACGGGCAATCCGTTCCGTCAAAGCTCCGATAAGCGGCACCGAGCTGCGTTCGGTTTCGACGTCGGTGAAACTGGCGTAGCCATCGGCATACGCTCTGGCCGGCGTCATCTTTACACCAAGAGGAGAGATGATGACCTCTTTACCGACATTAAAATCGGTTTGGCCTACGCTGTAGATCGTAGCCGAACTTTTGCTCGCCTGGGTATCGGAGGAAACCGTTCCCAAAGCGGAGATGCGAATACGGAAAGCGGACGGATGCTCGAGGAACTCCGTGTCGAGCTGCGTCTCGGTTGCTTGCCAGCCCCAAACGCTGGCACCAAGAATTCGATCCGAGACTTCGCCTTCTTGCGTTTGCATCTTGGGAAGCAGTTCGTCCAACAGCCGGCTGGTGATCGTGATCCGATGGTTGGCGTTGCGATAGTGATTGTCGAGATGCTCGGCAAGCGCCTGACGATCACCGTCAAGCGAATCACTCAAGTCTGCGATATGCCGGGCGACGATCTTGCCATCGGCCGGCTGCCGCGTGTTTTCGTAGCGTTCCAGGCTAACCAGGAGGTTACTAATCTGCTCGACGCCAGCCGACGTCGGCGGGGCGGTTGGTGGCGAGAGTTGGGTCGTCTCCGGTTCAGCCTCGAGAATAAAGGGACGCGACTGGCTGTGGGCAAACGCTTGCTGCCCGACAACGGGTCCAGGCGTCAGCATCGGCACCGCCAGATGAGGCAACTGCGGTTCATCCGAATCGGCGTCACTTGGAAGGAGCTCATCGGTAGTGGGAACAATGCCATTTTCAATATTGGCATCGTGAGCGAAAATTTCGTTGGCCAGATTCCAGACGCTCGCGCGACGGTAAACGGCATACGCAACCCGGCGCAGCTCCGTTTGTACTTCCGGCGACTCGATTTGCTCAGCCAGTTCTTTGGCTTCGCCGTTCGCCTGCTCCAGTCGTCTCAGCAGCGATCCTGCGGAAAGGGTGTCGGTCATCGCCAGAGAGTTGAGCTGTTCGATCGTGCTAATCGTATCGACTGCCCACTCGGCCGCCGCGGTGTCCGTCAGAGCGTCGAGCTGACGGAACAACAACAGTGGGGCTGGCCAGCCGTTGGGGTGGGCGAGCGTGGGAGCGGGATCTTGCTGCAATTCTTGACGGCCATGACCGCGCAATTCACTTGGATCGATCTCGATGGCCGGAAGCGAGACCGACAGGCGACGATCCGCGATAATCGGCAATCCAATTTGGACCTGGTCTCCGACAGCCGGTTCGCTTTCGACCTCGACCTTGCGTAGTAGAATCGAGCCGCGTGGAGCGCCGCTGGTCGTCGAGTCTTTGGGCCCAAAGTCTTGTGGGTCCGATGAGATTGACGCGGCGACCGTCGGCTGGCGACTCTCTCCGTCTGCGTCCATGGATACCGATACCGGCGGTTTGCCAGTCGCATATCGAGAGGGCGACTCACCTGACGTCGACGCAACAACGATCGTGCTGCGCACATCGGCGTCACCGCGAGCAGCGACTCGGTCCCGCAACGCAATGTCGTCAGAGTCGTCGAACGAGAAGGTGTGTCTCCCGTCGTTCCACAAGGTGGGGGCCGCTAAGCTTAGCAGCAGTAGACAAGTTAGCAGCGCAAACCAATGGCGACTCGGCCTGCGGCGCTTCACCTCATACATATCCCTACTCCGGCGGTCGCATCCATGCGACGAATCGGGCGATCCGATTCGGTTACCAGATAAGATCGGCTGTTTGCGCGGACGAACGTGGGGCGGGTGACGCCAATCGGAACTGTTTGACAGGGCAGAAAGGTCGGGCGCCGTCAATTTTGGATAATCGCGCAGCTCGACCACGAGCCGACCGATTAGAGAAACTTTGACACTTCCATGCTGCCACGATCTGCGGGCATGCTAGCATGCGACGATTTCGCTCGCTCTGGCCGCGTCGGCCGAGGAGCTATCGCGGAAAACCGCCGAGCCCGACTGCTTATTCGCCCGTAAGAACCGTATCTTCGTGTTCGTAGGCAGGCGCGCAGCAGCACAGAAACTTGAGCACCTCCGTGCCCGAATTGGTGATCTGATGTTCGATCCCCGGCGGAATCGCGATCGCGTCCCCTGGGCCGACGGTGCGCCGTTCGTCACCCAATCGCATCTCGCCTGTCCCTTCGAGAATGTAATAGATCTCTTCGGTTTTGGGATGGTAGTGGGGTGTGGTCGTGCGACCCGCCGGCAGTCGTGCCTCGGCCAGACTCTGCTTCTCGATGCAGGAGTTGCGATGGGCCAGCAGTTCGCGGATCTCGGACCCGTCCTTGGTCGTGAAAGCTTCGACGTCACGAATGTTGATTACATCCATGTCCTTGACTCCTGCTGGCTCGATCGATCGTTACCTTACTCGGCATCCTCTTCTGCCGAGTCCTCCTCCGCGGCTTCACCTTCTACGGTGCGAATTGCCACGACCGCCGGAGGATACTCGCGCACATCCCACAACTCGGAGTCCGGCAAGAGACTTGCGTCGAACCGTTCGTCCGCCTCCACGACGACCACGCTCTCCGCAGGGGCAGCCGCGAGTACGTTTTCAATCAACTGCCGCATCTCGTCCGCGCGTTCGATGTAAAAATCGTAAGGCGGCGAGCAGAACAGAGCCCACGGCCGCTCCTTCGACACCTCCAGTCTGCGAACCCACAAGAACGTATTGAAGACGACAATCTCGCAGGCGGCATCGACGCCGAGTGACGTGGCGTTCTCCTTAATGATGTCTGCCGTGGGAAAATGTCGCTCCACCAAGGTTGCACTCTCGGCACCTCGACTGATCGCCTCCAATCCCAGAGCCCCGGTCCCGGCGAACAGGTCGATCGCGTGCATGCCCTTGATGGAGGGCCCAACGAGATTGAAGATCGCCTCGCGAACACGGTCTTTCATCGGTCGCGTATCGAGACGACCGCTATACTTCAGCTTTCGGCCGCGCAGCCGACCACCGATAATCCGCAGCGGCGAGTCGACTTGGGTTGTGTCCGATTGGTGATTTGCTTTGGCGGCCATCGATGTTTCTGGTGATGCAAACGGGGTGTCTGGAGATGCTAGCTAGGCTGAAAAAGTAGGCCTTCAGCCTAGCGCTACCGCAGCAAACACGCAAGAGCCACACGCATCGGAGGGTCGCACTTGCGGTCGAAGGGGCGGTCGGTTCACAATGCCATCTCACCGCGTGCCTTGGATGACACTACGGCGTAGAATAACGGCACGGTGCGTGGCTTGCTGCTTGCTCCCTGATTTGCCGGAGACGGCCGGCCGCGGACAAATTTAGCCCTCCTTTAGAATTCCTTCCGTTCGTTCCTACTGCGCCGCGATCCTGCTCGCTGAGATCTGGCATTTGCAAGCCAGAACTACCGCGACCGTGGGCGACAAGCATCGCTTACGTTTCGAGCGCCTTCATTTAACCAGCAAACACCTTCCTCCTTTGGAGTCCAAAGATGCCCCGCCTTCTAACCACCTTGGCCAGTCTCCTAATTCTTGGCGTCACGCTCGTCACGGGTCCATTCATCTCGTCGGTTGCTGCGGCTGAGCCCCCGGCCGCTGGTGAATCGTTTGAAGCCGCCAGTGCACGGCTCGATGGACTCGTTGAGCAGATGAGTGCCCTGCGAGAAAAATTCCCCACGGCCGCCCCTGCTGACCAACAGGGGATCATCAAACAACACGACGCGATCGTAGGCCAGGTGCAGGAAATGTTGCCCATGGTGAAGGCCGCGGCCGAACGAGAATTTCTCGCCGCTCCGGAAAGTTCCGAGAAGCAAGCACAATTCCTCGTCGCCATGGTCGCCCACGCCGTGCAGTCCGATCGTTATGAAGAGGGAGATCGCCTGGCCCGTATGCTCGCCAAGCACAACATTAAGGAACGCGGCCTGGAAGAATTGGCCGCTACGGCCGCCTTTATGACCAGCGACTTCGAACGAGCGGAGAAGCTGTTCGCCGCCGCCGCAGCCGACAACGCCCTCGCCCAGCAAGGGCAGAGCTACCGCCTCGCGATCGATTATTACAAGAAGCTTTGGAAAGAAGAGCAGGCGTTTCGCGCCGCGGAAGCAAAGGCGGACGACCTGCCTCGCGTAAAGCTCGAGACCAGCAAGGGCGACATCGTGCTTGAACTGTTCGAGAACGAAGCTCCCAATACAGTCGCCAATTTCATCAGCCTCGTCGACAAGAAATATTACGACGGCCTGACCTTCCACCGCGTGCTGCCAGGCTTCATGGCCCAAGGTGGCTGCCCGGATGGTACCGGCGGCGGTGGCCCAGGATATCGCATCAAGTGCGAATGTCAGAACGAAGTACATCGCAAGCACTTCCGCGGAACGCTCAGCATGGCCAAAACGCCGGCACCGCATACCGGTGGTTCACAATTCTTTCTCTGCTTCATCCCAACCCAACAACTCGACGGAAAGCACACAGCCTTTGGTCGCGTGATCGAAGGGCTCGACGTGCTGGCCGAATTGCAACGTCGCGACCCTAGTAGCCGGCAGGCACAGAGCATCAAGCCGGATACGATCAAGAAGGCAACCGTCATCCGTCGCCGCAACCACGAATACACGCCCGAGACCTTGGCCGAGTAGTCTAGTACAGCAGGAACCGGGCCCCGATTAAACACGATTAATGCGGGACCGGAATCAAAGGATGATGGAGCATACCGGGCTGTCGCCAAAGCGGCGCTCGGCCCCGTTTGCCCTGCATTAAGAACGCGCAAGTCGTGTTAAATAGACGCTTGCTGCCCCCGTTCCGGCGACCGCCTCGGCACCCTGTAATGGCATGGAAATACTGGAAAACAGGGGCTTAGGTGCTTGACGAAACGGGGTTAAGACCCCTATCTTAATATCTTGGATTCAAATCCTAGATCGCCCTGGCATTCGTATTCTTTAAGCTAAGGGCACCGCGAATCGGATCGGCCAAGACGAGTCGGTGCGCCTTGGCGTTCCGGTAAAGAGGCCAACGATCGTCGGTCGTGCTGCAGAGCTAGGCGGGCTCGAGCTGGGCACGAATCAGGCCTGAAGTGCCGGTACCGCCACCGCTCGCAATGACGACGGTGACGGCTCGGTCCGTTCGAGGCTGCCGCCAGAGCGACTCGTCTTGGGGACGAACATTTATGCAACTGAAATCGCTAAAGATATTCTGTGATGTCGTTAATCGACGCAGCTTTTCACAAGCGGCGGTCGAGAACGGCATTTCGCAGTCAGGCACCTCGCAGGTGATTCACCAGCTTGAGGAACGGCTTGGGGCATTTCGCGCGGCTCAACGGCCAGAAGGTCTGGTACCAGGACCCGGGACGCAGCCGCG
>CAYLRE010000255.1:0-6982 GCA_964385715.1 uncultured Planctomycetaceae bacterium
GAATCTTCAGCAACACGCCGTCGTAACTGACTGGCGTGTTGGGGAGCGAGGTGCTGAAGTGTTGTGTCGCCCGGAGATCGATGTCGCCTGCTTCGTCACTCGTCGTTCTTTGGAAGAAGTGAACCGCCAGGTCTTCGTCCCCTTTGCCTTCGGTGTACCAAAGGACCGAGACTTCGACCGCCCGTACATCGCTAGCCCTAGCGACTTCCACGAAGTACTCACCGGTCAGTTTTTCGCCCGGCTGATAGTCACGGCTGTCGCCGATCAAGCGGAGAGAAACGCGTGCATCGCTCATGCGGAATCACCTCCCGCGTCTTCCGGGCAAACCACCACGGCAAAGTCTCGGCGGAAGTCGGGCCAGCGATCTACCTGCACATGGACGGACAGCTTCCAGTTCACCGCGTTATTGTTGCCCAGGAACGAATGCATGGCCGACTCCGGCACGCGGAACTGGCAACGCGTTTCATAGGGGACGCCCGCCTCGATCGAGACATCTTTCAGCGACAATACCGGCAGGCGGCAGACCACTTGGGTATCGGTCACGGTGTCGGTGCCTTGCCGGAAGGTCGCCTTCTCGCGGCAAATCAGGTGGACGTCGAGCTGGCGGATCGACAGATGACCTCCTTGTGAGAGGATCATGTCATATTCCTGGCCTGGCTTGAGCGGGTTATCGCTGACTTCGACGTAGGTCGGCCCGACGCCGGTGGCAAACAGCACCTGACGGAAGGTGCTGTAGACCAGCCACACGCCGATGGCAAAGAAAGGGAGCATGAAGAGTGTGAGTGACCAGTCGGGGTCGCCGGCCATGTGCGAGCGGACGGCCATCACAACGAAGATCGCCACGATGCTGTTCCACAATACGGCGGCTAAGATGGCGCCAAACAGTCTCCAGCCAGGCGTTGACTCGATGGGTAGTCGGTATTTCAACGTGGTGCCCGGACTGTTCCGCTGATCGGCGTCGGCCGGCACCGAGGGAAAGCCGGTCGAGGTTCCGCGGTCGCGTTCAAAAAGTTCGGCATCGGCAACCTGTTTGGCGAAGGCCGCGCGACGTTCTTGTGAGGTGCCGGAATAGAACCAGGTGTAGCCGAGCCCGCCGAGGCCGACCAAGATGAACGAAATCGGCAGGAGTAGACCGAGCCAATTGAAATGTCGAACCAAGACAACGTTGGACGGTTTATCGGGGTCGTACCAGCAGGCGTGCGGCTGGCCGACTTTAAACTCGGCGAGGACCGCTTCCGCGTCTTCCTTGTCCGCGTAGGTCGCCTGTTCGTAGTCGTAAGTCCACTTTGAGTACGACTCTTCTTTAACCTGGTACTCGATAAGGATCTGTGGCCGGAACTGGGTCGCGTCGTCGATCGTGACTTCCACGGTCTTGGTTTCGACGACGTTCGCCACGGTTTCTTCGTAGTGACGACTTACGCGCCACTCTGGCAAAATCTCGTTCTGGATATAGATGACCAGCGCGGTGGCACCGAGAATCAGCAGGGCGAGGTAGACGACCGCTTCGCCAAAGCGACCAAAGCGGCGCATACCGCTAGCGCGATCGCCTCGTTTCTTGCCGATGAACTTAATCCGCCGCGCCAAGTTGCATGTCCCAGGGGTTTGGCATGGTCGCGCAGGTGGGGAATCTTATCGCCCCGAAGACGCACGCGACCACGCGCACCGCGGAAGGGCCCTGTAAGTACAAAAGTATCGCGGCCAGCGGCTGTCGCTTGCCGGTGATAAAGCGGGCCGCTTCGCACCTCGATCGCGGACCATTATAGCCGGATATCCTCCGCGGTACCTCCGTGCCTAACCTGGCATGTCGCGAGCATACGCTCAGCGGCACGGGCTCCCCTGGACGCTCGTGATGGCGTACTGCGGCGGTGCAAGAGCCGAGGATCGCGTGGGACGTGACGCCTCGTTTCCAGGCTTGGCGAGCGCCTGTCTAGCGGACGCAATCTTAGCGGACGCTTTGGCGGCCACCGCTACGTCGGAAGCCAATGCTCTCCAATGCGGCGTAGACCTCTTGCAGCGTCTTCTCGCCGAAGTTGGAAATCTCCAGCAGGTCATCCGGCGTGCGGTTGAGTAGGTCACCCACGCTAAAGATTCCGCGCTCTTCGAGACAATTGGTGGTGCGCACCGAGAGGCCGATTTCGGCCGTGCTCATGGCAAGACGATCGTCGAGAGACTGCGTCTGGTCGTGACCCGCTGGAATAGGGATGCGGCTCATGGGATCCCTCCCTTCAAAAAAGAATATGTGAAATCAAGTCCATCCAGGCCAATCATGTGGCAGCCTAAGCGGCAACATTCTTGGCAATCACATTTCGGTCAATATATCACGATTCTTCTGTTTGGCTACGACCCTGCACTCGACTTGGAGAAAACTTTTTCCGCCGTGCTAGCACGCGCATTTGTTTCGACCTAGATCATCCCGGCCGAGTTACGTCAGTCCTTACCAGATGAGGCGGTTGTGGTCGCGCTCAAGCGACCCATTTCGCGTCTGCCGAAGCCGGACCGGAATCCGCTATAATGAATAATTCGAGATTGGTGTGTCCCGCTTTGCGCAACCTGTTAAGCGCTTCGGGCAACGCAACAACTCTCGTTGATCCGCCGGAGTTGACGGATTCTTCCCGCCTTAACACCCTGCCCGAGACGCGACACGTGAACTCTTCAAGCAGTTCGCTTACCGAAGCCCAGCGAGCCGCCGTTGAACATATCGACGGTCCCTTGTTGATTCTGGCCGGGCCAGGCAGCGGAAAAACGCGCGTCGTGACGCAGCGGATCGCCCATCTTTTGGAGTCGGGTATTCCGGCGCACCAGATCGTGGGGCTGACTTTCACCAATAAAGCGGCCGACGAGATGCGGACCCGCGTCGATATGTTGGCCGGTCAATCGCGGGTTTGGTTGGGCACGTTCCACCGTTTCTGTTCGCGGCTGCTGCGTCGTTATGCGAATCATGTCGGCTTGGAAGAAAATTTCTCCATCTACGATACCGACGACAGTCTCAAACTGTTGAAACGGACGATCGAGCAGATGGATCAGCCGCCGACGCACTTCATGCCGAATCAGATTCGCGACGCGATCAGTTGGGCAAAGAACAATCTAATTACGCCGGACAAGTACGAGCCGCGGCGAGGGCACGCACTCGGCAGCGTGGTAAAACGGGTTTATCCCGAGTATCAAGCTCGCCTGGCAGTGGCGAACGCGGTCGACTTCGACGATTTGCTGCTGCATGTCGCGACGCTGCTGCGAGACAATCCGGAATTGCGAGCGGAACTCGACGCCCGTTACCGCTATATCTTGGTCGACGAATACCAGGATACGAATCTGGTGCAGTACGCGATCGCGCGGGCTTTGTCGATCGATCATGCGAACTTGGCGGTCACCGGCGACCCGGACCAGTCGATCTTTGGCTGGCGTGGGGCCAACATCAACAACATTCTCGACTTTCAGCGTGACTATCCGAACGTGAAGGTCGTGCGGCTGGAGCAAAACTATCGCAGCAGCAAGCGGATTCTTCGCCTGGCCGACGCACTGATCGTGCACAATCAGCAGCGCAAAGACAAGAAACTGTTCACGGAGAATGACGAGGGCGCGCCGGTGCGGCTCACGCACTACGAAACACACCGTGACGAGGCCCAGCGAATCGCGGATGAGATCGCCGAGGCGATCGCCACGGGACGTCGGCGGCCGAGTGACTTCGCCATCTTCTACCGCATCAACGCACTTAGCCGAGCATTCGAGTTTGCGCTCCGTGAACGCGGGATTCCCTTTCAGCTGGTAAAGGGGCTCGAGTTCTACCAACGCAAGGAAATTAAAGATGTGATGTCGTACCTGCATCTCATCAACAATCCTCGTGACGACATCGCGCTGATGCGGGTCATAAACACGCCGACGCGAGGCATCGGCAAGAAAACAATCATGGGACTGACCGAGCACGCCACGCGGTATGGGCTGACCATGCTGGGAGCGGCCAAGGAAACGGGCCTCATTGACTCGCTGGGTAATCGAGCCAAGACGGCGGTCGGGCGATTCATCACGATCGTCGATCACTTGGCCCAGAGTGCCGATGCCCCGGTTGAAGAGATTGTCGGTCGCGTGCTGAGCGAGTCGGGCTACCACAAGAGTCTACAAGACTCCGGGCTGGCCGAAGACGAAGACCGGCTGGCCAATATCGAGGAACTGTTGACCGTGGCACGCGAGTTTGACGAACGTCACGCGGATGAAGAGCATCAGCTGGAGACGTTCCTGGAAGAGACCTCGCTGGTCAACGACACCGACGCTTGGGCCGACGAGACCGATTGCGTCACGCTGATGACGATGCACGCGGCCAAGGGGCTCGAATTCCCGGTGGTTTATATCGTGGCCACGGAAGAAGGTCTGCTGCCGCACGAGCGCAGTCGCGAGGACCCGGATCAGCTGGAGGAAGAACGCCGACTGTTGTTTGTCGGGATCACCCGTGCTGAGGAAGAGCTACAGCTGAGCTTGGCGACGCACCGCGAGTTTCGCGGGCAGCGTCGTCGGACCGTGCCGAGTTCGTTCTTGATGGAGCTTCCCCGCGAAGAGTTGGAAGTGACCGAGCCGACCGATAACTGGCTGGAAGACGACGAATTCTTCTCCGGTTGGGACGAAGACGACGATGAGCACGACGAGTACGCCGAGCACGAGGAAGACGAGGCGGAGCACGTGCACGACGATACCGAGAGCGAGCACGAGTGGAATCAGACGGAGAATCTTGTGGAGGGCGAAATTGTGTCGGGGGCGAAGCCCGATCCCCACGACAGCATCGACCAGTCGCTGGTTACAACCGCTTCGGAAATGCGCGAGAAGAGGCGACTGGGCAAGGTGGCCGAGGACGAAGATGAGACCGACGCGGCTACGCTGCCAAAAATCTCCCCCGAGGCGTTCCACGTCGGCATGGCCGTGGTTCATCCGGAATACGGCCTAGGCAAAGTGGCTGCCCTGAGCGGTTCGCCGTCGCAGCGGACGGCGACTGTGAACTTCGTGACTGCCGGTGAACGCAAATTTCGGTTACAACACAGCCCCTTACGCCCGGCAGCCGATCTTTAATCGCCGCATACGTTTCCAGGCGCAGACCGTCCACTGAGAGCCGCACCTTCTATGGCCAATTTTCCGAAAGTCGCTCAGTTTAAAGATGCCGCCGCACTGCGCGACCGCCTGAAGGAGTTGCAGCTCGATCTGCCGCTGGATGATGAGATCCTCACGGCCTCTGCTGGATCGCCGCTAGCGGAGCCGCATCAGTTTGGCGAGCGGAGAATCGGCAACCGTTGGTGTATCCATCCCATGGAAGGTTGGGACGGCAATCGTGACGGAATGCCCGGCGCGCGAACCTTGCGACGATGGCACAATTTTGGTCGCAGCGGTGCCAAGCTGATCTGGGGTGGCGAAGCGGCCGCCGTCGATCCGGCCGGACGAGCCAATCCGCATCAGTGTCTGGCGATTCCAGAAACGAAGGACGGCCTGGCCCAACTGCTCGATACCGTACTCTCGGCCCATCGTGAGCATGTTGGAGAGACCGATGATCTGGTCGTCGGATTGCAGCTAACTCACTCGGGGCGATTTTGCCGGCCCAATGATAGTCAGCTTGAACCGAAGATCGCCTATCGTCATCCGGTGCTCGATGCGAAGTTCAAGATCGATCCCGACGACGATAGCGTGCTGATGACCGATGCCGAGGTCGAGCAGCTGATCGAACGGTACGTAACCGCTGCCGGCTTGGCCCGCGATGTCGGTTTTCAGTTCGTCGACGTGAAGGCCTGTCATGGCTACCTGATGCACGAGTTTCTAAGTGCCCGTTCGCGACCAGGTCCCTACGGTGGTGACCTCGAAGGGCGTAGCCGGGTGCTAACCACGATCATCGGGCGCGTTCGCGAAGCCTACCCGGAGTTGATGGTCGGGGTTCGGCTTAGTGCGTTCGACCTGATTCCGTACGAACAGCGCGACGGGAATGACATTGGGCAGCCGATCGACTACGAGAAGCTCTTGCCGTATGAGTGTGGTTTTGGGGTCAATCAAGAGAACCCACTGCAGATCGACATGCGAGAGACGATCGCACTGATTCGTCGCCTGGTCGAACTGGGCGTGGTGGCGATCAACGTTTCTTGCGGCAGCCCTTATTATGTGCCGCACATTCAGCGGCCGGCCTTTTACCCGCCCAGCGATGGTTATCAGCCGCCAGAAGATCCGCTCGCGGGCGTTGCCCGACAGGTGCTCGCCACGCGTCAGCTTAAAGAAGCCCTGCCCGAGGTGTTTTTCGTTGGCTCCGGGTACACCTACCTACAAGAGTTCCTGCCGCACGTGGCACAGGCGGTGATTCGCCAAGGCTGGGTCGACTCGGTCGGGCTGGGACGAATGGTACTTTCTTACCCCGACCTGCCACAAGAAACGCTCACCGCCGGGACGACCACTCGCAAGAAAGTCTGCCGCACCTTTAGCGACTGCACGACGGCCCCGCGAGCGGGAATGATCTCCGGTTGTTTTCCGCTCGATCCCTACTACCACGACCTGCCCGAGGCAGCACAGCTCAAAGAGGTCAAACGCAAGCCGCGGTCGTAGGGTCGAGCAATCCGGCAACTCTCCCCCTGGGAAGTGACTGGGCCCCCTGGGAAATGACTGGGCCCCCTGGGAAATGGATAGGGTTGGCCCTACTGCTTCTTCACTTCGCCAGAGAAGGAAGCGAGTGAGCGACGTAGGGCCCGGTAGTTCCGTTCGGGTTCGCTCAGCGATCGGTCTCGGCGATGTTTGTCGCAGCGGCCGAGCTTCAACTTGCAGGCTAGCGAGTTCAGCTGATCGGATATCTGATCGGTCGCCTTCGTGATATCCGAGCGGTTTTGCTGCCGGGAATACCAGTGCTCAAGTTGCACGTGCGACTGGGCCAGCTCGGCGGCGATTTCACGCGCCGTCTGGTTACCGGCTAAGAACAGGCCGACTGAAAAGTTGCGATGCCCCACGCTGCCGGACTGCTTACCAAACGACTTTT
>CAYLRE010000256.1:0-6959 GCA_964385715.1 uncultured Planctomycetaceae bacterium
GCTGCGTGACCGCGGCAATTTTGGGTGTCGTCTACTCGTACGCGATCGTCTACATTCCGTTCATCTACGTCAACATTCTAGTTACAGTTGGATTTGGGCTGGCGTTAGGATTTGCTGTAGGGTGGGCAGGCAAGGCCGGTAAGATCCGCAATAACGTGGCGCTGGGTTGCTTGGGGCTACTGAGTGGCGTTGTGGGGCTCTATGTCGCCTGGGCGTCCGATGCCAAAGCGCGACTGGATGACGGGGTGTGGGCGTTCAATCCTAGCCTGCTTCAGGACTACATTGGCTTTTTCTATGACCAGGGAATGTGGAGCGTGTTCGGCGATGAGCCCGTCTCTGGCGTGATGCTGGCCGTCGTTTGGCTGATCGAGGCGGTGATCATTGTCGGCGGCGCTGGTGTGATTGCATTCGGCATGAATGCGGATACGCCGTTTTGCGAACGTTGCGACACCTGGGCCGACGTGCACGAGGGAGTATCGAGGCTGGCCATCGATGGTGACGACTCCTCAATTCAGCGGCTAACCGACGGAGAGCTCGAAGCGCTCGGCGATTTCACCAGGACGAAGAAGAGCACGATGCCGCATCTGCGACTCGATCTGGCGAATTGCAGTACCTGCAAGGATACCAACTACCTCTCGATCGTGGTTGTCTCGGAAAAGGTCAACGATAAAGGTGAGACCTCGACCTCCGAAGACTCCTTGCTCACCAACTTGACGATCTCGCCCGAGCAGATCTTGCTTGTTCGAGATGCTGGATCGGCACCGGCGGCGGTTGAGGACGCTGCCAGCGAGAGTGGCGCAATCAGCTAACACCCCCCCAGGAAGCTAAAGCCTCCAGTCAACGAGACGCCCAGTCAGCTAAACTCGCGGATGAATGCCATGTCGGACTCTGAGAAACTGAACGTCCTGTTTCTTTGCACCGGCAATTCGTGCCGGAGCCAGATGGCCGAAGGTTGGGCTCGCGCCCTCTGTTCAGCCACCATCGAGGCCTATTCTGCGGGAATCGAACGTCATGGTTTGAACCCTCGGGCCGTTACCGTCATGGATGAAGTGAATGTCGACATCACGCGGCAACAGTCGCAGACCGTGGACGAGTTGCAAGGCATCGATTTCGACGTGGTTATTACCGTCTGTGGGCATGCCGATGAGCATTGTCCCGTCTTTCCCGGGGCCTCGCGCGTTGTGCACGTTCCCTTTGATGATCCGCCGCGACTCGCGCGGGATGCTACGTCAGAGGACGAAGCGCTGGTGCCGTTTCGCCGTGTACGCGATGAGATTCGCGCCTTTGTCGAGCGTTTACCTGAATCGCTTGAGCAAGTCGCGGGCCAGGAAAGTAGTTGAGCGGACTTTTGAGATAAGTCTAGACTCGACCGTCGCGTCAGAATTGAGGGCGCAGCATTAACGGCCGGTGCGCATCGCCAGACAGACGCAGCTGCCCCGTGGCTAGGGGCTGAAGGAGAGATGATTCCGCGTTGGGGCGTTTAGCGTCCGCCGGCGGCGATCATGCGGTTGCGACGATTGCGACGCTCGGCGCGAAGACGGGCACGACGCTTGGTCTCGCTCGGCTTCTCATAGTACTCGCGGCGACGCATCTCTTTTTTGACTCCGCTTCGCTCAACCAACTTGCGAAAACGGCGAACCGCTTCTTGGATCGACTCACGATCCCGAACTGTCAACTTAACCACTTTGTCTCCTTTGTGTCCTCAAACGGATTATCCATGGGCAAGTACCTCCCTCAATGCGGGGCCCAAAAATCGATAAGCACGTATTCTAGTATCGGTTACGGCGATCTGTCTACCCAGAAAGAATGCCGGAAACTGCGGTGTTCTGAACCATCAGGGGCGCTGTCTCAATCCCCACTGTCCTCGAGAACCGTCCGCAGGGGACCTGCAGCCAATACCCGCTAGAACAAGCGGTTAACCCCGTCGGTCCAGATGTCCCGATTTGTTGATCGCCCTCAGTACCCGGTGCCCCAGGAATAGGCTGAGCGCCATCCCGACCGCCCCGCTCACCGAGATATCCTCCCCCCAGACCGTGACCACCGGCCAGACTTTCATGCTCAGCATCAGTGCCGAGCCCAGGAAAAGGGCGCTGCTGAGCATGCCCAGCACGAGGCGATTTACGGACGGTTCCAACCCACGGTGGTCGAGGTGGACGTCGAATTTGCCACTCTGCATCTGACCTAACAGATCGATCATCCGCTGGGGCAATACTTCTACCAGCCGTTCCATCTCACCAGCGATGCGACGTATTTTCTTCAGGCGGCGTACCGGTGAGAGCCGTTGCCGCAGCAGTCGGCGTTGGTGTGGGCGAAGGGCTTCGATAAGACTGAACTTGGGATCGGCGAGCTGGGCCGTGCCGTCGAGCATGATTAACGTCTTGAGCAGAAGTGCGATCCGGGCCGGCAGCATGATGCCGTAGCGACGCACGATTTCCGTCATTTCACGCAACGCCTTGCCGAGGTCGAAGTCGGACATCGGTACATTGCCGTGATAGGCTACAAACTCTGCCACGTCGGCGCTCAGTCCTGCGGTGTCCAAATTAGGCGGGGTTTCTCCGAGCCGCATGATGATCGACGTAAGCTGCGTCGACTCCTGGTCAACGATCGCTAGTAGCAGGCTCTCGATCTCCATTCGCAGCTGTTCATCGAGTCGGCCGACCATGCCGAAATCGATCAGGCCGATGGTGTTTCCTTCCAGCAGCATGATGTTGCCGGGATGAGGGTCGGCATGATAGAAGCCGTGGGTGAAGATCATCTTCAGGTAAAGATCGGCCCCACGGCGGGCAATCTCGTTGAGATCGAATCGCCCGGCGGTGGCAAGCTCAGTTTGCGAGAGCTTGATGCCATCGAGGAACTCGAGTGTGAGCACGCGCGGTGTCGAGTAATCGGAGTAGACACGCGGAATACGAACTGTCGAGTCACCGTCGAAGTCGGAGGCGAACTGTTGAATGTTCCGTTCCTCGCGACCGAAGTCCATTTCTCGGCGTAGCGTTCTCTTGAATTCGGCCACGGTCGCGCGCGGCCGATAGTTGGCCAGGTCGGGATGTTTCTCTGCCAGTTGGGCGAGTCCGCTGAGGATTTCCAGGTCGACGCGGATCTTCTTCTGGATGCCCGCGTGCTGTACCTTCACGACCACGTCTTCGCCCGTCTTGAGACGAGCCCGGTGGACCTGAGCGATTGAGGCCGAGGCGAGCGGTCGATCTTCGAAGTCGACGAAGAGGTCGTTGATCGATTCTCCGAGTTCGGTCTCGATCGTGCGACGCACCGCGTCGGCAGGGTCGGTACGCACATCCGCCTGCAGGTGCGTCAGCTCGGTCGCTAGTTCTACGCCGACGAGATCGGGTCGCGTGCTTAAGATTTGCCCCAGCTTGATGAAGGTTGGTCCCAGCTCCATCAGGGCCATGCGAATGCGGGTGGCATTCGACATGCCCGCCAGCGACTCGCCATCGCGGTTCTTTAGCCAACGCTTGGAGAAGTCAACATCGAAGCGACTGAGCCAGCCAGCGAGGCCGTACTTACTCAATACCGTGAGGATCTCGCCCCAGCGATTGACATTCCGATACACCGAAGGAATGGTGGTGATCTTCATAACATTCGATTCTAGCTATGCGCCAGTGCCCAAACAATGGTTGCAGGTGCTTGCAGTCGCACGATTTACGTGATTGCCGTTGCTTGACCTGACCCATCGCATCGGCGACACTGATTACCGCGATTACATCATTTGGCGACGGTGGTTTAGGCAGGCTTTGAGGGCGTCTCGTTTCACGGTAGACAGAGCGTTCAACACGGCATCGCCGGTAGCCGATGTCATTAAGCAAAGATTGATTAACATCAGGGATTTCTAAAACAGGGATTTCTAAAACAGCGCTCAGCGGCGGACAATTCCAACCAAGAGGTTCTTCAATGGCTTTTCTTCATCTATTCTCGTCGCGACGAATTTGGCTGCTTGCTACTGGCCTTGTCTTGTCGCTCTCGCTCGTTGTTCCTTCAGCCAAAGCTGGCGAGAACTGGCATCAGTGGCGCGGTCCCGATGGGAATGGCATCAGCGACGAGAAGAACCCACCGGTGAAGTGGAGCAAGACCGAGAACGTGCTGTGGCGAATGCCGTTGCCGGGTCCTGCGGGTTCCACGCCAGCGATATGGGGCGATCGTATTTTTCTGACCTCGGTTGGTGAGGATAAGGACAAGCTCGTACTCATCTGTGCGGACACCTCCGGCAAGCAGCTCTGGCAAAAGGTCGTCGGTGGCGGTAACCAAACCGTGCGTACCGACGAAGGTACATACGCCTCGCCTTCGCCAACGACCGACGGCGAGCACGTGTGGGTCTTCATGGCCAACGGCCTGTTGGCCTGCTACGACTTCGACGGCAACCAAGTGTGGGCGAAGGACATGCAGAAGGAGTACGGCAAGTTCGACATTCAGTTCGGGCTTTCCAGTACCCCGGTGCTCCACGGCGATAACCTTTACGTTCAGCTGATTCATGGCACCTGGAATAAAGTTCCGTCGGCCGCTCACATCGTTGCCCTCAATAAGAAGACGGGCGACGAAGTGTGGGATCATATGCGTCGCACCTCCGCAATCGATGAGTGCAAGCAGGCTTATACCTCGCCGGTCATCTATAAGGATGACGTGCGAGAGTTCCTGCTCACGCATGGTGCTGATTACACCATCGCCCACGACCTGGCGACCGGCGAAGAGATCTGGCGGTTCAACGTGCATCCGCAGGATAACTACGAGTCGACGCTGCGATTCGTGTCCTCCCCTGCCGTAGTGCCTGGGCTGATCGTGATCCCCACCGCCAAGAATCGCCAGACCGTGGCGATTCGTCCCGACGGCAAGGGCGACATTTCTGGCAATGCCAAGCACATTGTCTGGGCTTATCCTCGCGATACGACCGACGTGCCGTCTCCGCTGATTCACGATGGTCTCGTCTATATCTGCCGCGAAGGCCGGGGGATCGTGTCCTGCTACGATGCCGAGACGGGCGAGCGACTTTACAAGGAACGAACCTTCGATAGCCGTTACCGTGCTTCACCGGTTTATGCCGCTGGCAAGATTTACGTCACGGCGCGCAAGGGCGTGGTGACCGTGCTCAAGGCGGGCCGCGAGTTCGAAGTTCTCGCCCAAAACGACCTTGGCGAGACCATTACCGCTTCGCCGGTGTTAGTCGACGGCCGCATTTACCTGCGCAGCTTCGACGCCCTGTATGCGATTGGCCCTAAGTAGCGCCGGTCGCCCTGCCTTGCTCACAAATTGTTCAACCGTGGTCCTGCTTCGTAGCGGGTGCGGCCGGCGAGTTCCGCGGTAGCAGGGTGATGATGCCGCCCTGCCCTGCTCTCGCCGATGGCGCCACGGGGCCGACAAGTTCCAACCGATTGACCTACCCTCCTCTGCTTCAAGGATTGCTCCGATGAATGGTCCCAACATGTCTCGCCGCCCCGTTGTCTCACGTCGCCAATTCAATAAGGGCGCCGCTGCCACCACGGCTGCTGCGGTCGCCTTTACCAATAGCCTTGCCAAGGCCGACTCCGACGAGGCCGCCAGCGATGCTCCGTTGATGGCGGGGGCTGCCGAAGTGGCTGCTGATATTCCCGCCGAAGGCACGTTCATCATCGGCCCCATGGCGAAGAGCGAAGGTCAGAGCGATCCACTCTTCATTCGCGCCTTGGTGCTCTCCGATGGCGATACGAAGTTGGCCGTCGTGACGAGCGACCTGCTCGGTTTTGACTTCGCCTATAACGACGTTCTGGTCGATGCGATTCATGAAAAGACCGGCATTCCCAAGCCGCAGATCATGATCAATTCCAGCCACAACCACAGTTCGCCGCTGACCATTCCCTGGAGCACCAGCTGGGAGGCCAAGAAGGATAAGCCGTGGCATAAGACGCTGCCGGTGCAGTTCGCCGAGGTTGTCGCCGAGGCGGATGCCCATCTGGAGCTGGCCACCGTGCGAGTTTCTCGCGAGCCGACCGCCATCTCGTTCAACCGCCGCATTGAGGCGGTTCACGGCATGACCATGGCCCCGAATCCCAAGGGCGAGGTCGTGCCGTGGGTCGATTCCCTTTACTTCAAGACCAAGGAGGGCGACCTGCCGATTGGCATTCTCTTCTCCTATGCCGCGCACCCAGTGATCGTCCACGGTGGCAGCCGTATGATCTCGGCTGACTACCCCGGCTTTGCGGCCCGTGTCATCAAGAGTGCCATGACCCGCAAGGGAGCCGACGGCAAGAAGAGCCGCCAAGGCATCGCCATGTTCGCTCAAGGTTGCTCCGGCGACATTAACGGGTTCCCGCTGGCCTCCGGTGTCGATGCCGCCCGCGGTGCCGGTCGTGATCTAGGTTACGCGGTCACGCGAGGTCTGGCCCGTGAGCCCAACTTCGTGAGCGGTTCGCTCGGCTTCGTGAATAAGGAGCTGGCATTGCCGCTGCAGGAGCCGCCGTCGGTTGCTGATTGCGAGAAGATGCTGGCCCGCCGGCCGAATAACCCCGCCTACCAGGAGCTGCTCGAGTACGCCAAGGCGGGCAAGCCTCGCTTCCTGCGATTCCCGATGCAGGCGTTCGCGCTCGGCAAGGATCTCTGCATGCTCGGCATGCCGCATGAGCTGTTCGCAAATTACCAGCTCTACGCCAACGAGGTGTCGCCCTTCAAGCACACGCTGGTGTTCGCCTATACCAACGGCTGCGAGCATTACATCGCCCTGGCCGATGACTACAAGATGGGCCACCGCGGCGGTTACGAAGCGAGCCCCGGCGGTGCGGCGATGATGTATTTCCACCGCCTGGCGTGCAAGCCGGAGATCGAGCAACAGATCAAGGACGGCATCGTCTCGATCCTGCAAGAGCTCAAGTCGGCGTAGGTCCCGGGTTGCGAAACCCGGCGATCGGGAGGGCGAGGTCTCGTGCGAGCCTCGGGAGCAGGGTAATCTGGGTGCCACTGGCTCTGCCAGTGCCTTGTCCCTT
>CAYLRE010000257.1:0-6941 GCA_964385715.1 uncultured Planctomycetaceae bacterium
CGGTTTGGCCCGTGTTGTGCATTCCCCACAGGGCGGTCGCGTTGAGGTCATTTGGCAGCGTCTGGTCGATTTCGATGACGTAGTCTGGAACGGCATACAGAACCGACGGACGCCGTGCCCAGTGGTCGGCCATTTCTAGCAGCGACGGGGGAGCCGCTAGAGAATCTCCGTCTGCGGCAGAGGAGAGTCCGGCCGGTGCCGCGGACGGCATTTCGACCAACGCCCCGTTGATTAGCGGTAAAACGTCAATCAGCGTCGCACCGATGGCCGCCACTTCCGCCGCGATATCAAGTCCCGGTCGATTGTCAAAGCGAACGATCAACCGGTCGGGCGCGGCCTGCGAAAGGTCGCCTGTTGTTGATGGAACGACGGGGCCGCCGGCGTCATTGTCTGCGTCGGAGAAAATGTCACCTGCTGAATGCGCGTCACCTGCGGGAAGAGGTGCCGGTTCTCCGCCAAGGTAGCCGAGTGCAGTTTGGCCGTCGCCGATCGCCTGATCACCCGATGGATTGTTGTTGGATTCGCGATCAAATTCCGCACCGCGCGTGACGATCAGGTTGTACTCGGAGATGGCTCCCGAAACGCGAGCGTGGTAAGTTCCCGCCGCGGTGGCAACGAAATTGCTGATGCCCTGGTCGAAGTTGTTCGCCGAAGTGGACACGCCCGTTGCTAGTACGCTGCCACCGGCATCGAGCAATTCGAGCGATAGGCCACCTGGCAGCTGCGAACCGAGTGCGAGCGAGACCGACTGATCTTGTGCAACGGTGAACTTGAATACGTCGCTGTCGCTACCAGCCTGACCGATCACCGCTCCCCGTGCGGCGGAGCCGGGGCCAAGTTCGACAAAGCTACCGTCAATGTCTTCCGCCGACACGACATCATTATTGGCCGCGCCGCCGTGAGCTTCCTCTTCAACCGCGGCATTAAGGATGGCGTGCAGTTCGTAGTTGCCGGTGGAACCGGCCGCTCCACTGACTCGCACGGTGTAGGTGCCGGCCACGGTGGGAAGGGCTTGAATCACGGCCGTTTCCCCGGCAGCCACGGTGGACGTCGCAACAGGCGTTCCACTGAGATCTTCGACGACGACGGACGCCTGTAGTGTGGCATCACCGTCGACAATAAATGCGATGGTTTGCCCACCGTCGACTTCTAGGGTGAATGCATCGACGTCGCCGGCTTGGGAGATGTTTCCTTGCTGGTTGCCATCATGCACGAGGGAGCCGACAGGCCCTGTGGCGGCGAGCGGAGTGGGGAACGAAATTGTGTCGAACTCGTTTTCAAAGTGGACGAGAAAGTCGCCACCTGCTTCCCCGTCGCCCGACGGAACGGTTGTCGGAACGAGCGGTTCACCGTCGAGATCATTTCCGACGAGATCCTCAAAATTTCCGTCACCACTGAACAGGGTTAACGTGTAATTGTCTTCTGGTAGGTTCACGAAGTCGAGTGTCAGTGTCGACGAGGGGGCATCGTAGTTCACTCCCACTGGAACGTGGCCTCCGTGCGTTACGCCGGAGAGAGAATAGGAGAAGGCGCCCAAGAAACTGGCATCGAGCTCCTCGTCAAACTGCACGACATAACTGAGCGTCGTGCCAGAGACGGTATCTCCCTCCAAGATCGACGTGGCGATGACGCGCGGAGCGATGGTGTCGACGGTGAATTCGCTGGTGAACGCCTGGAGCGATTGTCCCTGTAGGTCGAGGATCGCTCCGCCGGTGATTTGCAGGGTGTGCAGGCCATCGGCCAAGGCCGGTATCTCGAAAATAAGTGTGTCGTGATCCAATGCGGTCACGCCTGTTGCGGCGATCGACCCGTCCACCAACAGATCACCGGCCGTTACGCTCGTCAGCAATACCGCGTCAGAGAAGTCAACGGTTACCTTGATCGTGTCCACGCCGACTCGTCCGCCGTCGGCCGGATCGCTGGCGACGACTTCGAACGCGGGTAGAGATCCACTTGCACCGCTAATCTGTACGACGTACTCGCCCGACGTGTTGGCCTCGCCGAGAACTCGCAAGGTATACGTGCCTGACATTGCTGCGGTGTGCGTCAGCGAGCCCGCCGTGTCGCTGGCGACCAGCGTTCCCGTGGGGTCGTACAACTTCAGGGCCACGTCGAGTTCGTTGACGAACTCCGCCCCAGCGGTGGCCGGCAAGAAGGTCTGAACGTTGAGCAAGTCGCCGGTGACGACTTCGACGGAATAGTTGTCGGCCACGTCACTGGCAAGCTGAGCCGCATAGTCGAAGAGATTGTGATGGAACACGCGACCGAGGGGCTGCGGTCCGCCAGCGAAAAACTCAATCGGCAAGGTGTGTACGAGGACGTGGCCTCCGACCAGTGGGTATTCAAACGCCACCTGTTCGGAAGGATCCTCGCTCGACAGGATCGCCTTTCCGCCGGCCGGCAGCGGGAGCGTGGTGTGTCCATGGCGGGACCAAAGCACTTGATCGAGTGTTGCGTTGGTGATTGTACCACCGGGGCCAAGGATCAAGCCGTGCGAATTGTCGAGCACGTTGATGTCGGCGCTGGTCTTCGCTTCCACGCTCAGTCCAGAAGCTCCCGGCAAGACATCGTATTGATAGGGTAAATCGAGGTCGGCCGCCGCGTAGTTAACGACGAAAACGCCGCCAGCGGAAACAAACGCTTCGATTGCAGCGATGTTCGTCTCGACGTTCTCATAGGTCCCTTCCTCTTGATCGCTGGCCAGAACGATAGCGTCGAACTGCGAGAGGTCGGTCGTGTCGATGTCGATCGAGGGAATGATGCTGACTTGATGGCCAAGTTCACTGAGAACGAACTGATTGCTGTCGACCGACCAAGGCAGGCGGTCTTGGATGAGTGCGAAATGCTGTCCCGGTTCAACATCGCCTGGGGATAATCCTCCAAGCGCGGTGCCGCTCGTGCTAAGGTCTTGCGCTTGCGGCTGCGAGTCGCTAGCGAGCGCGTTGTTGGTTTCTGCGTCGAAGTCGGCACCACGTGCGACGGTGAGGCTGTAATCCGTAACGTTGCCTGAGACGCTTGCGTAGTACGTTCCGCCGGTGGCCGAAACGAAACTGCCGACTACCTGATCCACATTCGTTGCGCTCGCCCCCGTGGTGAGCACATTGCCTGTCGAATCGAGCAGCTCCAGCGAGATGTGGCCGGTGCCAAACGCGGACGCGGCCAGTCCCGTTGCGGCAAGCGAAACCGATTCACCGGTTCCGAGCGTGAACTGGTACCGATCCGCCGCCGCCGGAATGCTTGGGTAGCTCAGCTCCAGTGTAAGCTCGTCGCTCGCCAACTCGTTGACGCTATTGCTGGGGATCACCTCGAACGTGGCCGTGCCATCGGCCATAAGAGCCACTAGGTCGGCCTTCGGGATCTCCAGAGTCGCTGTTACCGCCAGGCCTTGCTCGCCGTCGAGCATGAACAAGTTGGTCTCGAACAGGTCTTCAGCGTTGATGGTCAGAAATTCAAGTTCACGGTCGAGATCGGCGGTGGCGGTAATTGTTAACAGGGCATCGCCGGCGGGAAGTGGCAGACCGCTAAACTCAAACACCGGGTCCTGTTTGAACCAGGTCGTGTTCGTTTGGGTTAGCGAGTTGACGAAATCGACGTTGGCGTCGGTCGTGCCTAGTACGGAAACATTCGTTGCCGAGGGGATTCCGAGTGATGCAAAGTGGGGGTCGAGATCCTGGGCTTGAGCGAGGGTGTCATTCGTTGTCCCGTCATGGGATTCCGTTTCGACGAGCGCGTTGAGAATCACCGACAACTGGTATTCTCCCGTTGTCGAAGCAAGTCCGCTAACTTCGATCGTATAACTGCCGGCTGTCACGGACTCCGCTTGAATGACGGCATCTTCGCCCGCGACGCTGGCGGCTGCGCTGGTCACAAGGCTTCCGCCTGTGTGACGCAGTTCGACCGTCGGCTGAAGTGTTGGCATTCCATCAATCACGACGGTGATCGTCTGGCCCGCATCAACATCGATCGTGAAGGCATCGCTGTCCCCCGCGGTGCCGATGCGTCCGGCCACCGCCCCGTCATAGATCTGGCTACCGAGTGGGGCCACCGCTTCGAGAGGAACACCGATCGGCAGCACGCTCTGATCGACAACGAAGTTGACGACGAAATCGCCCCCGACGACCCCGTTGCCCGAGGCATTGGCGGGAATCGGAAACGCGAGTGGTTCGCCGTCGAGGTCCCGTCCCAAGAGGTCTTCGAAAGCCCCGTCGCCACTTTTTAGCGTGAGTGAATAGGCGTCGTCCGTGAGGTCGGCAAACTCCAGTGACAATGTTGACGTGACCGCGTCGTAACTAAAGAGGGTTGGTGAGTGAGGCCCGCTAAGCGATCCCATTAACTGCACGTCGGAGGCGTCTATCGCGGCCGCATCGAGTTCTCGATCGAACTGCAATGTGATTGCGGCTGTGCCAGTGCCGAGCGTGTCGCCTTCTTGTACGGAAGTGCTAATTACCCGCGGCCCGGTCGTGCTAAGCGTGAACGAACTGGCTAGTGCCGCGAGCGGTTGATTCTGAATGTCATGGAGAGCCCCGGCTGCGATTGCAACGTTGTGAAGTCCGTCCGCGAGTGTCGGGATCGTGAAGCGGAGGGTGTCACTATCAACGATTGTGACCGCGGTTGCAGGGGTGCCGTTGATTGTCAGGTCGGCGGCATCGATCGTCTCTTGCCGCACCGCATCGCTGAGGTCAACGGTGATCTCGGTGAAGGGTGCGACCTTTGTCTCACCGTTGGCCGGATCGATCGTAGTTACTTCAAAGGGGGTGGCCAGCCCTGTCTGACCGCTGACCTGGAGTTCGTATTCTCCGCTGGACGCTGCCGCACCCGTCACGCGAATTGTGTAGAGGCCGCTGGTTGCTGCCGTGTGCGTAAACGCGGCGTTGCGGCCATCGGGGGCACTGTTGTCGTCGAACGCCACCGCGTTGCCGCTTGCGTCGAATAGTTCAACCGCCGGATCGAGCAGATTTTCAAACGCATACGGTCCGTCGGCCGGTGTGGCCGTGGCGATCGCTAGCAGGTCTCCGCTGTTGACGGCGAATCGATAAAAGTCGTCGCCAGAATCAATCGCGCCGATGGCAACACCGCTGGTGCCGAGATCCTGGGCATCGATGACGCTGTCGTTCGCTTCCGCATCGAAGACGGCGTTTCGCGTTATCACAAAGTTGTAGTCGATCGCGTTGCCCGAGATCTTCGCATAGTACGTTCCCGTAGTCGGGGCCACGAAGTCGTTAATGATCGCATCGGCATTATCGGCTCCCGTTCCAGAAGTCAGTAGGATGCCAGCCGCGTCAAACAGTTCGAGACCGATATCGCCCCCGCTCTGGCGTTCGACGACTAACGACGCCGATTCCCCGGCATTTAGGCTGAATTGATAGTGATCGACCGCTTGGGGAACGTCCATGACGAGGAGATCAAAGTTGCCCAGCCCTGTGCCAAATTGACCCGAATAGGAGGCCATTGTGAAGAAGGTGTCGAGCTCCGCCGTGTTCATGTCGGTTGGCGCGACGGCCCCCAGGTTAAACACGCCGGCTCGCGACAAAAAGCTGGTCTCGGACAATTCGATTCTGGTTGTCGTGGTGAGACCGAATAGAAACGGAACGTGATTGTCTTTGATGAATCCCGGGAACCGTTCGGTCTGCAAGACATACGAATGAAATACGCCGCCAGGAGAGTCGGCCGAGTCCAAGAAGACCTCACCGGTCACCGGGTTGTAAAGCAGATCCGCTTCCGACGGAATTGCCGAGGGGGACGGCGGCGTACCAACGCCGTCGGTGAGAGAGCCAAGCAGCGCGGTGCGCTGGCCGGCTCCAATGCCGAGCCCCACGAATGTCCCGTCGAGATCGTCCGCTGTGGCGAAGGAGTCGTTGCTGCCGCCGTCGTGCTCTTCAGACTCTGCCGCCGCATTTAAAATGATCTCGACCGTGTAACTTCCCGTTGTGGCGCTCAGGCCCGATAGATTGACTTGATACGTTCCGCCCGTGGTTGTGCCGACCGATTGCAACACCGCGTCGTTGCCCGCACCCGAACTACTCGCTACTCCGAGCGACGTGAGCGAGGGGTCGAACAACTCAATCGCCGGTTGCAAAGCGGCGGCGGGATCTGCTACGACCGTGATGCTTTGTCCGGCGTCGACGTCAATCAAAATGGTGTCGACTTCGCCCGAGGTGGCAATCGAACCGGCTTCGCTGGCAACGTAAACCGTGGAACCGGCCGGCGCAATCGCCTGCGGAGTCGTTAGCGCCTCGGTTGCACCGAGCGTTGGCGAGGATCCGTCTCCAGCAGCGGAGTTGGCTGGCGGGGTGTCATCGTCGGTCGGCTGATCGGAGCTTGTGGTCGTGGTCGTTTCCCAGTCTTCGCTTTGCGCGATCAAGCTGGCATAGACTTGGGTGACGTGCGCGTCATCGGTAACGTCGCCCGTCGTGGGGTCGATCGGATTCTCATGTGCGTGCGGCCAGTCGGCGGCCAGCAGCCACCGCTCTTCCAGTTGTTCAAACAGGAGGCGGCATTCCAGCAGGCTCCTGGGCGGCTCCTGGCCACTTCGTGAGTTCGAGCGACGTCTGAGTTTGCTCCGCCGCCTTCGCTTGTGCGAAGCAGGATGGCCAGATTCGTTGGGGAGCAGCGGATTCATCGAGGACATACGGCGAGGTAAGGCAGGAGTCGTGGGCGGCTGGCCGGCACACGCACCGAGGGCCATTCGACCGGTGGGAAGGACGCGCCCAGCTTGATCACGAATGATCACATCGTTCGGAGATCCGCGATTCCGATTCTGGCAAAATGCGTAGACCTTCATGGTAACACAGAGGCCACAGCCACTGCCACAAAATGGGCTCCTCTAGACCTGTCTAGCGTGCGCAAGATCGATCTGCCTTGATTCCTGGACCGGCTTTCAGGTGCCAAACGTTTTCTTGAGCCGTCTCAATATTCATCCTCCGGCGACGAATTACCTATTC
>CAYLRE010000258.1:0-6928 GCA_964385715.1 uncultured Planctomycetaceae bacterium
CGATCTCGATCGTGCTCAAGCGATGCCCCGAGACGTTCAACACGTCGTCGATGCGGCCCATGATCCAGTAGTAGCCGTCATTGTCGCAGCGAGCATTGTCGCCACAGAGGTAATTGCCCGGTACGGTCGACCAATAGACTTCTTGGTAACGTTCGTTATCCCCCCACAGTCCACGTAGCATTCCCGGCCAGGGACGAGTGATCACGAGCATGCCGCCGTTGTTGGCTTCGACCGGCTGCCCCGACTCGTCGACCACGGCCGGCACAATTCCGGGGAGCGGCTTCGTGCAACTGCCAGGCTTGGTCGGAATGGCGCCCGGTAGTGGCGTCATCATGATTCCGCCTGTTTCGGTCTGCCACCAGGTGTCGACAATCGGGCAACGCCCGCCGCCAACCTTTTCGTGGTACCACATCCAGGCTTCCGGATTGATGCCTTCACCCACCGTGCCAAGCAGTCGCAAGCTGGAAAGATCGTGCTTCTCGAGGAAGTGATCGCCCCATTTGATGAACGCCCGAATGGCGGTCGGTGCCGTGTAAAAGATGGTGACCTTGTACTTCTCAACGATTTCCCAGAAACGGCCTTCGTCGGGGTAGTTGGGAGCGCCTTCGTACATCACGACGGTGGCTCCGTTGGACATCGGACCGTAGATGATGTAGCTGTGTCCGGTAATCCAACCGACATCGGCCGTGCACCAGTAGACGTCGTCCTCCTTGAGATCGAAGACCCAGCGGGACGTCATCTTGGTGTAAAGGTTGTAGCCGGCGGTCGTGTGCTTGATCCCCTTGGGCTTTCCGGTCGAACCACTGGTGTAAAGGATGAACAGCGGGGCTTCGCTATCGAGTTCCGTGGCAGGGCAATCGGCCGAGGCATCCTCCATCAGCTCGTCCCACCAGAAGTCACGGCCCTCGACCATGTTCACGTCAGCATCGGTTCGCCGGAGGACAACGCACTTTTCGACCGTGGGCGACTTCTCCAACGCGGCGTCGACCGTCTCTTTAAGCGGCAGTTGCGAGCCACGTCGCCAGCCGCCGTCGGCCGTGATTTGTAGCTTCGCCGAGGCATCGTTGTTGCGGTCGGCGATCGCTTCTGCCGAGAAACCGCCGAAGATCACCGAGTGAACCGCACCGATGCGGGCACAAGCCAAACAGGCGATGGCCAGCTCGGGCGTCATGCCCATGTAGATCGAAACGACGTCGCCTTCGTTAACGCCGAGGCCCTTGAGCACGTTGGCGAACTTGCAGACCTCGCGGTGCAGCTCTTGATAGGTGAGGGTGCGTTGGTCGCCAGGCTCGCCTTCCCAGATGATGGCTGCCTTGTTCTTGCGTGGCGAATCGAGATGGGCGTCGAGGCAGTTGTACGAGACGTTGGTCTTGCCGCCGACAAACCACTTGGCGAAGGGAGCCTCCCATTCGAGCACTTTGTCGTAGGGCTTGAACCAATGGAGTTCTTCCTGGGCGAGTTTGTCCCAAAAGGCTTCCGTATCGGCTTCCGCCTCGTCCCAGAGTTTTTGATATGCCTCCATCGATCCGATGTGCGCGGCAGCGGCAAACTCCGCCGAGGGCGGGAACAGCCGATCTTCCTGCATTACTGTATCGATTTGGCCTGATTGCGCGTCGGACATGGGAGAGCGTCTCCTTCGGTGGACGTGGATAGACGGAGCGGGCAATATCGAACGGGGGCGCGCAACGACAGCGCCACACGAAGTCGTGATTTTAGAACTGCGACGCGAGAGCGTCAAATGATCGCCAGCTCGAACGAGCGGCTCAGCTAGTCGTCTTTATTCAGCTGCATGTAAACAAACGCGCCGATTAGCCCGCAGAGAACGAGACCAAGCGTGATATACCACAACCAACCCATTGTGTTCGCCTTTCGATGATAAGTAGGTTTGCCGTCTTCTCCGCCGGGACGCAGCCCAGGGCCACCTCTCCGCGCGATGCTGTCAGCAAAAATCGTAACAGTTTCGCCCACGGCATGAAAAGCGGTCGGAATGCAAAAAATTGCGGTCCTGTGGCGAGATTTAACGATTCGGAGAACGGTATGCCGGGCCAGTTGCGGCAATTCTCGCTCGCCAGAGCGGCGCGTCACTACTCTAAGGGAGCAGTTCCTTGGCTTCGATCACTTTGTTGATTCCCGGGGCGACGAATTGGAACTTCGCCTGGGGAGGATCAACAAAGTCGGCGCTCAGCCGGGCCGCCTCGTTGACGGTCATTTCTCCCTCCTGAATCCACACGCGGTAGCGAACGGCCAGCTCGTCGTCCTCGTCGAGCTTGGTTTCAAAATACGATCCGAAGCGGCCATAGTCGCGTTCGCTGTAGCGGGCTGGCTTGGGGTTGCCTGGGTGATCGAGATAAACGGCCGTATAGCGCTTTCCTCCGACCACGAAACTCATCGCGTTCCAGGGCAGATTTTCCGTCTTTTTGTTGATCTCCTCACCGATCGTCTTGTGCCCCCAGTTGCGCGTCACGCCTGGCTTATCGCGACCATCGGGGCGGAGGTAGTACGTTTGATCCTTGGTCTTGTCGGCCAATTCTTGCGATGCGCGAAATTGAAACCCGGCGTGCTGCGGATCACCGTCGATAGTCAGCGGTCCCACTTCGCTTCGGAGACGCGACTCGAATTCCAGTAGCGTTCCGCCCGGCACATTGAACGCGCTGAGCATGCGATGTTCGCGGGCGATGATGCCGGCGTCTTTGCCGTGCCAGGAAATCTCGATCTGATGACGACCAACGACTGAGCCAAACTCTTGTCTGAGAACTTTGACATGTCGCTGACTCTCGCCGTAGTTGCAATGCCACAGGTCGGCCGTCTTCCCCTCTCCATAGCCCATCTTGGAGAAGCCGTAGAAGAGCCCACGGTGGTGGGAGTAGAGTCCGCCGGGGCCCTTGGTGATGATCTGTTTGCCGGTCGGATCGAAGACGTGGTGAAAGACCTTTTTGGTGAGCTGGTGCGTGTCTCCCGTGGTGTTGTCGTAGGGTTTGTTGATGTAACGCACCACGGGACGACCATTGAATCGCAGTTCCTTGAACTCTCCGTTGGGGCCCGTCCAAGTGAACCCTTTCATTAAATGGACGGGTAAACCAGTGACTGCTGACGGAGGTTGTGGATCGCTTGACTCTGCGGGGGGTACGACGGGGATACCATCAACCGTTCCTGGTGGTGGTAGGGGAACGCCAGCCACTCCAGGTGGTAGCGATGGCATTAGCCCGAGATCTTGCAGCTCCTTGCCATTGGTGATCAGACGGAGGGATAGCTTTTCGCCGGCCTTAAGGCTGGGCAGGATGAAGTGCAGGTCATTCATGGCCCGGCCGGTGATGATATTCTGTTCTCGTTTTTGCGCTTCCTTGACGGTCGACGCGAGATGCCCAGCGAGAACGGTGCCATCTTCGGCTTGCAGGCCTGCCGTGAGTGTTGGGATATAGGACCCTGGAGGAGGATCTTGCACCTGGACGAAATGCCCAACGTCGACTCGGATCGGCACATTGACGCGATCGTGCTTGCCGGCTTCGATCTGGATCGTCGGTACGGCCTTGATAAGGCCAGCGGGAGGATCTTCCGCGGCAACGCTGGATCCCACGCCTATCGTGGCCAATATTAGAATCGCCGCCGATACAAGACGCGTGGTTTTCAGCTTCGTTGTTCGCAGGCTAGTCCGCATGAATCGATTCCCTTCGGCGTTTGTTCTGATGGGGCTAGGAGTCCAGGAGGGAGCTGAGCCAGTTTACCAGCTTTGGGTTCGCCGCGTAGACTAGGGGCAAGGAAATGAGTCCTGCCGCTGCTCCTACTAACTTGAGTTGCCTACCAAGAGGTCCATCCGCATGAAACGCCTGATTGCCGCACCGCCCCTGGCCGCCGCTCTCCTTGTTATTGCTCTACTTCTATCGGTGGCGCTTCCCGCCGCCGCCGAGCCGACTTACACGCTTACGCCCGACAAGGAAAAGCTTGGCCAGGAACTCAAGACGCCGGATGGCAGGACCGTGCTGCGTTACATGACCAAGCGTCCGGCCGAGACAAAGCTGACTGCCAACAGTGTCTGCTGCTTGTTCCCGCTCAATACTCCCGCCGGTGTGCGCGCCGTCGACTTCGCCCCCAGCGACCACCCGCACCACCGCGGCGTGTTCCTGGCCTGGCATGCGACTGACGTCGGTTCGCGTGCCGACTTTTGGGGCTGGGGAGAAATGGCTCCCACCGAAGGCCGCGTGATTGAAAACCGCGCGGTCGAACTGGCTCACGCCGACGCGAAGCAGGCCAAGTTCAAAGTGCACAACGAATGGATGGCCGATGGCAAGAAGGCGATCGACGAGCATTCAGAAGTGGTGGTGCGGGAAGAAGGCCCGGCGTACGTCGTTGACCTGACCTACAAGCTCACGCCGACCGAGAAGGTAACGCTCGAGCGAAGCGCCTTCGGTGGTTTCTGCGTCAAGGCTCGCAAAGATGGCAAGGCAGAGTTTGCTGGTCCCGAAGATGTTTCCTCGCTCAAGCCGCCCCATTATCTCAAGCCGGAGACCGACTGGCCGGCCGCCGACTGGTACAACTATACGATTAAGCTCAACGAGCCGGCTGGCGAAAAGAAGATCGAAAAGATTGGCGTCACCGTCGTTGATCACCCCAACAATCCGCCGACCACTTGGCACAACCTGAAGGGGATCTCGATGATCAACCCTTGCATCGTTGCCCCGGCGGCCGTGTCGTTTACGAAAGATAAACCGCTGGTCCTCCGCTACCGGCTGGTGGTGCACGACGGCCCATTGCAGAAGGAACTGACGGAGAAGTTGTCGAAGGAATTTCGCGGCGAGTGAGGACGAGCGCGGCTCGCGTGCAAGCCGAAGGAATCATCTAACGGGAGGGCGAGGCTCCTGCCGAGCCTTGGTCGTGTTGCAAGTGGCACCCTTAGAGCCTCACTCAGCGGCGCACACAAGCGTCCCGCCAAGTTGACTCTTTTTGCCTCTTCCATTTTGGCATAGCCGGTTGTTCCAAAATGGCATAGAGCCTATTTTTTTCGAGGTTTTTGAAAAAATTTTACTTGTGGGCCGCTGCGCGGTCGCCTATGTTAGGCCTTGTTCTGAAAACGCGCATCAAGAGGGAGTGAGCAAGTGTCTCCGACGACAACGCCGACTATTCAAGAAGCTGCCAGAGCGCTCTTGCGCCGCGTGGGTTGAGCCCGCCGCGGAATCGTAAGAGAGTTCTGGCAGCTTTTTTCGTATTCGTCAGTTTTTTCGTTTCGACTAGCGGCTTGGGAATTGAGAGCAAGGCATTCGTTTTAACCTCAGCTGAAGATCGACCTGCGTAGGAGACTGGCCAGTGACTCGTACGACAATTTGGGCCGCGGTCATCGCCGTGATCGGAGTGCTCTCTGCTTTATCAGCGGAAGCCACCCTGACCGGTTCGTATGACTGGGTGGCCTACAACAACGCGACGGCGGGCGCGCCAGTGTTTTCCTCGTTCGCGCCAACGGTTCCGAACGTGACCGACTTCACGTACGACACCGCTACCGAGCCGGGAAACACGAGCCATCGGATGTTCTCGGGCGGCTCACCGGTGGCCGGCAACGTCGGCACCCTCGTGAAATTCGCGGACGGGACGCCTACCCCCGTTCAATACACCGGTTCGATTGACCCGGCCACCACCTGGTACGGAGCCTCGAACCGCAACGTGTTTGGCCAGCCATTGGTTCCCGGCACGGTCGCTCATGACAATTTTGGCGATGTCGTGGGTACCAACTACGAGCACAATGGCGGTTTTCAAGCCGACAACGGTTATGCCTTCCAGACGTTGACCTTCTCAAATCTCGACCCAACGAAAGTCTACAGCTTCGCCGCGATAAGCACGCAAATCGAATGGGCTAATCGCGGTACCGGTGGGGTCGCCAAAGTCCTGCTGGTCAACGACGACGTTGCTTCGGGTGGTTTTGTTAACAACAGTACGCCCTCGGCATTTCTTTCCACCGGAGGAGTGGTGGGGGGGAGCTACAAGATTACGGACGCGAGCGGAACGGCGCTCGCCCATAATTTCGCGAACCTGGTTGCCGAATGGGACTACGTTAACGCGGCGCTCGGTACAGACGGCGCTGACTACGCTTTCCTCTCTGGCCATAGCGACGACATGGTTCGTTTCGATGAGATCTCCCCGGGCCCTGATGGGACGTTTTCATTGTTGGTCGAAACGTTCATGTCGGGGCGACTCGATGGCGCGACCGATACCACGCTCGCTGGAAGCAACGAATCGGTCGGCATTGACTTCTTCGCGCTCGGTCAAGCCGGTGGCGATTCTGGCGGGGAATTAGAGGAAGGCAGCTCAGAAGGTGAGGGAGGTTCGCCCGTGCCCGAGCCGAGTGCGATCGCGCTGGCGGCGTTGTCGCTGGTGGGGCTTGGATTCATGCGTGGTAGGCGAATGACGGGCTCTCAGCGGGAATCGCGTTCTGACCGATAGTCGTCTTGTGACTCGCTCTTATACGATGTCTCGACCAAATTTCATTCCCTTTGATTTACTCCAGAGAGCTGACAACGGTGATACGACAATATCGTAGGATCTTATTATTAGTCGCGTTGGCTTGGTTGTGGGCAACTGTGATGCCTGGCGTCGCCGCTGCAACCATTACCGATTTCAACAACTGGACGCTGCTGGAAGACCCGCCGCATGCCAACTTTTCTAGCAGCGTTGACTCCAGCTCGCAGGTTACGCTGGCAGCGAGCGGAGCATTGCCATCGGGAACGGACATCGCCTACCAGTCGTTCGATGGTTTTGACGCCGCAGGATCGACAGGTGGTTGGGCGTTCGATCCAAACTCAGATTTCTCTGTGTCCATTGGATTCGATCTTTCTTTCACCGGCGGACTGGGCGGATTCACAATCGGTTTTGGTATTGGCGAAGACCGCGATGGCACCGATTCGGCGGGCGTGATTCTCGCCTCGATGAATGGATCACCGGCCGC
>CAYLRE010000259.1:0-6907 GCA_964385715.1 uncultured Planctomycetaceae bacterium
AAGACGGCCAGAAGCGTCATGTTAAGATTTGCTGCCGAGAAATCAGGCAGCCTGAGATGCGCGTTTGGGCAGCAGCCGGCCACCTTCGAGATGGATATTGCCGTTGCCTGGGCTACGGCGGTGTCCGACCAGTAGAGCAGGCGGACAATGACAAAGTAGAGTTCGCCGGCAAACTTCCGCTCGCAATAGCCGCGATTCGAGCGGAAAACTGCCGCCAGCGCAAAAAAAGTGCCGCCGGCATCAGGACTGACACCGGCGGCACGCGGAGGGCAATTTGTCGAGGCCCGAGAGCCTCGTCAGGTTTCAAGTCGCCTTAGAAGGTGACGATCAGGTCGACAGCACCCGTGAAGAGCTTGTCTTCAACACCACCGGCGTACGGCGTGCTTCCACCGCGGACCCAATCGTAACGAGCTTCCGGACGAACGGTGATATTCGCGGTCGGCTTCCAGTTCAGGCCACCCGTGACGGCGTAGTAGTCGTCGTCACCGTTACCGATGCGGACACCGGCGTCGTCGCGGAACCACTCCATGCGGAGTCCGGCAGCCCAGCAGCAGTTGATGTCGTAGATCAAGTACTGGTTGACACCGTACCACTCGTCGGTACCGGCCGCACCCAAGTCATTCGCTCCGTAATCGGACTGAATGATGTAGGTCGTGTTGCAACCGATCTTACGAGTCAGCACGAGGCTGTGCATGTAGATGTCGCCAGCCGTCGCGGTGTTACCGTTGTCGAGGGTGATACCGTTACCCCAGTCGCCGGCGGAAACCATGTAGGCGAACGTGGTGTTCTCGTCGCAGCTGGTCCAGTCGAAACCACCGAGGAAGGTGTTGGCGTCGTTGTCGTTGCCATCGGCAGCGTCCCAGCCGGTCGTGTAACCACCGTGCACGTTGACGCGATCGTTGACGGCATAGCTGGCCAAAACACCGGTGTGGGTGAACGGCTCGCCGTAAATCATCGTGTAGGCGTGCGAGTAGAAGAAGTTATCCGGGGCGGGCACGACTTCGTAACCGATGAGGGTGAAGAAGTGACCAAACTTGAGGGTCAAATCGTTGATGGCGTACTCGAAGTAAGCCTGCGGCAAGGCCGAACCGTAGAGAGTTCGTCCGCCGTTGTCGGCCGAGTGAACCCAGTCGGTGTCCCAGTCGTTGCCACCAAAGGCCTGGGTGTCGTTGGCGTCATAACCGAAGACGTAGTCAACGCGGAAACCCCAGTCGGTTCCACATCCACCGGTGTCGGCCTCACGACCAACCCAGAACCAAACCTGGTTGGCGGTCGGCTCGGTCGAGTTGTGGTTGAATCCGATCGGCTCGTTGCCGTGCAGATCTTTGTAGCCTTCATTATTGGCGGTGTAGCCAACTTCGACCCAACCACCCCATTCGATTCCCCAACAGTTACCGCAGGGATTCAAGCGGTCTTGCAGGCGACAGGGATCGCCACAGTCGACTTCAGGGCAGCCACAGCAGTCCGACTCACAACCGCAATCCGATTCGCAGCCACAGTCGGCATCACAGCCAGCGGAAGTGCTGACCGTCTTGGCCTGCCCCGCGTTCGCGCTGTAATAGACAAAGTCTTGAGCGGTAAGATTGCCGGTACCCGTTGTACCAACAAGGGCGATCGCGATCGCCAAATGCGACAGTTTCATGGTCCGATACTCCGTTCTTCGGGCGAGAAAAAAGTGTGTGTGCTCCGTCACACACGGGACGGTCTGGGCCGTCACAAGCAATTAGGAAATGTCTGCGTAGAAATGGGCTCACACAATGAGACAGTGTGCCTCACCAACCTTCTTATCGACTGGGCCGATGGCAGAGTTAACATGAATGAAGCCAGAGGTGGCGGTTTTGACACCGGGTTTGGCAGAACGTGTTAAGCTTTGTCGGTTACTGAAAAGGTTCCGAAGAAAACGGCGTCTCTTTCGCGTCTGACAGGCAAAAAACGCGGGTGAGAAAGATCAAATGGCGACTGCCAAGAAGCGGGAGCAGCCTCAGAAAGGACAGCGAACGTCCCCCATCGCCGGATGGCGGTGTTAAACTTTGCGGGTTATTCCGCCTCGGAAAGAATCTGCCAGGCGGAGTCCTAGGGGCTGACGAATTTTCGTCAGCCAATTCGCTGTAACGCGGCAATAGAGGTTCTTAACGGACCTCTTCAAAGAGAGCGTCGACGAAGTTGTCTGGCACGAACAGCTCCAAGTCATCGGGAGTTTCTCCCAGCCCCACGTACTTGACCGGCAGCCCGACCGTCTGACGAATCGCCACAACGACGCCACCTTTGGCCGTGCCGTCGAGCTTGGCCAGAATGATTCCCGTGCAGTCGATGGCATCGGTGAAATGGGTCGCCTGACTGACTCCGTTTTGCCCGGTGGTGGCGTCGAGCACGAGTAGTGCTTCATGCGGTGCTTCAGGAATCTGGTTGCGGATCACACGGTGAATTTTTTCCAATTCCTGCATTAGGTTTTGCTGCGTTTGCAGGCGTCCGGCCGTATCGACAATACAGATGTCGGCATTCTTCTCAATTGCGGCTGCCACGGCTCGATGGGCAACACTGGCCGGGTCACTCCCTTGTTCGCCGGTAACGATGTCCACGCCGAGACGTTCGGCCCAAACAGAGAGCTGGTTGACGGCCGCGGCACGAAATGTATCCGCGGCACCAAGAACGACCGATTTTCCTTGGCTACTAAGCAGACGGGCTAGCTTGGCAATGGAGGTCGTTTTACCCGTTCCATTGACTCCGGCGACCATGATCACCGTGGGCCCCGATTCGGCGAACCGAATTGGCTCTTCAGGCTGGGCCAGAAGAACTCGCATTTCCGCCTTGAAGTCGTCGAGGATGTCTTCCATCTGCACGACACGACCACGACGCTCGGTCTTCACTCGATCAATGATCTGCTTTGCCGGCTTAACGCCCATGTCCGTCTTGATAAGCAACTCAAGTAACTCATCGAGCAGTTCGTCATCAACCAGTCGGCCTTCCGACTTGAAAATGTCGCGTACGTCGGTCTTGAGCAGCTGGGTCGTCTTGGCCAGCCCCTTCTTAAACTTATCGAGTAAGCCCATCAATTCTCCGAGCAAGAAATTGCATTATCGCGGTTTAAGCTATTGTCTGCCGTAGCAGCGAGCCTGACATGATATCGTGGAAACCGGCCCGGGAGGAAGGTCGGCCAAGCCGGCAGAGGTCCTGTAGCGGCGTTGCCGAGCCGACGCCCCCAGCGGCTACAGCTAGTCCTGGCGGCCGCATTCCGTTAGGACGCGGTCGAGAATGCCGTTGACGAACTGGGCACTCGGCCGGCTGCCGAAACGTTTGGCGAGTTCGACCGATTCGTTGAGCACAACCCGTACCGGAGTCTTCGTGTGCAGAATCTCGTAAGCACCGATCCGCAACACATTGCGATCCGTAGCCGCCATTCGTTCCAGCGTCCAGTTATCGCAAACTCGATCCAAAAGTGCGTCGATTTCCTCTCGGTTTTCTCGTACGCCATCGACCAGGGAGGAGGAAAAGTCGAGCAAGTCATCCTTCCTTAGCCGCGTCCGCAAATACGTCTCTCCCTCCCCAGGCTCAGCGCCAGCATTAACATCATCCTGGTATAGAACCTGGAGGGCAAATTCTCGTGCTCGACTACGACGCGACATTCTCGTTCCGTTCCGACAAAATGAGTAACAACTAGGTGAACGACTAGAGAAAGCCGGTTCCTAAACGAATAACGCTCAGCCCCAATTCTACCACGCGTCGGCGTTTTTTTAGATACGGGGGGGGGTTGAGAGATACGGGGGATCGAATAGATACCGGGCGGTCCACTTACCGACCTCGATATTCCGACCAAACCCTACGCCAGAGACGCATCGGCACGACTGGATAGAAATACCGTCCCAATAATGGGGCGGTCACTCCTGATCCGGTGACAATCGCTCGATGAGACTGGCCATCTCTAAGGCCGAGCGAGCGCACTCTGCTCCCTTGTTATGTTCGCCGGGGGAGCTGCGATTGAGCGCCTGCTCCAAGGTGTCGCAGGTGAGAACCCCGAACAAAACGGGAACGCCCGAAGAGAGAGACGCCTCGACGATACCAAGACTGACTGCTCGATTGATATGCTGGTCGTGCGTTGTGTCACCCCGAATCACCGCCCCTAAACAGAGCACCGCCGCATACTCTCCGGTGCAGGCGATCTTGTGAGCGATCAGGGGTATCTCGAATGCCCCCGGAACCCAGACAACATCGAGGTTCTCATCGCTGACGCCCGCTTCTGAGAGCGTTGAAATCGCCCCTTCGAGCAACCCCTTGGTGATCGAGTCGTTAAATCGGGCAACAACAACGGCAAATCGTCCGTTGCCTGCTTCTTGCAGTCCTTCGTGAACGTGCGGCATTGGCCTGTCGGAATGGGAGGAAATTGGAATGGGTCACCGTGGAAATCAGACATCGCCCCCGGCGAGAGGCACTACGACTTCATGCTCATCAGGAATTCGGCATTGTTCTGCGTCTTGTCAAGACGACCGACGAGTAGCTCCATCGCATCGGGACCATTCATCTCGCTTAGCACGCGCCGCAACATACATACGCGACGGTGCTCCTCGGGGTCCATGATCATCTCTTCGCGACGAGTTCCACTGGCATTGATATCGATCGCTGGCCAAATGCGTTTGTCGACAAGACGACGGTCAAGCACCACCTCAAGGTTACCGGTGCCCTTAAACTCCTCGAAGATGACTTCGTCCATCTTGCTTCCCGTATCGATCAACGCCGTCGCCAGAATGGTGAGCGAGCCGCCCTCTTCAACCTTGCGAGCCGAGCCAAAGAATCGTTTGGGACGCTGCATCGCGTTGGCATCGATACCGCCAGAGAGAATCTTTCCGCTGTTGGGACATTCTGAGTTCCACGCCCGAGCCAGCCGCGTGATCGAATCGAGGAAAATGACGACATCGCGGCCGAACTCGACCATTTGCTTCGCCTTCTCCAGGACCATTTCGGACACCTGGACGTGACGGGCCGACGGTTCATCAAACGTACTGCTAATGACTTCGCAGTTGCTGCTCTTGACCTGACGTTCCATGTCGGTCACTTCTTCCGGCCGCTCGTCGATCAATAGCATGATCACGTAACAGTCGGGGTAGTTGGTGAGCACCGCCTGAGCCATCTTCTGCAGCAAGATCGTCTTGCCGGCCCGCGGCGGGCTAACAATCAGCCCTCGCTGTCCAAATCCGACCGGCGCAATCAGGTCGACAACGCGCATTTCCTTCTCTTCAGGCGTCGTCTCAAACACAATCCGCTGATCCGGGTGAAGCGGAGTGAGATCGTCGAAAAAGACCTTTTCCGCCAGTTTCGATGGATCCTCGTAATTAATAGCTTCGATCCGCAGCAACGCGAAGTAACGCTCGCTTTCCTTCGGCGGGCGAATCTGGCCCGATACCGTAACACCCGTTCGCAGACCGAAGCGACGGATCTGGCTCGGCGACACATAAATATCATCGGGGCACGATAGGTAGTGATAGTCGGGACTGCGTAAGAAGCCAAAACCATCCGGCAAGATTTCGAGCGTTCCCTCACCGTACATCAGGCCATTGAGCTTCACCCGCTCCTTGAGGATCTTGAAGATCAGATCCTGTTTCTTTAGCCCGTTGATGTCCGTGAGCTTTTCAGCGCGAGCTTGCTCGATCAGCTGCGGCATCGTCATGCGCTGCAGCTCGGCGATGTGAACGTCACCCTGTTTAATCTGCTCGTACCGATCCGACGGCTCTTCGCCCGTCTTATCGGCCTCTGCAGCGAGTTCCTCTGCCAACGAAAGTGGCTCGTCACCCGATGTCTCGTTGGTATCGTTCGTAAGTACCGAGCCTGTGATCGCCGGTCGCTTGGCACTGCTGGCCAGAGTCGACTTAGGCTTGGTGTTCTTGGTCTGCGCCATGGCGGACTGCTCCTTGGCGAAATGAACTTTTTGTGCAGGCACACGGATGGCGCCTGCGGAAGGTTACGTTTTTGCTGACAATCGTCGCAAGGAACGAATTGGAAAAGGCCCGTATCTCACGCGGGAACTGCGCTCGATGGGTTGCGCCACACCGGGGCAAAGGTCTGAAAGGGGAATTGAATGCGAAGACCTGCCAACATCCATGTTGCCACGCGACCGAGGTGCGTGACCCTTCATGTGACTATCTACATCCTGGCCGAATCTAGCGGACAATTCAAGGGGATTGGCAAAAATCAGGCATTTTCGCCCACATCAACGATTCTTTCCCAATACTCTCGAACCCTCTGGCGGGTCTCCTCCCGGCTGCGCGAATTGTCGATGACTGTGCTAGCCCGCTCACGTTTGGTATCGAGAGAGAGTTGGGCTCGCTCACGACGGTCCAGCTCCTCGGCATCCCAGCCTCGCGTTTTGGCTCGTTCCAGACGTTGCTCCAGGGGCGTGTCAACAAACACGATTTCGTCACAGATGTCGTCCCAGCCGGCCTTTAGCAGCACAGGAGCGTCAATAATTGCCGCTGGCACAGCATCCTTTTGCCGCAACCGATCGGCTTCCGCGGCAAGCCGTTCGCCTATCCTGCCGTGCGTTAGCGATTCGAGAAACTCTAGCTCTCGCCTCCCCTCTTCACCCTCAGCAAAGACGATCTTGCCGAGCTGACGGCGATCGATGTGCCCCTCTTCCGTAAAGACTGGATCGCCCCAGCGACGATGTACCGCTTCTTCAACTTCAGGCAGGAGTAGCACCTCATGGCCGACACGGTCGCCATCGAGGGCCACCGCCCCCAATTCGCGAAAGCACTCGGCAACAAAGCTTTTCCCGCTCGCAACTCCACCTACGATGCCGATGATCTTCATGGTTGTGTCCTTTCACATGGCTCAGTTCTGCGCTATCAGGCGACCCAGCGCCGCGCGAATCGTCTCTATGGCACCCCGGAACGTTTCCTTGTAATGCCAGTAATCCTCC
>CAYLRE010000260.1:0-6855 GCA_964385715.1 uncultured Planctomycetaceae bacterium
CGGGGCAGTTGGTCGATCGGCGGCGGAACGTTAACGGAATCTTTTTGTGGCCGGCTATGGGATACGGTTTCCTCGACGTTGATTCTGCAGGAGTACTATCGCAACACTGAGGCCAGCGCTCCGTATACGACGGCCGTCTTGCCTGGCGATCGCGACGGGGACGGAGACGTCGACAACACCGACATCATCGTGGCGTTCTCTAACTTCACCGGGCCGAACCCCGATCCGCCGGCACCCTCCTTTGGTCGCACGCGGCTGCAGGGCGACGTGCATCCCCACCCCAGTGGCGATGGCGATGTTGACAACCTGGACTTCCAGGAGATGTTCACCAACTTCACGGGGCCAAACGATTAGCGGCCTCGCCCTTTCGGTTTCAAGAACGACACGTTAACCGCCCACTAACACACTCTGCCGTAGCGTAGAAAAGTAGTGGGCGGAGTTGGCGAAGAATGGTTCGGGAAGCAGGCGGTAGTGGGCTAGCGACGCTTCGACCGCATCGAGGCCGACGCGGGTCGCCGTGTCGAAGGCGGTCAGGCCATTCTTGATTCGCACGTTCCTGTTCGCGAAGTTGCGAAAGAAAAGCGGTCGCCGAGATCCGAAGTAGGCGAAGCGAATCACTGGACGTAGCGCGATCGCCTTCATGAGTGGCCAATCGAATTCTTGCGTCGCCGCGGCGATGCTGGGCCCCACGATCGTTTCTTGTTCGTTGAGGAAGAAGGTCTTGAACATCTCCCGTTTCTCGCTGACCGCGAGCTCACGATTCTCCCGCCGGGCGGCATGACAGCCTCGCAGTTGGGCCAGCAGCTTGGGCGGCACGAACTGGCCAGCCTGCGGGTCATCTCCAAAACGTTCCGTGAAGTGGTAAGAGGTATAGGTGTCGATGCAGACGCGGCGGTTGATATCGCGAAAGGCATCGGCAAAGGCGTCGAGCTGAGCGAGCCTTTGCTGCCGCACGTGAGGCGAGAAAGCGTACTTCCAGGAGCAGCAGCGGCCAAGATTCAACCCATAACGAAAGTAGCCGCGAGCCCACATTGCTCCGTGGGCGGCAATCAATGGAAAGACGTGATTGCGGCCTGAATGCTCGAATAGATGGTGGTAAACGGTCGCCCGTTGTGCCAGGTCATTGAGTCCTCCGGCCAACCGCTCGGCGTCCCGGCGGATCGCGTCGTACTGCTCTTGTAACGTTTCGATCGATGGCATGATCGGCCCCCTTGGTTCGTGTTTGAGGTTGCCCGCGGTTTGGTTGACTGTAGGCAAACCGCAGGGGGGCGGAAGGCTTAACTCAAGAAACTTGGACTCTCTTGAGAAAGTGGATTCGACACTGCGCCGTCGAAAAAGTCGAAGATCGCCCGGGCGTGAACAAAACCGGTACAATGGACCCTCACTCCTTCTTGTTTCAGCGACCTCTCGAACTAAGCGGGCTTTCTGTGGACTTCATCCTTCGCACGCTCGGCGGCCAGGGAATCGTCAATCCGGCGGAGTTCTTCTTTGGCATTGGGATCTGTATTGGCGTGCCACAGTTGGCGATTTCGATTGCGTTCGGATGTCTCCTTTACTGGAAGGAAAGATTACCCCTGGCGTTGCCAGACAAACCGAGCGGATGGCGATACGATTGGGCCGGGATACTGGGGTGTCTTCTGTGTACTGCCGGGCTAATCGCCATTTTCGTGGTGCCGTTATTTTCTCCGCCTAACGAGGTCCCCCGCATCGTTCTCTCGATCATGGCTATTGGCATGTGCGTGGCATCGCTGGGACTCTTGGTACAGCTCGGTGCAATTGCGTTCGATTTCAAAGCTCTCTTGCGTCAGCAAGGGGAGGACGAAATCACTTGGGCACGCCTGTTGGTTAGCGTCTTGCCGTATGTGGTTCTGATATCAACGCTTCTGAGGCTGTACTTGATTTTTGACGTTCGTTGAGATTGTGCGCTTGCCGTGCTAGCACATCGGTTTTGCGGTTCTCTCGCGGTGAGAATCAGGTTGTGAAGTAGCTGCCGAGTTGCAAAACGATTGGGAGTCTGGGGGAGATAGGTCCGAGCTTGCCGGCGGAATCGTTGCTGGTCGAGTAAGACGCGCAAACCCTCCGAGTATTAACGTATCTGCCGGTGCCGTGGTCTTTCCGTACGCGCCGCCACCTGTTGTGGAGTGGTCTCCCGACCCCTCCACGGTATTGACCGAAGGTCTCCCTCCAATGGGAACAAGCTGGAGACCTACGGTCGGCCGAATGGGACGGTCAGGAGGCCGCCCCACAACGAGGTCCTGACAAACCTAATTCGCCTGTCGAACCGAGAACCGATGATTGCGACGAAGACACCGTTGATTCAAAAGATGTCGCTGCGATGCGCGCTGTTGGGCGCGATGGCCTGTTTGTTGCTAACGGGCGTTGCGACCAAGTCGCAAGCACAAGGGGAACGCCTGGCGGCGGCTGCGCGGTTGGGGATTCTCGAAGAGGGGGTTCCACCGGCCGGTTGGGCAACGAACGACGACCGATACTTCAACAGTGCGCCCCGCTGCGAGGCGCGATGCGGCCCCGAGTTCTGTAGTTCTGAGACCTGTGGCTGTTTCGATGCGTCGCCCGAGTTTGGTCACAACGGCAATCAAAAGGGACCGCTACAGTGGTTGCTTCCCGGCTGCGTTGCCAACATGGCGTTTGGACCGGTGGTGAAGATTCCGACCACGGAGGTGCCCGACCTGATTGAGCCCGGCGTGGGAATGCGGATCGCCACGGAGCTAAAGCCGCTGAAGATTCACTGTTCGGCCTGTCGTCCGTTCGTTTATACGCCGATTATCGATATCGATCTGGTTGGCTTCGACGACGACGATCACGTGCAACTCAACGGTACCGGCATTCCCAGCAGCAAGATCGGCGGCGTCTTCGAGGCGGCATTGCGGGTTGGACTGCGCGAACGGGCGCCGGTCAACGACGGACTAAACCTGTTCGTCGAAGGCGGATTCTCGTTGTTCTACACGACGACCAACATTCGCGAAGAGCCGCAGAACTTGAACGAGGCGCAGTTGGTCGCCACGCGACTGACCGACTACGATTGGGCACCTGGCTACTTTGCCGGCGGCGGAGCCGAGTTTGCCCTCGGGCACGGGGCGATGCGTGTGCGGGCCGGGGTCGAAGGGCGGTCGACCGACGTGTTCACCGGCATCAGTCGCGATACGACGATGGCCACGATCTCGGTCGAGCTGGTGGGCAACGTCTTGGGCGGCTGCTGGTAGGTTAGCGACGAACGAGGACCACGGTGCCGCGTGCCCGGATTCGCAATTCGCCGGCTCATTTTTGGCGCCCCATCCGTTGTCATGTCCCGTCCGGTACGATGCCCGGCCTTTTCCGGTTTCTGTCTGCTACAATGTCGGCAGTAGCGATCACGCTATTGGTAACCGACCACGGGTGAATTTATCTCACGAGGGTAGCCGGCATGACTACGAATCCGTACGAAACTCCACAGACACCGAACGCATCATCGCAAGAGCCGGTCCGAATCAAGGCCTACGGCTTGTTCTCGATGACGAAATCTACCTATCTTTCGCTCTAGATTGGTCTCGCGGTGGTATTCGTTGTCATAGCGTTCATCGTCCGCCCGATGATAACCGCGCCCGGTGTCTTGAAGGACTATTACGTCTGGATCGTTGTCGGCATTCTGGTTCTAGAACTCGTTGAGTCAATCGTGATGTTGTCGAAGTTCAAGAAGGCAGAACAGAAGCGTGCTCAGGCGATTGTTGGCGACTGACGATGTTGCGTCTTTTTGAATGAGGCCCGAGGATGGCTGACCAGACATCTGAGATTCGTCCACCGGCGTTTTGGTACGCAATCAGCGTGGTTATTCTTGTCGGCGGTGTCGGCTTCGCATTTTGGCTGGGGCCAAGCGATGCATCGAGTCTGCGTGGCAACGCGATGAGCGTTCGTGGTGATGGCTCGATACAGATTGAGAGTCCGGGTTCTTATTCGCTATACGTTTACCGAGCTGCTTCGGATCGACAAAATGGAGAAGCCAACCAGGCCTGGCGTGCGGCCAAAACCGCCACGGTCGTGGTTCGGCGCGACGGGTCTGGCGACGTATTGCCGGTGCGTAACGTCTACGAAACAATCGAACTGCATGGCAGCTTGTTCGCCCGACTGGTCGAGTTCGAGGTGCGCGAGCCGGGTGCGTATCGTGTTCACATCGCGCCGCCGTTGATGACGGTCAAACCAGCAGTCCGTCCCAGCGAGCCGCTTTCGTCGTTGGAGCAGCAAATGATGGGGTTCGTTGTGAAACTGATCATCGCTGTTGGTGTCGGCCTGCTATCCTCGGTTCTCGCAATCGTGATGTTCGTGGTAGTTTTTATGAAACGAGGCCGTGCCAAATTGCGACTCGTGTCTGGATCCTGATCGGCCGCCAATCTACAAGATCTCTCCGCCGCGGACGAATTGCATTAGGATAGGGCTGGGCAGCTGTCCGAAATCGAGACTCCATGAGTAAGATTCAACGAGTAAGAAAACGACTAGAAGCATGAGTAAGGTAAGTACGGACACGCATCCGGCAACGATGCCGGGGAGTGCCGAGGAAGAGACCACGCAGCACAAGCGGATGCGGAGCGACTACTGGCGGCGTAGCATCGGCCAGCTGACGCTACTGGCTTGTGTGCCGACCGTGCTGGCCGTCGGCGCCCGTTGGCATTGGTTGCTCGAACTGTGTACGCATTTCCGGTTCTACTACGTGATGATGTTACTCGCCGGCTGCCTGCTTTGTTTCTTGTTGCGGCAGCATCGTGCCGGCCTGGTGACGGCCGCCGTGATGTTGTGGAATATTTCGCTGATCGCCCCGCTCTACTTCGGCGGTCCGGCAGTCGCCGTCAGTGGCGGTGGCAATGTGGCAGAAGCGGCCCCCTCTCCCGCTGCGTCGCCGCCTGCTTCTCATGCCTCAAACGATGCGGCGGCCACGGGCAAGTCGCGAACGATTCGCGGAATAACCATCAACGTGCAGGCTCGCAATCGATCGCACGACGAGGTGCTGTCTTACATTCGCGAGGAGAACCCCGACTTTGTGGTCTGCATTGAAGTCACTCAGGCGTGGATGAAGTCGCTCTCTTCCCTCGAGCAGGAGTATCCGTATCACGCGTCGCAACTTCATGGCGGCAACTTTGGTATGGCTTTGTTTAGCCGGCTGCCCGCCGAATCGATCGACATGCGTTATGTCGGCAACTCGAAAGTGCCGACGGTCGTGGCCCGTCTGATGGAAGATTCAGGCGGCGGAAGCGAGCGCAGCTTTACCGTGATCGGGACTCATCCGGTTCCGCCTGCCAGTGGGCTCGCGGCCCAGCGGCGAAACGAACAGCTGGTCGAGCTGGCGGCGACCGTTCAAGAAATTGAAGGGCCGGTCTTGTTGATGGGCGATTTGAACACGACCAGTTGGTCGCCCTACTTTCAAGACATGCTCGAAAGCACGAACCTGCGCGACGGTCGCCTCGGTTTTGGTATGCAGGGTACCTGGGCTCCACGTCCCTTCTTACCGCGAATTCCGATCGATCATGTGCTGGCGAGTGCTGAGATTGTCATTCGGGATCATCGCGTAGGTCGATACGTTGGCAGTGACCATTGGCCGGTGGCCTTTGATTTCCTGATCGAGGCGAGTCGTAGCGACGGATCTTAGCGATTGTTAGCGCCCGTGGGACCGTTCGTCGCTTCTGGTAGGGCAATGAGCTATAATCGCGGCATGAGAGAGCGCGAGGCGATTGCGTTTCGACTCAGCGAAGTAGAACTCGTTCGAGGCCCTTATGTCTCAAGCAGCGACAGCGAGTAGTGGCTCCGGCCGGTTGATTGGTCGGAGCTTTGTCAATCCGATCTTCGATTATCTGGTCATCGGCGGCGGCATTAGCCTGGTGGTGACGTTCATCATCTGGCAACACCAAGAATGGTCTCAGGGGCCTGGCAGTTGGGGCCCCTTTGTGTTCTTGGTCGCCAACATGGCCCACTTCGCGGCCTCCACGGTTCGCCTCTACAGCAAGCGCGGTTCCATCCAAGCCCTGCCGTTCTTGACGATGGCGTTTCCGCTTGTCTGTTTGGGCGTGATCTTGATTTGTTTGACCTGGCCCATGACTGCCGGCAAACAACTGCAATCGCTTTACCTCACCTGGTCGCCGTACCACTACGCGGCCCAGGCGTACGGCCTGGCTGTCATGTATGCCTATCGATCGGGTTGCATGTTGACCAAGAGCGACAAGCGACTGTTGTTTTGGTTGGCCATGATTCCGTTCTTCCGCATGACACTTTGCGTTTCGGGAAAGGTTATGGGGGCCTACGTTGGCGTCCAGTGGGTCGCTTCCGAATCGATGTTCGATTTGCTCCAACCGTGGCAAGGGATGCTCGATCAGGTGCTGCTGGTGGCCGCCTGCGCCGCCCCGGTGATTCTGTTGGTCAAGACGTGGAGCAGCTCCAGCGGACCACTTCCACTGATCAGCCTGTTGATGCTGATTACGAATTCCGTTTGGTTCTTCGCACTCGATCCGATGAATGCCTTCGTGTGGGCGACGATCTTTCACAGCATCCAGTATTTGGGCATCGTGATTATTTTCCATGTGCGAGACAAGATGAGCGAGCCGGACAACCGCCGCGGAGTCTTGTATCACGTGCTGTGGTTCTACGGTGCCTGCGTGCTGTTGGGCTACGGCTTGTTTAGTTGTATGCCGCTGGCGTTTGCCTTCACCGGGTTTGGTGTTGATGAGAGTGCCTGGGTGATGGTAGCGGCGATCAATCTTCATCATTTCATCGTCGACGGCTATATCTGGCGACTCAAGAAGACCGACTCCAACCGTAAGATTGTCGACGCCGGTGAGCCGGCGGCCGCATCGTCTTCGTAGCCGAGAACGGCTGACT
>CAYLRE010000261.1:0-6845 GCA_964385715.1 uncultured Planctomycetaceae bacterium
ACTCGTCGACCAACCGCAGTGAGGCCGTGAAGTACTCCAAGGCTTCGTCGTTGTTGCCCACCTGATAGGCCGTTTCGCCAGCCATCGCGAAATAGCAAATCGAATCGATCCAACGGGCTTCGGTCGTTTTGATTGCCTTGACGAGCGAGCGTTTGAAACCCTGCTGGGCCTCACGATAGTCGCCGTCGTAGAGTGCCGGAAATGTCGCGAAGTAAACCGACTTCAGCACGTCGGACGATCGACGTCGTCCCTGGGCGTCTGCTCGCCGTGGAGAGACCTCGACCAGCAGCATCGCTAGCACCAGCGATAGCAATATCGTTAGCCGCGACCGCGTCGCGGTCGGCCTCGTGGCCGATCGGACCGCGAGCCTGGGCTGATTCATATTGTGCATTCTCAAATCCCGCTCTCTGCTAGCATTTGCCACGCCAAGCGTCGTTCTTCCCGACTATTCCATCATACCCCTGTCACGGCATTTGGGCCCATTTTTTCCGGGAATCGGCGTGCTTTGCAGCGATTGGCGCGCGGCGCCGGCGGACTGTTCGGTGCTATCAACGCCCCCGGTAACGCTATCAGCACGACAACGAAGACTTCCGACATTTCCGCCAAAAGAAGTGAATCTCGGGTGAGTTGGGGGACGATAACGGTGGTAACGATTCTAAGGCTTAAGTGGAGGTCCACGGCACGGCCGTGACCCCATTGAAATAAGACACACGCGACCTTGGCCGCCATCGGGAGATTTGCGAGATGAAAGTGAAGAAAGCGAAACGCAAGAGCTTGGGCCCCTGTGGCCTGGCGGCGGTAGCCCTGATGACGATGGTCCTGACCGGTTGTCAGGTCAACGTTGGCGGACAGACGCTCCCCAGTGGCTACTACTTGTGGGACGACATCCAATACTTCGCCGCGGGTAACGAATTCTCGTTGGAACAAGAGGCGGCCGCCATGAAGGCGGGCAACCAGAACGCGGCCGAGCTGAACGCCCGATAGCGAGGATAACGCCGCCTCAAGGCGCGTTATTGCTCTGCAGAAGCAAGGCATTCACAGTTCGAGTCATCACCGTGTTGCTGTCTGGCGGGAAGGATCCCGCCAGGCGGCTCTTTCATGCGCCGATGTATCGCCGCGGCGATTACGCTGACTTGGCTTTTGTGCCTTGTTTTTTCGAACCGGCACTTCCCTTCGGGCCACCGCGAGCTGCTCTCGCCTGCTGAACCCAACCCTGTAAGCGACGTCCCCAGCGGAGCGTTTGAGCCTTCAGCTCCAACGCGGGATAGTGGGTGTAGCGTTTGGTTGTGACCAACGCGTTCCACCAACGACGTTTTGACTCCAAGTAACCGGTTCCCAGGTCGTAGATCTGGTCGCCTCGCTCAAAACTATCCTGAATTGACCGGTGGACAAGTGCGGTGCCTGCGCCCTGAGTCGTGGCACTCGCATCAAAGCCCATCCGCAGGCCGAAGATATAGCCGTTGTAGATATAGTTGTAGGAGTAGGCGACCGCCTTACTGCCCAGATAGAGCAGGTTGATGTCGAGCGCCCCTCGATTCACAGCTGTGGTGTGAACGTCCCGCAAGAAGGGCAAGATCGACTCGTGTGACAGTGTCGTCCCGTCGGTTGATTCGCTCTGCCAGCTACTGCGCGAAACTCTTAGACAGGTCTCAAATAGATCCCAGCGAGGATCGTCATCGCCGTAAGCCGTTCCCGCAGGTCGATAACGAACGTACTCCACTTCCCCTTGCTCGGCCAACTTCTTCTCAATTCGCCGTACGTTGTTACGATGCTTGCTGGTACGTGAAGCCCAATAGTCTTCCCAGCCACCGTCCAACACCACGCGTGCCGACTGTTCGTGATCCTGGACCGTCGCCTGCAGGCCTACCTGTGCCAAGGCCCGTGGAGTGCGCCCATGATCGACGGTTTCTTGGTCGATCGAAGCCAATTCGATGACGTCCCAATCACGCTCCGTGCGGGCGATGTGACCCAGGCCGGCCAACAATGTCGCCGCGGGGTTTCGTCCGATTGGCCCGTACGAACTTCCCCAATCGTGTAGGGGATAGTCGAGCGTGCGCACGGTTCGCCATGACTGGGGACCGGCGAGCTTCGACTCGTGACGCACGACCAACGGCAGGATCCCGATCGGTTTCTCGGCCGCGTGGACCACGAGAATTCGCATCTTCTGGCAGACGCCGGTTCCCTCGGGACCATAGTGCTTCCAGTATTGCTCGAACCAATCGAGCGAATGGAAGAATGAGGCCCCGCGGGTCTGCGGCAGCAAAGACTGCCAAAGGAGGCGGTGGTTCTGAAGCGTCGGCAGGTCGTTGATTTCGATGATGTTGCTCATGGTAGAACCAATCCGCAATTGCGATGCCAGTCGCTCTCCGCGATCAACCGCTTGTGGCTATATCCAATGCCCATAACGACTTGGGGCATCGCCAAAGGCCACGTTGCTTTTTTGCAACATCGCATTGTTCGCTGCCGGCAACACCCCAGGTGGTCAATTCGCAACACCGGTATCTCAAGGGACATTTCGGCTCCTGGCTTATGGCCGTGCCGACAGCGGTCCGTACCGCGCCAGTGGCAGATCGACGTGCGGTTCACGTAGACTGGCAACCGAGGACGCGGTTCATAGTCCGAACGGGAAAGAGGCCGAAGCGGTCCGAACCGAACAACAAGGCCGCACCCCGGGCAATGGTTCGCCGCTCGCTCGCCTTAGGCAAGAGCCCGCGAAAAGCTAGGCGCGGACGCCCAAAAACAGACAACAAGGAAGCCCTCGTGGCATCGCTCACCTTACAGCAACTTGAAAAGACGTTTTCCGGCGATGTACGTGCTGTGGACAGCTTGTCGCTTGAAGTTGCTAGCGGTGAATTGCTAGTGATCGTTGGCCCGTCTGGTTGCGGGAAGACGACGACGCTGCGACTGATTGCCGGCCTGGAAGTGCCGACCGCCGGAACAATTCAGATTGGCGACCGCGACGTGACCCGTCTGGCGCCTGCTAAACGGAACGTGGCCATGGCGTTCCAGGATCATGCCCTTTATCCGAATCTGAATGTCTACGACAACCTGGCGTTTGGGCTGCGAATGCGGGGCGGCAAACCGGCCTCGTTCGACGCCGACATTCGCCAGATGGCCGCGCTGTTGCAGATTGAAGAGTTGCTGAAACGCCGTCCCCATGCGCTTTCCGAAGGCCAGCGACAACGGGTTGCTCTGGGCCGAGCGTTGGTTCGCCGTCCGGAATGCTTCCTGCTCGACGAGCCGTTGGCCAGTTTGGACGACACGTTGCGGGCTCAACTTCGCGATGATATCAAGCGATTGCATCGCGAACTCGATACGACGATGATCTTTGTCACGCACGATCAGTATGAAGCGATGATGCTGGCCGATCGCATTGCCGTCATGGACAAAGGGCGTTTGCAGCAATGCGACATGCCCGCGGCGGTCTACTCGCAGCCGGCCAATGTCTGCGTCGCCACGCGAATTGGTTCGCCCACGATGAACCTGCTACGAGGGCAGCTGGTCGCTGATGGTGACGACCTGCACTTCGAGGCCGGCCCCTGGCAGGTCTCACCTGCGGCAGCACAGGCGGCCGCCTTGGCGAATCACGCAGGCCAGGAGATTGTGCTGGGCGTGCGCCCCACGGCCGTCCGGTTTGATTCGAGTGGTCAGGCGACTGCCAAGGATACTGCCGCGCCTGACTCGCCGCTGACGGCGCAGGTTACCGCGGTCCAGGCGCTTGGGGATTCCTTTCAGGTTGAGCTGCAACTAGCTGACGGGCAGTCGCTATTGGCCCGCGGTTCCCTAGCGTTCGAGGCGACCGTGGGCGATTCCTGCTCTTGCTGGCTTGATGCGGCGAATCTTCATTTTTTCGCGGCGGATGCCCAAGGTCGGAACCTTTTGTGCGAATAGCACTAAGGGCAACTTTTCGGAGTCGGGCGTACCGCGACTATTCTCAGCTGGTGTCGATCCCCATCTGCACCACTAAAAGGGCCTAGACAGGTGTTTCGCAACCCTAGGATTTGCCTTGCCGCTTGAGCTATCATGGTTACCAGGTCGCTCAGCTGTTTCCTGCCTCTTTCAGAACGGGATTCGAGCCGATCTCCCCGCCTTCTGAAACGACACACTTCGTCTAGATTCGAGCGTATTCCATGGGTCTCCCCAAGGTTGTTATCGTTGGTCGCCCCAATGTGGGCAAATCGAGCCTCTTCAATTGGCTTGTCGGTAAGCGGCTGGCCATTGTCGATCCGACGGCCGGCGTAACGCGCGACCGCATGTCGTACCTGCTCTGTCACGACGAACGCTACTTCGAGCTGATCGATACCGGCGGGATGGGGGTCAATGATGTTGATGATCTGACCGACGAGATCGAAGAGCAAATCCAACTCGCCATCGATTCGGCCGACGTGGTGCTGTTCGTGGTCGATGCCCAGGCAGGCATGTTGCCGCACGACGCCGATGTGGCACAACGATTGCGTTATATCCAGCAGCCGATCATCTGCGTGGCCAACAAGGCCGACAAACAGACCATGGACGCGGAAGCGGCCGAGTTTTATCGTCTCGGGCGTGGCAAGTTGATTTGCACCAGTACCACGCAGAACCGCGGCTATATGCAGCTACTCGATATGATCGTCGAGCGTCTGCCGGCGGCGGAAGATACCGAAGGCAGCCCCGCCGAAGCGGCTGAGCCGGAAATGAAGTTTGCCCTGGTCGGTCGGCGCAATACCGGCAAGAGCACCTTCATCAACTCACTGCTCGATAGCGAACGAATGATCGTTAGCGAAGTGCCTGGTACGACTCGCGACAGTGTCGACGTGCGGTTCGAGCTGGACGGCAAAGCCTTCATCGCCATCGACACGCCCGGCGTGAAACGGGGCAAGTCGGTCAAGACGGACCTCGACTTCTACAGCATTCACCGTGCCCAGCGAAGCATTCGCCGAGCCGACGTGGTATTCATCTTCTTCGATCCCACGCAGCGAATCAGTAAGGTCGATCGCCAGCTATGCGATTACGTCACCGATCAGTACAAACCTTGCTTCTTCGTGGTCAACAAATGGGATCTCATGGTCGACTCCATGCCGACCGAAAAGTGGGTTACCTACCTGCAGGATACGTTCCGCACGATGACCTACGCCCCGATCGGATTCATCACTGGCCAGACCGGCAAGAACGTTAAGGCGCTGCTGAACCACTCGCAGAACCTGTTCAAGCAGGCCCGCGAACGAGTCACCACCGGTAAACTGAATCGCCTGGTTACGGCCGCCCTGTCGAGCAACCCACCGCCGATCTACCGCGGCCGACCGCCCAAGGTCTACTACGCTACGCAGGTCAGCACCCAGCCGCCGACGATCGTGTTGTTTTGCAATAATCCCTCGGCCTTTTCACAGCCCTATCGCCGCTACCTACTCAAGGTATTCCGTGACAACCTGCCGTTTGAAGAGGTGCCGATCAAGCTCTACTTGCGAAAACGAGAAACAGGCGACGAGCGGGACGACATTGCCATGCCGGCGGCCAAGCCCCAGAGCGACGTTGCTGCCAACTAACTGCCGCCAACTAGTCGCACCCGGCGAGCGGCAACTCTCCCAAGCCGCCTGACGAACCAACGACATCCTCTCCCAGGAAGTTCAGTTTTACTAGTTCGTTAAATTCTCGATCATGCGAAAGGATGCCTTGCTGTGATCGTCGGAGTTCCCCGCGAAGTCAAGCGCGACGAGTACCGCGTCGCCATGTTGCCCGTCGGCGTCGAAGAGATGGTTCGCGCCGGTCATCAAGTCCTCGTCGAGCAGGGTGCCGGGCTCGGTTCCGGATTGCCCGACCACGACTATCTGGCCCAAGGTGCCGAACTGGTCGCCTCGGCGGCCGAGATCTTTGAACGGTCCGACATGATCGTCAAAGTCAAAGAGCCACAGCCGGAAGAGTGGCCGCTGATTCGACCCGGCCAGCTCGTCTTCACCTACTTCCATTTCGCGGCCGATCGCCCGCTCGTCGACGCTATGCTCGCCTCCGGGGCGACCGCCGTGGCCTACGAAACGCTCGAACTCGACAGCGGAGCGTTGCCCCTGCTCACGCCCATGAGCGAAGTCGCCGGGCGGATGAGCATTCAGGAAGGTGCCAAGTACCTGGAACGCCCGCAGATGGGCCGTGGCATTCTGCTCGGCGGAGTGCCTGGCGTTGCGCCGGCCAACATCACGGTGCTCGGCGGGGGTGTCGTGGGGGCCAATGCCGCTAAGGTTGCCGCCGGCTTTGGCGCGAACATCGGTCTATTGGACATCAACATGGAGCGACTCCGCTACCTGGACGATGTCATGCCGGCCAACGTTGACGTCCTGTTTAGCGATCGGCACACCATTCGTGAACAGCTCCAGTCGGCCGATCTTGTCATCGGGGCCGTGCTAATTCCCGGGGCCAAGGCTCCTCGCCTGATCGATCAGGATGATCTCAAGCTGATGAAGCCAGGCAGCGTGATCATCGATGTCGCCATCGACCAAGGAGGTTGCGTCGGCACCAGTCGGCCGACCACACACAGCGACCCGACCTACATCATCGAAGACGTGCTGCACTACTGTGTGACCAACATGCCAGGCGCGGTAGGTCGAACCAGTACCTTCGCCCTGTGTAACGTCACGCTCCCCTGGGCACTGATTCTCGCCAATCGGGGACTCGAAGCTGCCGCCGCGGAATCGCGACCCATCGCCAAGGCGATCAACATCCACGCTGGCGAAGTCACTAGCCGCGCCGTGGCCGAAAGTTTCGATATCGCGTGCAACGACCGATTCGAGGTTTAGCGTCTGCGATTGCCGAGATTCGCCACCGACTTTTTTTGCCATCTGGCGGAAAACGGGGTGGACGCAAAAAAACTCCAAGAT
>CAYLRE010000262.1:0-6795 GCA_964385715.1 uncultured Planctomycetaceae bacterium
AGTAGACGCGTTGACGCGTGTCCGGCTGGCAGTCGATCCAGCGAACGCTTGCCCCACTGAGCAACTTCGCAATCAGTGCTAATAGCTTCCCGGTCATTTCAATTGGCCGTGGTGTCGCAGGGCCCCTACAGCGATTCGATCAGGGCGGTAACGTCTTAGGTGGGTGAATCAGAGGCACACGGCGCGTCATTTCGAGCGAAAGCCCCGCTCGATACGCCGATACCTATGGTAGTTGGTTCGGAGCACGGAAAACAGGCCGCAGAACGTCGCCTGTAGATGCGTGTTACCGCCCGGAGAGCCTAGCGAGTACCGGCTGCGCCAAATCGATCAGACGCGTCTTCTCTTCGTTGGTCAGGATCGCGTCCGTTCCGACGATAGCCGCCAGCGTGACGAACAGGATGGCTGCCGCCGGGAACGCTCCCAAGCAGATTGCAAGCGGCAATAAGGTGATGAACCAGACCCCACGATGGAACTTCATGCCCAGCCCGCGGGCGAACAGGAACGTCGTGATGAGTACAACGAACTTAGAGATCGCCGTCGCCCAAACGGCGCCTTGGAGACCGAAGTCCGGAAGCAGGGCAAGATTGAAGAAGACGTTGGCTAAGAGACCAATGAACAACGCCAGGCTAACGAGTCGAACGCGTTCGGCACAACAGATGTAAAGGTCGCCGATGAGGAAGATACCGAACCATACACAGTAGGCCAGCGTCCAAGGCAGTACGGCCAGTCCGCCATCGTAGCGACCACCAAAACCGTATTGGAACAATTGCGGGGCAATCGCCAGTACAGTGACGCTGCCGGCAGTTAGGGCGAGCCCTAGTATCTTCACCGCCAGATTGAGCCCGTCTGAGACTTGATCTCGTCGACCTCGTTCCCAGTCCTTAGTCATGTGCGGTAGGAGGATTCCCGAGAGCATGCCTGCAAACGAGATGAACAATAGCGGCACGATTCGGGAGCTGTGATAGTGCCCGACCTGTGTGAGCGCCACATCGTTCGGCATGCCACTGTAGTGAACGATCATGTAGCGGTCGATTAGCTCAAACAGATGCGAGAGGAAATTCGCGATCCAGACCCAGAGCGCGAACGGCATCAGCTTCACCCAGAATTGAGTCGCCGTCGGCGCGGGTTCTTCAATAATCGTCGCATCAATGTCGGTCGAACTGGTTGTTGGATCCGAGGCCGCTCGCCAAGCCGGTAACAGCCAGTACAACGACACCGCGATCGCCAGTACGGAGGCCGCTGTGTGCCCCAGGATTACACTCGCCGGACCACCTTCCCAAGAGATGAGAAGGACCAGCGATAGGATCACGAACGACACCGCCTTGAGTAGCTGGAGCCCGGAAACCACACGAAACAGACGCATGGCCGTTAGTAGCTCGACAACAAAACCGTGGGCAATCAAGGCCCCCAGTCCCGCAGCGACGCAGTAGACCCACATCGTTCGGTCAGCGCGACCGAAGATGATCTCCGAGAACAAGGGGGCCATTGTCGCGAGTAGCACCATGGCCAGCGCCGTAAGCGCCGTACAGGTCCACGTGGTACGTCTTAAGAACATCGCCAGCTGCCCGCGTTGCGTGTAGTGTTCCACGTAGCGACCAAACGAACCTGGGATTCCAAAAACCACCACGGTTCCCGCCAGCATCAAGAAGCTGAGGGCCATGTCCCAGGCACCGAGGTCGGCGGGGCTGAGTGCGCGGCAGAACAGCACGCCGCGGCCAAACGACACCAACGGCTGAACCGCACTTAGCCCAAACAAGAAGATCAGGCTGGTCGCCAATGAGTCGGTCTTGACCCGACGTTTGCCTGCGGCGACGTCCGCCGTGGGGCCGTTCAATTTGGGCGACGTAGTCGCGGGCTGAGCATCTGCGGAACTCATACGGTGGCAACTCCTGACGAGAGTTGTCGCGTGCTCTTCGATTCAGGTTCGTAGCGTTTGATCTTGATTTGCTTCCAGGGATCGAAGCCGGCCCAGTTCTTGAGGCGAATCAACGGGCCGTCGACACACATTCTCTGCAAATGAAATGGGTCATCGCCGGGAAAATGGTATCCACCGTAGGCCGACATCACGGCCTCAAAGCCACCATCCTTGGCGATTTCAAAGGCTCGTGCGCCGAGGTTCGCGTGCTGGCCAAATGGAAATGCGAAGTAGCGGATCGGCAAATCGAGTGCCTCGGACAAGTCGTCGCGGGCCTTGACGATTTCATCGTAGAGTTCCGCTTCGTTCTCAATTTTGCCAATGTCCGGGTGCGTTCGTGTGTGGGCACCAATCTCGATACCGGCGGCAGCCATCGCTTTGAGCTGTTCGATGGTGTTTGGCTTCCAGTGGCAGCCCATTTCTGCATCGTGCGGAAAAGGCTTTCCGGTGAGCGCCATCTCGGTCGTTACGAAGTAGGTTACCGGGACTTGTTCCCGAATCAGCATTGGTAATGCCTTCTGGCAATTCACCGCATAGCCGTCATCAAACGTCACACACGCGGCCGGACGATGATTCCGCCCGCTGGCGATGCGCCGTTGGGCTTCTTCGAGAGAAATCATGTCAAAGTGACGCTTTAGCCAGGCGATTTCCCGAGCGAAAACTTCGCTGTTCGTGGTCCAGCCATTGGCCGCATCATCGGCGATGCGGTGCCAAGTGAAAATCATGATTGGGGCTCGACCCGCCAGCGCAGCGAGACGCGTGCGGATAGCTCGCACCGGCAGCGTAGCGGTGTAGTAAAGGCCCAGGATAATTTGTTTCCATATTGGCATGTTGCTTCTCGTGAACGCCTGCTTCGTTGGATGTGCGTCTAGGGATGGGTTGTTAGGCCGGGCCACGTTCGCGTGACATCCCCTTAAATGCGGCGATGGTACGCTCGCGAACGTCCGACGCCACATGGTAGGCAGAGCGGGCCCACGAACGAGCCTGTTGCTTCGTTGCCCAAAGGGCGTGCGTCAGCTTGGCGCGAGTACGATTCGGCACGATGCGGTAGTCGACATATTCCGTTGGTGCGGCTCGCCAATTGTGTTTGTACGGTTCGTCGCCTTGCAGGAAATCATAGGTGACAATTCCGTGATCCAAAGCGCGGCGAATTTGTGAGATGGTAATTAGGTGGCCGGGCTGATGGTCGAGCGAGTCTGGATCAACGCCACCCTGGTAGGCGAAGACGGTATCGTTGCCGAGCAGATTGAAGTCCATTGCGACCGGCTGGCCGTCAATTCGCAATTGGTTGAATTGGAACTTGCCGCTGGCGAACATCTTGGGAGTCACTTCGTTGAGGAATCTGGCGAACGGAGCCGAGGCGAAGCAGCCTGGTTGACCGAGGCTGCGTCGACGTCGCTGATGAAGGTCTTCAAACGTGATCATCCACTCGGGTAGATCGTCTGCGTTTGACAGAGTAACGAGTTCGGCTCGTCCTGCCTCGAACCAGTCACGGACGATTCCTCGTGCCCGTTTACGGCGTGTCTTGGACAACAGTTTGAGGTACTCGTCCCAGCCTCCCGGAAGCGACAGTCGCCAGCAGGTTGGTCCATTACGGCGATGGGCCGCCGCTTTGGCGGGGCCGGTAATTTCTGAATGCGTCAGTTTCTCGATGAGTTGATGTAGCAGCGTGTCGTCGTCGGATACCCCCGAGAGTTGGATGGCATCAAAGTCAGGTGCGGTGTCGCTGAGCAGCCAATCGCCCAGGGCGGTGGCGACTGCTGCTTCGCAATCCTGCTTGCAGAGCACGCTCAGGTAGTCCGAGCAGACTTCCCCAGAGCCGAGCCAACGAATCACGCGGCCTTGGGAACTGCTGCGATCTAAATACCACGGTGCGATGGCGACGATCTCATTTTTCGCTTCGTCCGTAACCGTAACAACGAGCAACTCCGATGAATGACGGCCAGATGTTCTGTCACCGTAGCATTCCCACCAAGTCGACAACCAGGCGAAAGACCGAAACGGGATGTCGCGCGAAAGCTCGTCCCAAATCGATTCCAAGGCAAGCAGTTCATTAAAGCTTGAAATGGTGCGAATCTTCATGGTTGCGTGGGGCTCGTTGTTAGCTGCGTTTGATGGACGTCATGCAAGGAAGCGGTGTCACCGCTGCATTCTCTCCGGCGAGAGCGACTACTTAATAGGAGAGGCCCCGCGCGTAAGGTTGCACTCCAAGTCTTGGTCACTACGAGAGATAAGCAAACGAGAAGAGCTCCTGAGTGACTGTTTTCTCTGTAGGCATTCTGTAGCGGTTGTAGGGAAATTGTCGCCGCACTGGCTTCTCGACTGAATCGTCAGTCACGGCCTAGCGTTTCGAAAAAGCAACATTCCGGCGGGACGGCAGGTGGGAAAGCGGAAAACCGAGTTTTCTTGCAGGCATTCGTCGCTGCGCGCCAATAGCGACATATTCTTTCGATAGGGAGTATCCCACGCCGCAGGAGGTGTGCGCGCGGACTCGCTGCGCGCTCGTGCTCGCAGCGCCGTCAGCGAATGCCAGGCGTTGATCCGTTAGGAGTCACCGATGACAGATTTTCATATACACGATTCGAATGCTGATGCCCAGCATGTCAGCGGGCCGCTTAGCGACCTGTTCCGCATGTTGCGTGAGTATCCGCTTCGCTGGACGGTGCCGGCCGTGGTCTGCACGCTGCTCGCAGTTTTCGTCGCCATGCGTCGGACCGACACCTGGCAGGCGTCTCAAGCAATGATGGTTCGGAATCAGGGTTCGACCAACTCTCCACATCAGCGACCTGGCGAGTTCGACCGCAGCGAAGAGATGAAGACGGTTCAGGAAACAATCCTGGAACTCTCGCGAAGTCGGACCGTTCTGACCAACGCACTCAAGCAAGTCGGCCCACCTACTGCTGATGATGCGGAAGGGGTTGTTGCCGCCGATGCTTGGCCAAGTGATAAAGCGATCGAAGGATTGCGTGGGTCGATTGCCGTTGCTCCGCCCAAGGGGGCCGAGTTTGGAACCACCGAGGTGTTCTACCTCCAGGTGAAGGATACCGATCCCCAGCGAGCCAGGACTCTTACCACGGCTTTGTGCGACCAAATCAAATTGCAATTCCAGCGCCTTCGGGATGAAAAGGCGCAAAGCATGATCGATGAGATCGGTCAGACGGTCGCCGCCGCTCAGTCCGACCTGGATAAGTCAGCCAAGCGACTTCACGAGATTGAGGCCGCAGTCGGCAGCGATCTTGGTGAGTTGCGGGTGTTGCACAAATCACCCTCTGGAAACAGCGACCTGCGCCGCCGAGTAAGCAGCCTCGATACGGAACTGCGGGCGGCGCGTGCCACGAAACGTGGACACGAAGAGCTCAAGCACCTGCTCGTTCAAGCTCGCGGGGATTTGCAGTCATTGGTCGCCACTCCCAACAGCCTGCTTGATTCTCAGCCGGCACTTCGTCGGCTGAAGGATGGGCTGATTGACGCTCAGATCAATACTGCCAACGTGAGGTCGGAGAGAACGGACGAGCACCCGGCCGTAATGGCGTCCGTGCTGGCAGAACAAGAGATTCGCCGGCGCCTGACCGCGGAGCTCGATATCGCCGTTCGTGGTGTCGACAGTGATATGCGATTGGCCAACGCAGAGATCGCGGTTCTCGAAGGCCAACTCGCTCAAACGAACTCACGGCTTGTGCGTCTAGCTAATGTTCGCGCTGACTACGCTAAGACCATTGAAGAGGTCGGAACGCATCGCAAACTGCTCGAAGTCGCCCAGGAAAATCTGGCCGACGCTCGTTCGAGCCAGGCCGCAGCTCGGTCCGCGAGCTTGATTACCTTGCTGGATACGCCGGACGTCGGCAGCAAGCCAGTGAGCCTTTCCAAGAACATCATCATGGCGGGTGGATTCGTTGGGGGGGTGGCGGCCGGTCTTGGGTTGCTGTTGTTGACCGTTCCCACAGCTCCCGCTCCGACTCCCGTTGCCATGCCAGAGTGGCAACAGGTGGCCATGCTGCCGGCGGCCATGCGGCAAGACGGTGCCGAATTGCTCGGCCCACGTGGTGGACTTTCGCTGCGGCAGGCCATCAACAAGATCACACTTCAAGCGACGTATCACTAATACCTGTTACTTCACCAACCACAAAGAAACCTTTTAGTCGACTTCGGCCTTCGCCATGAGCTTCCTAATCGCATTAGCCCTGATTGTCGGTCTCGTCTGGGCCACCGTTTTGGTGGTTCGCGGGTCGTTGATGGGTGGCTGCTTGCTGTTTCTGCTCGTGAATGCCTGCTTTGGCTATTTCTTCTTCCACAAACGCGTTGGCCCTGTTGAATTGACGGCTGATCGTTTGGTGCTGATGCTACTGACAGGCAGCTATTTCGTGCACCGCGCTCTGCGGCGAACGGAGCCCAAGCCGTTGGGGACCGCCGACTACGTGACGTTTGCGTTCTTAGGATGGTTGGCGGTTCGGACATTTACCGCCGACTGGCGTGATTCGGGCGGGGACGGACCAGCTCCCTATTGGCACTTGATCATCGGTTACCTCAGCCCGCTGTGGCTGTTCTGGATTGCCCGACAATCTAAGCTCGATCGAAAATCGATTCGCTTGTTGCACGCCTGCTGTATTGGCTTTGGTGTATATCTCGGGATCTCCGCGTTTCTGGAAATTACGCATCAATGGTGGGCAGTGTTCCCAAGGCACATTGCCGATCCAGAAGCCGGTCTGCATTTCGGTCGCGCTCGTGGTCCCATGGTGCAATCGATCGTGTTCGGCTTTTGCCTGTCAATTTGCGCATTCTGCACTTGGACTTCCCGACACCTGGTTTCGCCGGGGCGTCCCTGGCTTCCGCTGTTGTTGTTGCCACTCATGCTAGCCGGCATCTACTTTAGCTATACTCGC